>NZ_CP024871.1:602500-722500 GCF_000306675.2 Leptospira mayottensis 200901116
CGTGATGGGAAGATAGTTATATGTTTTTCTATAAAGAGTTTCGATTCTTCTCGCAGAAGTATAGGTGGCGACTCCGATTTTAAGATCGTCGTTTTTTTTGATCTGTTTGATTTTTTCTCCCGTTGCGATTCCGATTTCTCGGTTGAGTCTCGCGACTTGAACGTTCTGCCAAACGTAAAGAAAAAATAAACTTAAAGGAAGGATCACTTTACCTAAACTCAAAAATAGAGTTCCAAGGTCCTTCCAAACGAAACGGTTGAAAAACGTGGAAAACGACGACATTTATTCTTCTTCCTCGGAATTTTCCTTTTTATATTTTTTATCGGTCGATTTCGTTTTTCTAAGAACTCTCAATTTTGCGGAACGGGAAGCCGGGTTCTCCTTAGTTTCCTCTTCGGAAGGGAGAATTGGTTTTTTGGTAAGAAGTTCGAATCCGTTTTGTTTCGCGTAATCTCGAAGAGAATTTTTGACGATCCTGTCTTCCAAAGAATGAAAGGAAATTACTTGAATTACACCTTCCGGGCGCAGAAGATTCAAGAGGGAATCCAGTCCCTTTTCGATATGATTCAACTCTTGATTGACTTCGATTCGGAGCGCTTGAAAGATCCGAGTTGCAGGATGTCTTCCCGGAGGCCAAAATTTACGTGGGATGATTTTGGAAACAAGATTTGCAAGTTCGGAAGTGTAGGAAATCGAATTTTGTTTTCTTCTTTCAACGATGACTTCCGCGATCTTCTTGGACCAACGTTCTTCTCCGTACGTATAAAAGATATGCATCAACTTGTCTTTGGAATACGTGTTAATTACATCCTCCGCGTTTAAACCTTCGTTCGGAGTCAGTCTCATGTCTAGGGGCTCGGCTTCTCTGAAGCTGAAACCTCTTCCGGAATGAAAAAGATGAAACGTTGAAATTCCTAAATCCAAAAGAATTCCTTGCGGAGAATCACTGATGCCGTGTAAGCTTAAAAGATTCGAGTCGATCTCGGAAAAGTTCGTTTGAATCGAAACCACCCTTTCTTTGAAGTCAACGAGTCTTGCAAGAGCCCTCGATAACATCACCGGATCTCTGTCGCAAAGTATAACTTTGGAATTTGGAAATCCTTTTAAGAATAAAAGGCTGTGCCCGCCTTCTCCTGCGGTTCCGTCCAAGAATAAAACAGGATCTTCTTTATGGAAATTCTCCGCAAAAATTTGAAGGATATCATTTCCCTGAACTGAATAATGAACCGGTTCCAATCTGCTTCCATTCTTTTCTAAAGTATTGGTCCTGCAAGGAGATTCTATTTTGACACAAAGGAACGAGAAATTATTCTAGGGCCGATGGAAGAATCGAATTCTACACAATGGGACGCGCCCAGGAAAAATCTTTTTTCAATTCATAAACTGGACTATGTAAGGGGAAAAAGACCCGATGTGGATTGTATCCTTTGTGGAATTTGCAGGAAGGATCCTGAAGTTCCCAGTCTTATTGTTGCTGAGACAGATCTAACAATCGTGTCGGTAAATCTTTATCCTTATAATCCGGGACATTTGATCGTTTTTCCTAAGCGTCATATTCTTGCGTACGAAGAACTTATTCGGGAAGAAGTGATGGAGATTCACGATGGAACTGTAAAGGCGATTTCGATTCTAAAAAATCTTTGGAACGTTCAGGGATTTAACTTGGGTTATAATCTCGGTAAAAATGCGGGCGGTTCCATTCCACATATTCACGAACATATTGTTCCCCGGTTTCCGAACGAAGCCGGATTCTTGGACGTATTAGCAAATTCAAGAATTGTAATTTACGAACCTTACGAAATGCACAAGGAATGGGTTCGGGTTTGGAAAGAGTTTTCCTGATTTTTTACACTTTGGAATCGATAAAAACGGTAAATGTTTCCGCTCGAATTCATGTTTTCGACGAGTTTTCTGTAAATCCGAACAACTTAAGTCTGTCTCAAAAATATTGTGAACTTGTCCCAAAACCTCGATAGAAATATTAATCGCGAATTTTTCACAAAGCTAAGGAATTCCCGCAAAATTATATTCTTTTGGCAGTTTGTTGGTTTTCGAATGGGCTTTATTTTAGTTAAACTCCCGTAGGAGTTCCTACATTCTGAGGTTTTGGGGCAAGTTCTGTATTTTTGCTTAAAATGCCAGTTTCAATCATTCTAAGGTATTTTTGAAATAATTTCTTGGTTAGATCACCGGTTTTTTCTGATAAATCGTATGTCCCAAAAACTTATAACTATCTGAAATTCCGAACAAAGTTTCTGAGTGACCGATTACGAGAAGTCCTCGATCTTTTAAAACGACTTCAAAATTTTCAAATATTTTTTTCTGGGTCTGTTTGTCGAAGTAAATGATTACGTTCCTACAGAATACGCAGTCCATCTTTTCCGGAATTGGATACGGAGTTTCCAGGAGGTTGACTTTTCTAAAATCGATCAGGTCTTTGAGTTGTTGTTTGGCTTGATATGATAATTCTCCTCTTTCCGGATCTCTAAGTTTGGTGAAGTATTTATTTTTGAGTTTATCGTCCACGGGTAAAAGTCGATCCTCTTTATAAATTCCTTCCTTTGCGGTATTGATTACGTTGGTATCAATGTCGGATGCGTAAATCTTGATATCCCATCCGGATTTATATGCGAAGTATTCAAGACAGGTGATTGCGAGTGTGTACGGTTCCTCTCCCGTTGAGCAGGCGCTGGACCAAATTCTTAGGATTTTTTTTCCGTTTTTAGCGGCTTTCTCTTCCAGAGAAGGAAAAAAAGTATCTTTTAGAAATTCGAAGTGATGATTTTCCCGGAAGAAATCCGTTTTGTTCGTTGTAATTCGATTAATGAGTTCCGTGAGCTCGCTATTGAAAAATCCGTGATCCGCTCGGAGTCTTCCGATATACTCCGAAACGCTTTTTAAACCAAAATGTTTCGCCCTACCGTTAAGTCGGGATTGAACCATAATCTTTTTATGATCTGCAAGGAATATTCCGGTTTCTTTGTACATGAGAGATTTGACGAATTGAAATTCCTCGTCTGAAATCGTAATTATCCCGAATTGGCTTTCTGTCATATTAAAGAATGGTTTATAAGAGACCTAATACGCTGTCAAGATATACAAGTCTTAAAGATTTGCTGCAAGATATGAATTCAGATAATTTTTGAACGGTTCATAGTCAAATCGTTTAATTCCGAAAATATATACACTTTCTCATTGAAAACCATTGATTAAATTAGACGGTATGAAAAATAGAATTCAAACGTAATATTTTTTGAATTCTTTATGGAGCCATTCGAAAGGAACGAACAGGAAAGCGAAGACGATTTTTCGGCTCACTGGGAAACCTCGGACCCGATGTTACTTTCCATCGTGAGGTCGTTCTTGGACGCGCAGGAAATTCGTTATTTCGTTGTGGGTGAAGAATTGTTTTTTTTGGAAGGAGCCGCCGTTCCCGCCGCGAATCATTGTGCAATTCTGTATTTGGCAAATCGGGATTATCCGATTTTATTGGAGTTTTTAGAAAGAGAGAACCGTTGAAGATAGGAATTGTTAAACATTTAAACGCAAGACCGTTAACCTGGGGATTTGAAAAAAATAAAGAGCACGTAGTCGTTTACGAAAATCCGGCCATTCTGAAGGATTATCTTTTGAACGGAGAAATCGATTTGGGTTTGATTTCTTCGATCGAATGTGTTCGCAATCAGGATGCCCTTAACACGTACTATGGGACGGGTGTTTGCGCTCAGGAAAAGGTGAGATCTATCCTTTTCTTTCAAAATAAAAAAGAAAAATTTCCTCCCGAGTTGATTCTTACGGACAACGGTTCCAAAACGAGTGTGGCACTGGTTCGCGTTTTGGTCCACGAAAAATGCGGTTTCGTTCCGGATGTGGAACCCACCGATTCAAACTTCATTCGGGAAAGGATTACAAAAGGAATCGGCTCTCACATGCTTTTCGGGGACAATGCGCTTTTGGCAAAATGGGATCCCAAGTTTTACGAGGTAAAAGATTTGGCTCAGTGGTGGAACGAAATCACGGGTCTCGGTTTTATCTTTGCGCTTTGGGCGGGTAAAAAATCTTTGAAAGTGGATGATTCCATATTTATTCAATCTTTGGAATATGGAATTTCTCATATTGAAGAAATTATCTCTTACGAATCCAGACTTTCCTCGACTTTGGTTCGAGAGTATCTTACAAAGGAACTTCACTACAAGATTACGGAAAAAGATCGCAAAGGGTTTCTTCTTTTCTCGGAAAAATGTAGGAAGCTGGATCTTTTGTAAAAGAAAACGACCGACTTCATTTAACTTAAAGTTTGTTCTGGTGTGGATGTGGAAAATTGAACAGTGAAAAACCGTTGGAAATCAATAAGGCTACTCAAGATGACTGATCTGGAATTTAGTTTCTTATTGATAAGAGAAGCATTTCTTCTTGATTTAAAGTTTAATAAATAACTGTGATCCTATAATCCCAGGAATTGTTTCCGGTTTTTTCAATCGTTTCCGCTAAAGGCAAACGGTAACTGAGTTTACCTAAATTTACGTCCCCTCGATTGGATCTACATACGGATGCGATTGGAAAATTCACTTTAAACAAAATAGAACTTGTACGCAACAACCGAAGCGTTTCGGAATAAATTTTTTTTTCTCCATCTTTCTTTAGAGTTTCGGGCGCACGACTGATTGCAGGAATTTCCCTTTTTACATAGATCGTATTTCCTTTTTTACGAACCTGAACTTTTCCAAGCATGGCGTTTTCGATTTGGGAAAGTTCCTGAAATTCCACCTTATAGTAAACCTTCGCTTTTTCTCGGAATAAACTTGGATCAGTTTCCGGAGTTACGATCTTTTGATAGGTATAATCCTTGAGGGAAACGTTTCTAGAAAAAAAGCCCTTATTGAGTCTCCCTAAAATTTCGTCTTTCTGTGTGGGAAGAAACTTGATCAAGGATTCGTCGGAATTCCTGCGGGTCGGAACTATATAAGAAACCTCTAATGTTCCTGAAAAGTCGTGATTGATCGTCAATGTCTCTTCATAATCGAAACAATTGGAAAAAAATAATAGCAAAACCGTGGAAAAGAAAAATTTATAAATTCGGCCGTAAAAGGGGCTCATGCATCAAATCTGAGGGAGAAAAGGATTCCCGTCAACGAAAAGAGATTTGCGATTTGTGCTATTGTAAACCAAGTGGACTTGATTTAAGGGAAATGAATTGGTTTAAAGACTCGATTTATAGGTGTTCTGGGGCACGTAATTCGAAATCGGATTTATAAAAAATATAACGATTCTAGGAAGGGATTCGTCTCCGAAACGCGGAAAGAATTCCTTCTTTGATTTTGGTCATGATTCTGGGTTGAGAACGAAGTCCGTGTTTTTTCAGAAAGGATTCTACATATTGAAAGACGTCGTCTTCCGCACGATCTCCCATTACCAGACAGACGTGACCGTAGTCTTCGGAGGAACCATTTACTTTGGAGATTACTCTAAATTCTTTTTTCTTGGAGCTTGCATTTTCGTAAACGGAACGGACTGTTTCCGGAGTCGCGATAACGTCTTTTTCGCCTGCGATAAACAAAGCGGGGACGGAAATATTTTTTTGGAGTTGAATGTAATTGTAAAATCCGTTGAGAGAATGCATCTGCTTTGTTTCGATCCAATGCATGAATTGTTCTGTGACTCCGTCCGAAATATTCTCGATTGCGTTTTTCATAATTTTCTTCACCGTTTTGGATGAAGTCACTTTAGGGTTGTAAAGAATTTCGTCGATCGGAGTATAAAGTTCTCCCGCTAAAGGAGCGAGAATGGAGGCTCCGAATTTCAGATCCAACATCTTTCTCGCACGGGGAAATCGGGAAAGAAGTCCGATCAGAGTGATACCGATATGGTTCAGATTTCCGGGACCGCCTAGGGATACAAAGGCGGCGATGTCCTTCGTATCCTTTTTACGCTCGGACATACAAAAATGAGAATATAGAATCATTGCTCCCATGGAATGCCCCACATATGAAACGCGTTCGGAACCGGTAATTTTTTTCACCTTCTCGAACATCGCGGGGATGTCGTATTTTACGATATCATCGAACGTGAAGTCTTCGTAACGAGTCGGGCTTTCGTGATAAGATCGTCCGCAACCTCGAAGAGAAACCGCAAATACATCGTAACCTCTAAGTTTAAGATAATAGGGGAGAGAATGTCTTCTATCTAAGTCGACCACGAACTTGTTCGCTGCGATTCCGTGAACTACCAAAACAGGTGCCAATTGCTGATTCGGTTGAGGAGGAATATGTCTGTGGAGAGCTAAATTCCATCCGTCCTTCGTTTTCGCAAAATGAACTTCGTCTGCAATGTCCTCTTGTCCGTATAATTTTCCGATCCAGTTTAAAAGAAGAGGATGGATGATGAGAATTAAGATTAGGATTCCGGTGAAGATGAAGGCGAGTGTGGATGCAAACAACGCGAAAAAAAGAAGAATGAAGAACGTAGTTACTAAGTAGAACGGACTTCTACGATTCTTGAGAATTGCGATCACAGAATTAAAAATAATGGAAAATCTGAAATGTCAAGAAATAGAAGAAGCTGCTTGCCCGAAAAATCGAAGAAAAGAATCTGGTGAGTACAACGTGTCTCAAACTCCGGAATACAAACTCTATACTTCACCGAATGGATGGTATTCCATGGTGATTCCCGCACATTGGATTCACATGGTCATCGAGGGAATTCCTGCATTTTTCGAGGAAAACGGAAGCGGTGCTCTTCAAGTCTATGCCTTTGAAAATAAATCAGAAAGTTATGATCTTGGAGAAGAATTAAAAAGATATCTTGAAACGCACAAAATCGATTTCGAAGAAGATAAGATTGCATCTTTCGAAAACGAAGAAGGCAACAAGATTATGGCTTGCGAATTCGTAAAAGAGGAACGTTTCTGGATGGTCTATATGATCGCCAATCAAAAGAGAATGACTCTTCTGACGTATAACAGCGACGAAATGCCTCCAAATTATCTTGTTAGCGAACTTACTACTGTTATCAGTTCTATTCGATTTTTATAATATGCTTTAAGCTTCGGAATATCTTTACATTCTACTTCCAATTCGGTGCGCCAATCTTAGCAATCATCTCACAAGAGTTATCCCGTGATAAAGGATAATGAGCGTTTTGTCCAAAATGATTTTACTAAAAGAGATTTGGAATTGATCGAGTTATTTTTTGCAGAGCGATGAAGACAAATCGATTTAAGAATTGAAAAATGTTGGGTTTGATCTTTGAATTCGGCATTTATTTTCTATTTTAGATTTTGGACAAGTCGCAAATGAATCTTTCTAACAAATGAATGTGATACTAAAACCGATCAACAAAAAGATTTTTCTGTCTAATCGCCGTATACAAATTAAAACGAGTGTAGAAATTTTGGAATAAACGAATGAGAAAATGATCTTATCAAAAATAATTTTGTTCTTTAGATTTTAATAAATTAAGGGTGTTAACAATATAATAGATTACGATAGGGTCTTCGATAAATTTGATTTTAAGTCGAAGTTTGTTCTAAACTCATTTTACTTAAGAAAATTGTATACGGCTCTTGTTTTTAATGTCTGCTTAAAAAATACTCTGAAATTCTGAATCTCTAATTGATAGTATACTGAGAGTGGTCCAACAATGAATAATAGAGTTAAATAATTTACTAGTTGTTAGCTTCTCCTGTTCTGAAACTTTTGTCTTTGACTGATATAGAGCTGTTGGATATAGAAGCATAATTGATTTTGTTTGAAGCTACTAATGAATGATTGGAATTGTACGGTATAAATGTCTCAAGAGGTAAATCGAAAAAATAAAAATAAATTTCTAGGACAGTTTTTTACGCCCGAAAGGGTTGCCGGTTTCCTGGTAGATTGGATTTTGGGGGCTGAGCGTATCGCCTCCCAAGAAGGCTTGAAACGTATACTGGATCCAGCGATTGGAAACGGAATATTTTTTGAAAGTGTTCTTGATAAACTTCCTAATCTCGATGCTGAATGGGTTGGCTTTGACTTGGATACACAATGCCTGAGTGCTAGTCGTAGTGCACTTGAAAATAGGATCTCGAAAACTAGTATACTTAGTTTTTACGATCGCGATTTTCTGTTACAGAAAGAGAGTCAAAAATTTGATGCCATACTATGTAATCCTCCGTATCGAAAGATCAGCGATAAAAATTACTCCAGAGAATTGATTCAGCAATTCGAAGGAAAATCGGATAGAAAACTTCCGGGAACGGCAAACCTTTATGTTTTCTTTTTATTGAAATGTTTAAATCTAATCAATGTAGGAGGTCGGGCGGCCTTTCTCGTTCCGCAAGATTTTTTCAATTCCGGTTACGGAGTATTTATCAAGTCCGCATTACAAGAATCTGGTTTGTTACATTCCTTGTTTCTTTTTTCCCCTCAAGACAGTCTTTTCGACGAAGCGATTACAAGTTCTTGTATTCTTCTATTAGAAAATTCTGAAAAAGAAAAAAAGTCGGGATTTTATTGGACGAGGCTCAAACCTGGATTTTTTTCCGATACATCCAAACTCCCTCTAAGTTCTGTCGAGTCGATTCAGACGGATTGGATTTCCTTTCCCGATCCGGAGGAAAAGTGGAGTCCTATCTTTCATCGACTCGAAAAGAAAACTTATACCGGCGAAAAAAAGGTGGATTTTGAAAGAAAAAAATTCAACCATTTCGTCCCGTTGACGGAGTTCGGAAAATTTACGAGAGGAATTGCAACCGGGGATAATAATTTCTTTCTGTTTACGAAAGAAATGGTGGAGGCTTCCGGAATTCCCGAAAAACATTTTAAGACTTGTATTCCAAAATCTCAATATGCAAGAAATAGAATATTTTTGCATTCCGATTGGGAAGAGTTGAGTCGAAAAGGCGCTAAGGTCTGGTTGTTGGACGTGAAGTTGGAATTCGATCCGAAGGATTCTCTCGCGTTGCAGAATCATTTACAATCTGGAATTACGAGAGGGGTTCATAAGAGGTTTCTTCCTTCCAGAAGAAAAAACTGGTACACGCAGGAATCTAAATCTGCATGTCCGATTCTTGCTTCCAGCTTTCATCGGATCGAGATCCGGATTGTCAGGAATTTTAGCAATGTCGTTCACCTGACTTGTTTTCACGGATTCAATCCGGCTTTCAATATGGAAGAATGGGTGGATGCACTTTATGCTTATCTTATCTCTTCGGTTTCTAAAAAAGATTTGGAAGCCAGAAGAAGAGAGTATGCAAGAGGTCTTTGGAAGGCCGAGCCGGGAGATCTCAATTCTCTTTGGGTTCCCGATTTCAGAAGACTTGATTCTCAAATACAAAAAGAATTACAGATTTTGGTTTCCGATTTGAAACAAGCCCGTTTTTCTTCCGAAAAGGAAAATTACATTTTGCATAGAATTGACTCCATTTTTAAGGAAGGGTTGATCTGATCCACTTGTGGAAGAAATCAAAATACACATATCTGGATTGACTCCTGCACGGTTCAAGGGGCGTCGATTATTTATCTATGACTCTTTGAATTAACGTTTAGGATAAGTTCAAAAGTCAGGCCTTAAAACTTTAAGCAAAATCAGTTATAATTATTCGGTAAATTTGTAATAGAGATGTAGTTCTCACAGGTTAGGTCAACTTTGGTAGTTTATGAACTTTTATTATTGTAAATTCCCGTGGGAGTTTCTGCATCAAGTTCTAAATAGAATTTCAAATCCTTTTGTTTTGAGGGTTATACTTCTCTACTGAATTTTTTGCGGGTTTGTTCAAGTCTTTTTTTAATAGAATCTCGTCCGTTCGTTCAAATTATCATTTCGTAAAAAACGATACTAGTTTGGCTTTTTTTCTACTTGCGTAAACCAAATGACCTCGCGATGGTAACGGTCATGCAGAACGTATTACTTCAGCCGGAAAAGGGAATCTTTATGGATTCCGTGACTTCCACAAACTCGGTCATCAAAAGTCAGGAGTTCCCGCACGGAACTTGGATCGTAGCGGAGGAGCAGACCGCTGGAAGAGGAAGAAAGGATCGAACTTGGGAAGTGTTTGGTGAAGAATCTTTGATTTTTTCCGGGAAAATCGGTCTGGAAAATTTCGACGGAGGACCGGGACTTTCACTTTTTATAGGCACCGCAGTTTGTAAGGCGATTCTTTCCGTGTACCCGGAACTCACTCGGGAAATCAAAATCAAATGGCCGAATGATTTATATCGAGGTAACAAAAAGGTTGCAGGAATTCTAATAGAGACTGAAGTCGAAGGTTCTTCCGCTACTTTGATTGTAGGAATCGGAATGAACTTGTATGGAAAAAAAGAATCGATTCCAGCTCATCTTACGGACGCGGGTTATTTGAATACAAATCCGAATCGAGCGGGTAAAAAAAACGAGATCGTGGAAAAGTTGATACCATTTTTGAACGAAGCGATACTTCTTTGGAAGGATACGGAAGGAAGAAAAAAGGAACTTATTTTGTTAAACGAACTCCTTCTTTGGAAAGGACAATCCGTCAGTTACACCGAAAATGGGCAGTTACAAACTGGAGTATTGGAGGGACTCAGTGAAAATGGTTCCTTAATCCTAAAAACTCCTTCTGGGACTAAGTTGGATTTTATGGACAGCCCGGAAGACTTCCACTCCTTAAACTAAAATGCTTCTAGTAGTCGATGTTGGTAATACGAATACTGTCTTTGGGATTTTCGAAAACGGAAAAAACGTTCCCCTGTTTCATAAACGAACCGTAACCAGAAAAGACAGGACATCCGATGAACTCGGATTGTTCTTCAGAGGATTTTTGAGGGAATTTAAAATTGAAAACGAAGCGATCACAGGAGGAATTTATTCCAGCGTTGTACCGACATTAAATCCGATCTTAGAGAGAATGTTTCAGGATTGGTTTAAGATTGAGGCGATTCGAGTTCACTACCAGATGAAACTTCCTTTTTCGATTTCTTATCCGAGACCTTATGAAATTGGAGCCGATCGACTTGTAAACGCTGCGGCTTGTGTGATCGATTCACCTGGCAAATTCATAATTATTGATCTGGGAACTGCGACTACATTTTGTGTAGTGAGTGAAAAGCCCGAATATCTTGGAGGGGTAATCGCACCTGGTTTAAAAGTTTCCATGGACGCTTTGACAAGAAACACTTCTCAGCTTCCTCCTATTGTTTTTCAGTCTCCCGAAAAAATTTTGGGAGATTCTACGATCGAATCGATTCAGGCCGGATTCTTTTTCGGTTGGATTGGTCTTTTGGAAGGTATTATTCGTGAAATCAAAAAAGATAAAGGCGAAGATTATCGTGTAATCGGAACGGGAGGGTTGGTGACTGTCATCGACGCCGCTCATCCAGGAATCTTCGATAAAATCGATCCACTTTTGACTTTACGCGGATTGCAGATTTTACACAAAATGAATTCTTAGGACTTGCCTACAAGCTTTTGCCGTGATTGCAAGAGTCCATCCTAAAGTCCGAAAAAACGGCTCTGAAAGAGGGTTTTACTACCCTTTTAACAAACCGCTTGAAAGGATCTTTTCGAAGCGGTTTTGAAAAATCGAATTTGATTTAAAAACGATGAATTTCTAAATTAAAATCTATCGTTCTTTGGTTTTGCAACGTTTACTTTCAAATTACGCGTAAGAACGTTTTTTCCGTCTAAATCCTTGATCGCTTTGTCGGCTTCGTCCTTGTTGGGCATTTCGACAAAACCGAATCCTTTGGATTTCCCGGAATACTGATCCGTGATTATTTTTACGGAATTAACGGTTCCATGAACTCTGAAAAGATCACCTAACGTTCCTTCGTTCAGATCGTAAGAAAGATTTCCTACATAAATGTTGATTGGCATATTTACCTCTTATAGTTGTAAATTAGATCAGCTATCTAGATTTAAAAACAGCTTTTCCCGCAAACAGGATGTAGAAGAATTTTAGAGATGCAGGACTTAGAAAGAAAAGCAAACTTTAAGATAGGACTACGTTCAGAAGTTAAAAAATCGAATGAATAACTGTTATTCTTTATCCATACTTATCGACGGAATTTTCTTTGGCAATACTAAATTTTCTTTAACTTCGATTCAAAAAGAAGGTAACATAATCGCCGGGATATTCTAGTAAAAGGATTTTTCTACAAAGTGAACACTGCGTAATAGAGTGTTTTCTATGACTAAAAGATGGGTTTGAGCTGAAATTCGCGGCACTGATGGGGCTTTTAAGGACGTGGGAAAAAGGAGATATAGAACCGTTTTATCAAATGAGTTCCGATCCGATTGTGGTGGAATATTTTCCGGCTCTTTTATCAAAAAACGATTCTTTGAAAAGATGAAAACTCATTTTGCGGAATTCGGATACGGGCTTTGGATGTTAGAGGCGAAACAAGCAAAAAAATGGGTCGGTTTTACCTGATTTTTGAATGTCACTTTTTATGCTTCGTTTACTCCCGCCTCGGTTGGAGATTGAATTCTTCTTTTTGGAATCACTGAGGCTGCATCTTTTTGCCTACTCGAACCATTCAAACTTTCAAAGTCTTTTACTTCCATTAAAAATGTACGTTCTCCAGTCGGTTATGAAAAGAATTGACTTAAGGAAATCGGCTTGTTTCAGAATCCGGAATTTCCCATTGAACATAGCTTACCCGAACACGTTCTTTACCAAATTACGCATAGAATTTACTTTCAAAAGAAGATAAACCACCCCATTTGTAGAAGGTTATAAGTAGAATTTTCTATAACACCGGTTCATTTACTTAGAGTCTGCCTTAAAAACCTGAAAAGAAATCAGCTCCAATCATTCCATAAGTTCGTAATAAAACGTAGAAGTCCCACATTCAGAGGATTGATGACAGTGTCGTTCGTACAGAAGACAGTTTAAGACGGGCCCTTAAATCCATTTAAAGGAAAGTTTATTTTATCGGTTTAAATATTTGGAATAGAATAAATCTATGTTTTGATTTTTAGAAGGAGGAAAGTTATATCACTCCGTAATCTTTCAATTCTTGTTCTGTAAGTTCGGTTATGTTAAGTACAATATCTAATTCGAATCCTTTTTTGAACATATTTCTGGCAGTTTCGATTTTACCTTCGATTCTTAATTTTTCGGTTGTTGTCATAATCTTAAAATCTGTTATATCACTCCGTGGTCTTTTAATTCTTGTTCTGTAAGTTCGGTAACCTTTAATACAAATTCTAAACTGGAACCTTCTTTGAACATCTTTCGGGCAGTTTTGATCTTATTTTTGAATTCACCTTTGAATTCACCTTTAATTTCACCTTTGATCTCACCTTCTTTTCTTAATTTTTCAGCTGTTGTCATGACTAAATCCTCGTATTCCTGATTAAACCTAGAATGACTGAATACGCTTGTAATTTCAGTCGGTTCGATTTCTCTTACATTAAATATATACAAAAACAGTTTTTGTAAAATTTCAACCCTTTTCGATTCGTTTTTTAGACTCGTTAAGAGTTCAAATATTTCTCCTAAATAGGCTAAAAATGAAGTATCCCCTTCCCAAATTTTTTGAACCACTCCTAAAATGACTCTTAGGGTGATACTTTCCAGTCGGCTTAGATCCACTTTGGACAGATCAAAAAATTCTAGTTCAAAATCAGGAATGTATTTTCTAAATACTTCCTCTTCGTTTTTGGAGAGTATAAATCTATCTTGAAAACTATTTCCTAAAGTCCAAGATCTTTCACCGTGATAGAATATAAACGGAATCACGACGGAATATTTTTTATCCGTCCTAAACTGAGACTTGTAGATTGCGGATATGTACCCTAATAGTTGGCTAAAGACTGCTTCATCCAAATAACTTTTGTGTTCAAATAGAAGATAAACGTTTGTTTTTTTCCCTGATTTCAGTGGGATCTGAAAGAGTAGATCGGTTTGTTCTTCTTTTAGACTTTCCGAAATAAAACTAGATTGTGTAAGTTCTAATTCGTTTAGGTCTAAAAGTTCGATTACATTTTCCGGTAAACTATTTTTAAAAAATAAAATCGCATCCTCTTTGTCCTGCAAAGTTTCCCGGATTAAACGGTCATGTGGGTTTGTCATATCAGACATGTAATTTTAAATAATGAATATTGCTTTATTTGTAAAGATTCATTTTCTTTTTTTACTGAGTAGTTCTTTGATTCAATCCTTAACTGTAATAGTTAGAAGTTAATCTTACACTCCGTTCTTGTTTATAACGAAAACTGTAAGTTGTCGAGATACTTATTCTTAGCTAATTCCTTCGTGTCAAGGAATGTTTGCATCGGAGTTTTACCAAAACAATACTTGCCTTGATGCGTACGTTCCTTGTTATATGAATCGATCCACTGATCCAAATCCTTTTGTAAATCTTCAATAGAATTGTATACCTTTTTCCTGAAAGCAATCGCATAGAATTCGTCTTGAATGGTTCTGTGAAATCTTTCACAAATACCGTTCGATTGAGGATGCCTTGCTTTTGTTTTCGAATGGTCGATATCTTCCAAAGCAAGGAACAGTTGGAATTCATGGTGTTCCCTATTTCCACAATACTTTAGTTCCTCTATCGGTTAGAATTCTCAACAACCGAAGTCCTTCTTCTTCAAACCAGGGAATCACTTTGTCGCTTAACATATCAGCAGCTACTAATGCATTCTTCCTGTCGTAAAGTTTTGTCATCGCCGCTTTAGAATAGGAATCGATAAAGTTTTCTGGTAAATCCTTTCTACGCCCTTGATTGTGTCCACGTAATACGTATCTTGGCATCCCAAGCATCCGGGATGTTTTAGTTTCTATCTCACCTTCAACTTGTTTTTCTAATTTTCTTTTTTCTAATACCTGCACTTGGGATTCGGTTAATACGGGAGAATTGCCTTGGGCCATGAACGCCTTTAAAGTCTGTCCAAAAACCTTTCAAGAAATCAGTTACAATCATTCAGTAAGTTTGTAATATAATATAGAAGTTCCCACAAATTACGTCCTTTTGATAGTTTATAATATTTCGAGCATATTTTATAATTATTAAGTTCTCTTCGAGGTTCCTATATTTTGAGGTTTTGGGACAGACTCTTAGTCTTTTAGAGAAGGTTTCCAAATCAACCCATACACTCCGAACAGTCGCAGATGCAACTATGATCTTGAGTTCATTCGATGATCTCTGTTGACCATACGCGGGAAAGTTGATCGCCATCTTTTTTACCGCTTCTTCTTTTCCCCGATAATGTGTTTTCTCCTTTCTCGAATCTATGATCTGTATAAACCCCATCGAACGTCTTCTTTCTTTAAAGATCAAAAATTCACGCCAAGATACAACACGAGGCAATTCATATTCCCAATCAATCGTTGCATCTCCGCCTGTAACTTCGATAGCATGTTGTTTCCTATCCCGACTCTGTACGTTTTCAAATTGGAAAGTGTGCAATTCTCAATGGTATATCGTTTTATTCTCAACTTACTATTAAAGATGTATAAAAATGGTAACAAAATGAAGATAGATCTTGCTACCAATATCTATATAAAAAATATCTAATATTTTGTAATCAAACGGGTTTTGTAATGAAAATTTACGGTGCTCAATTTTATAGGATCAGCAGTAAGTTATTATTTTTGAATGTACTTTCAGATTTTTTTCGATAGGAGTTGTTTCGAAGCTCAGTGAGTTGGAATCGGTCAGAATACAAATGGATGAAAATTTAAAACCTATCTGAGTTAATATTAGAGAACAATGTTTTTCACTACGAGAAACAACGTGATCCGTTTTAAGGTTTTCCATTCTCCCATTTAGAGTGTGGAAACGAACAAAAGGACGGAAAGTAGGAGGCAAAGAGGAGAGTAATACGCAGTGTCGTTTTTCGCGAATTTCGTACCTCGAATCTTTTTGAAAAAGCCGAGGAGTCGAAAATCTCCGATTGCTCTGAGTAAAAACGCCGCGGATAAAAAATACGTTCCGTATTGAAAAACGTATCGGGAAATTCCAAACGGAACCTGTATTCTGAGACCGATCGGGCATAAGGCCGCTAATAACAAAAGGATGCCTACTATCGTGGTGGCAAACCTTCCGGGTTGAAATGCCGGTTTACCTTGTATTTCCGGAATAACCCGATTATTGATTCCAATTTTTTCCTTTACTACCCAATAAAAATGAATTCCGGAAAGGACCAGTAAAATCAAACTAGAAGTCCAGGATGCGATTTGAGTGAAAAGCATGGAACGATTTACTGAAGCAGCTCTATCGCTGTGGCAGATTCGGGATTTTGATTTTGATACAACTTCATTAGCAGACGAACCAATTCTTTTTTTTCATCTTCGGTAAAGCCTCGATATAAATTGTTCACGAGCGATCTGGAAATTCCGAGTAACACTGGTCGAATGGAAGATGCCTTGGGAGTAAGTTCTAAATGAACGATTCTCTGATCTTCCGAATCTTTTGTTCTCGACACAAATCCCAACACTTCCAGTTTATCGACAAGAGCGGTTAATGTGGATTTGTCTCGATTAATCATCTTGGCAATTTCTTGCATCTGCGCTTTTTTCTTTTTTACAAGCGCAAACAAGATATCCGCATGAGTGGTTGTTAACGGACTTAATCCCTTTTCTTTCAACTCTAGGTTTAGATGTCTGTGAAATTCGTCTCGAATTCTCGAGATCATGTAGATGATCAGTCTAGGACTCATATTTTACCTAATTTTAGAATTTTTTTTTCTATCAGGCAAATTGATATAGATAAATAACTTCTCCTACCGCAGCCGCTTTTGCGGATCCTTCGGTTTCAAAAGTCATTTTCAGAGTCATTCTCGCTGTGCCTCTTAGGTCTTTCAGCTCTACCAACTCCGCTCTAATCCTCAATTTGCTTCCTACTTTTACTGGCTCTAAAAATCGAAGTTTTTCCATCCCATAATTAATTCCCATCTTAATATTCTTTAATTCTAATATTTGTGATAAGAGATAGGGCGCCATGGATAAGGTAAGATAACCGTGTGCGATCGTTCCTCCGAAGGGGGACTCTTTTGCTGCTCGATTTGGGTCCGTGTGGATCCACTGATGATCCAGGGTTGCGTCAGCGAATTTGTTGACCTGTTCCTGAGTTACTGTGTGATAATCGGATACCCCGATTTCTTTTCCGGTATAGGCCTCTAGTTCGGCAAAACTGGACAATACTACCTTAGCCATGTTTATTTCTTTTACTCCGTTTTGTTTTTTAATTTTTCCGCAAGATGTTCAAAAATTTCGGATTCTAAAATGGACAAATCGATATTATCTTGAAGACCGCGCGCTTTTCCGGAATAGATCGCTTTCCAGACGATTTCTCCGCTATCGACATCGATTGCTTTTACTGTGACTTCTAAAATCGAATTCCCGGAAGCGGTTCCGTAATCCGTCACTTCTGTAAATACGACCACGTCGCCTTGGAGCTGTTTGGCGATCTGAATTCCTTTTTCCTCGTTGAAGGAATTGTCCGTCTCAAACGCGGACCGAAATTGTTTTTCCGCGTTGTATTTTTCCTGGATCTTTCCTCCGTATTTGAGGATAGCCATTTCTAATTTTTCATAACTTCTGGACTCTAAAAATTTCTTTTGCTCGGCGTTTTCGTTTTTTATCAACCAGCTGGATCGGATCCGAACTGGAAAAATTACGTGCCGTATTTTTTTTTCCGGTGTAAAACCTTTGCGGACGAATACCGTTCCCAAGATGGAATTTTTCGAAGACGAACATTGAATGAATACGAAAAGGAACAATACATAAAAAAAACTTTTGGAAGAGGGAATCAGATTTCTCTTCCGGGAAAAATAAAATGAATTGTAAGTACTGGACAAATCGTTTTTCCTTCTTCGTTTCATTACTACCAGTTGCCAGATATATGATTTGTCCATTCGTTTTTTACCAAAGCGATTTGAGATTTTTGGCTTCTGACTGAAATCCCAATTTAGAATATTTTTAACCATCACAAAATTCGATTTCTATTGCGAAAAGATACGAGCTGTAAAATTATGAGGTGTTGTGCTTCTCGAAGCTTCTGGAATCGTTCGCGGAGGTACTTGATTTTCTTTGGGAGCATGTTCTTGTTCGTTTCGGTTTGGTCTTTGTCTTAGAGGTTTTGTAATTTTTTATGGAGAATTTTTTCTTATAGGATCGAATCTTGAATCAGACGGAAGTGCTCCTAGTTCTGGTGAATGAGGTGTGGAAACACTTGATCCAAAAAACAATCCGTTTGAATTTCAGGTTGACAGGTTATGTGCAAGCAGGGACTCTAATTGGTGCTATGGATAGCGCTCCCGAGCACCTTGGCCCGTTATTGATTCAATTTTTATTTGGAGTCGGATTCTCCGCTCTGATTCTTACCCTTGCCATACTCATTGGTCCAAAGAAAAAATCGAAACCTCAAGATGCTTTCGAATGTGGGGTGCAGTATTACGGAGACGCGAGAGGACTTTTCAACATCAAGTTTTATTTGGTTGCGGTTCTTTTCATCCTCTTCGACATTGAGGCGGTCTTTTTGTTTCCTTATGCGGTCAATCTGATCGGATTCAAAAATGCTGGACTTGGTTTTTTTCTCATCTTCGAGATGTTTGTGTTTGTTCTGACCTTGGTTGTGGGTTTATACTATATCTGGAAGAAAGGAGCGCTGGAATGGGATTGAGTGATTTGAGTAAAGCTCCGGGTCAAGTTCTGGGAGATATGCTCCAACTCGGAAACATCGAATCCGTGATTCAATGGGGAAGGGGCAACTCCCTTTGGCCTTTTCCTTTCGCTACCGCTTGTTGCGGAATCGAATATATGAGTACTGCCTGTTCCGATTACGACATTGCCCGTTTCGGGGCGGAGCGTCCTTCGTTTTCTCCGCGTCAGGCGGACATGATTCTCGTATTGGGAACGATCACATACAAGATGGCTCCTGTTCTTCGGCAGATCTACGATCAAATGGCGGAACCCAAGTTCGTCATCAGTGTCGGAGCTTGCGCTTCCTCCGGGGGAATGTTCAACACCTACGGAGTTTTGCAGGGGGTGGACCGAATTCTTCCGGTGGACATATATGTTCCCGGTTGTCCTCCGAGACCTGAGGCGATTTTAGACGCACTCGTTAAATTGCAGACGAAACTGAAAACCCAGGGGCTGGAAGCGAGACGTCAGGAAGTGATGCAGAAAATCCAGGAATTGAACGAAAGAAATAAACCCCTGGTCGTACGATGAAAGAAGAAGTAGAACGTTTCCTCAAAGAAAAATTTCCGCATTTTTTAGACGTACAAGAACTGGTCGTCTCCAATCTTCCGGTTTTTTATCTAAAGGCCGAAGGTATAGTTCCCGTATTGAACGCTCTTAAAAATCATCCCACACTTAATTATAATTTTTTAAACGACTTAACTGCAGTGGATTGGCTCGGAAAAAAGGAAACCCGATTCGAAGTCAATTATCTGCTTCGTTCCGGAAATAGGGCTGCGAGCAAGATTCAGATCAAGGTCCGGGTCGAAGACGGGGAATCTATTCCAAGTGTGACTAACGTTTACAAGGGAGCCAACTGGCCGGAAAGGGAAGTATATGATCTTTTTGGAATATCCTTTATAGGTCATCCGAACTTGGATCGGATTTTGATGCCCGACAATTTTCAAGGACATCCCTTACGGAAGGACTTTCCGTTGGAAGGATTCGGTCAGGATTATCTGATCGAGGACCTTCTTCATATCCACGTAAATGAAGATATAACCAAGGAAGGAGGGAAGTAGTATGATGTACGAAAAAACAGCGGAACATTTTCAACAGAAATATAAAAATCTTCCCGAAGGACATCTTCTCGTAAATCTGGGACCTTCCCATCCGGCGACACACGGAATTTTGCAAAACGTGATCCAAATCGACGGGGAAAGAATCGTAGAAGCGGAATCCGTGATTGGATATGTACACCGTTGTTTTGAAAAATTAGGAGAACGTTATACATACAATCAATTCCTGGTTTGCACGGATCGGATGAACTACGTTTCCACTCCGTTGAACAATATAGGTTGGATTCTCGCCGTGGAAAAAATGATGCAGGTGGACGTGCCGGATCGCGTAACGTATGTCAGAATGATCATCTCCGAACTTTCTCGGATTATGGATCATATCATCTGCACCGGAATTTTGGGAGTGGATCTCGGAGCCTTCTCCGGGATGTTGCACCTCTTTCATCATCGTGAAAATATCTATCAGGTTATTGAAAAACTTACCGGTGCGAGATTAACTACTACGTTTTGTAGAATTGGCGGACTCGAAAGAGATATCTATCCCGACTTCGTCAAGGAAATCAAACTCGTCTGCAAGGGGCTAAAACCCGCGATCGAGGAATTCAACAGTCTTCTTTTAAAAAATAAAATTTTTCTGGGTCGCACCGAAGGAATCGGAGGAATTTCCGCCGAAAACGCGATCGCCTACGGATTTACCGGGCCAAATCTCAGGGCCGCGGGAGTGGATTGGGATGTTCGCAAGGACGAGCCTTATATGTTTTATGATAATGTGGACTTTGACGTTCCGGTCGGAGAAGATGGAAGTGTTCTGCACCGCAGCCTTGTGAGAATGGAAGAAATGCGCCAGTCGATCCGGATCATCGAACAGCTCGTAGATGGAATTCCGGAAGGTTCTTGGCACGCAGATCTTCCGCATGCGTATCTTCCCGAAAAAAACAAAGTCTACAACAACATGGAAGAATTGATCTATCATTTCAAGATCATCATGCACGGGGTAAAGGTTCCTCCGGGAGAACACTATATGGCTACCGAAGCCGCCAACGGAGAGCTCGGTTTTTATATTGTTTCCGAAGGGGAAAAATCTCCCTGGAGGGTGCACGTTAGACGTCCTTGTTTCTGGTATTATCAAGCCTTTGCCGAACTCGTTCGGGGAGGTCTGCTCGCCGATTCGGTCGCGACCATGAGTTCCTTGAACGTGATCGCGGGGGAGTTGGATTGCTGATGAGTTACAAGTTTAGCGAAGTTTCCGAAAAAAGATTCCAAAAGATGCTGGAAGTGTTTCCGGACAAACGCTCTCTTGTTCTGCCTTGTTTGTACATTCTCCAGAGGGAAAACGGTTTTGTGGATCAGGACGGAATGGCTTACATTGCCGAACGCCTGGGAGATCCGATTTCTCTTGCACAAGTTTACGGAGTCGCCACGTTTTATACTCTCTACAACAAAAAACCGGTGGGCAAATATCATATTCAGATCTGCGGAACTTCAAGCTGTTATCTGTTGGGAAGTGATCGGATCGAAGAACATCTTTGCAAACGTTTGGGAATTCATACGGGACAGACGACCCCGGACGGCAAGTTCACTTTGGAAGAAGTGGAATGTTTGGGCGCTTGTGGTTATGCTCCGATGGTCCAGATAGGCGATGATTTTTACGAACAGCTGACTCCTGAAAAAGTGGACCGGATTCTAGATAACCTGGACTGACAAAAGGAAATCCTTATGGCGGAAATGAAACTTCTTACGAAATACATAGACAACCCTCAGTCCGCCAAACTTGAGTTTTACGAATCGGTACACGGTTACGAAGGTTTAAAAAAAGCGCTTTCGATGAAACCGGACGATATCATCGCGGAAGTCAAAAAATCAGGTTTGCGAGGAAGAGGGGGTGCCGGTTTTCCTACCGGACTCAAATGGTCCTTTATCCCGAAGGACGTTCCCAAACCGAAATACATTATCTGTAACGCTGACGAAGGCGAACCCGGAACATTCAAAGATCGTAAACTGATTGAAAATCTTCCGCACCAAATCATAGAAGGAATGATCATCGGAGCAAAAGCCATTGGCTCGAACAAAGGATTCTTTTACATTCGGGGAGAATTTCAGAAAGGCGCCAAGACGATGCAGGCCGCAATCGACGAGGCGTACGCCAAAGGTTATCTCGGAAAGAATATTTTAGGCACCGATTTCGACTTCGATCTGATTTTGTACGAAGGTGCGGGCGCTTATATCTGCGGAGAAGAAACTGCACTTATCAATTCCCTGGAAGGAAGAAGAGGCCATCCAAGATTGAAGCCTCCTTTCCCTGCGGTATCGGGTTTGTATCGTTCTCCGACGGTGGTCAATAACGTGGAAACGTTTTCCGCGATTCCTCATATTTTGGATAAGGGTGCGGATTGGTATTCCAAGATCGGAACCGAAAAATCTCCGGGTACGAGACTTTTCAGCGTATCGGGTCACGTAAAAAGACCGGGTGTTTACGAAATCGAATTAGGAACTCCTTTATTAGAACTTGTGAATGATCTTTGCGGAGGAATCGTGGACGATAAACCTCTCAAGGCAGTGATTCCGGGCGGATCTTCGGTGCCGATTTTGACGGCGGAAGAATGTAAAACCGCGAACATGGACTTCGAATCCATGGCGGCTCATAAGACGATGCTCGGTTCGGGCGCAGTCATTGTGCTCGCGGAAGGCGCGGACATCGTGGAAACCACGTATCGTTTTGCGAGATTTTATGCTCACGAATCCTGCGGTCAGTGTACACCTTGTCGAGAAGGCACTCATTGGGTTCGGGATATTCTGTATAAAATCAGAGAAGGAGAGGGAACTACCCAGGACATCGACTTGATTCTTTCCTTGTCCAGAAATATGGAAGGTGGAACTACGATTTGTCCTCTTTCCGACGCTTGTGTGGGAGCGGTTCGCCCTGCGATTCAGAAGTTTCGCGCGGAGTTCGACGCTAGATTGAAAGAAAAACCGGCGCCTGTGCCCAATCATCCTCGAAGAAGAAAAGAAGATCAAATCGGCGAGGGGGGACAAAGAACTCCATGAATTGGAATGAAGTTTTATTTTGGCTTTTGAAAAGCGGACTTTTCTTTTTTATTCTGATTACCGCCTGCGCGTATTATACGCTCGCAGAAAGAAAGGTGGCAGGTTTTATCCAGGATCGGAAAGGTCCGAACCGCGCCGGAATTTGGGGGCTTTTGCAACCACTTGCGGACGGGATTAAATTTTTAACCAAAGAGGAAGTGTTTCCGACTCAGGTGAACAAGGTTATGTATTTGATCGCTCCTGCGATTTCCATGACCTGTGCGATCATGGCCTGGTCTGTCGTTCCCTTGGGCGGTCAGATTCCTCTTCCACAATGGCTTCAAGATAGAACCGGTCTGGTATTTTTGGACTTGCAAATCGCTAACCCGGATACAGGAATTTTATTTTTGTTTGCGATTTCTTCCCTTGCGGTTTACGGAATTATCATTGCAGGATGGGCCAGTAACAATAAATATTCTTTGTTAGGTGCGATTCGTTCCACGGCCCAGATGATCAGCTATGAACTACCCCTCGGGATGAGCGTGGTTTCGATCGTGATCCTCACGGGTTCGCTGAAGCTTACGGATATCAGCGCGTCTCAGGCGGGGCTTTGGAATATCTTCAAACTTCCTGGGTTTATAGCGTTTTGTCTATTTGTAGTGGCGATGTTTGCGGAAACCAACCGTTTACCTTTCGACTTGGCGGAAGCGGAGTCGGAACTCGTGGTTGGATTTCACACCGAATACGGAGCGTTTAAGTTCGCATTATTTTTTATCGCGGAATACATGAACATGATCACGATGAGTTGTGTCGTAACACTTCTATTTTTCGGAGGATATCAGGTTCCGTTCGGAATTTTAGAAGGGCACGTATTGCAGCCGTTATTTGGACTTTTTTTATTTTTGGGAAAGGTTTTGTTCTTCACTTTTTTATTCGTGTGGGTGAGATGGACTCTTCCTCGTTTCCGCTACGATCAGCTTATGAGCCTCGGGTGGAAAAAACTGATTCCTTGGGCGGTTTTGAATATTCTGGTCGCGAGCCTCTATATACAATTTTAAGAATATAACAAATATGTCATTTGCAGATCAACCTCAGTTGCTTTTGTTCTTTCTGTTCGCTTCGGTGATGATACTCAGCTCTTTGGGGGTGATCTTTCATCCGAACGCTATCACGGCCGCAGTGCTTTTGGTTCTGAGTTTTTTTTCCTTGGCCGCGATCTACGCCGTGATGAACGCGATTTTTATCGCTACGATGCAGCTTCTCGTCTATGCGGGGGCGATCATGGTACTGGTCGTGTTCGTGCTGATGCTTTTGTCCCTCCGGGACGACTCGACTCAATTCTTTATCTTCCAGAAACCCGTTAAAAAACTCTTATATTTGGGACTAGTAATGTTTTTGGGGGTTCTTCTGACTACGGCGGTTCAGGACGGAATCCCTTCCGAAACCTCGCAACGAATCGGATATGGGGAAACTCAAGACGGAAAGTCTCCGGATTATTCTTTTACGATCGGTTATCGAAGGACGGAGTATCGGAGCGAAAAATCATCAATCGCAATTCTTCCTGTGAGAGCCGAGGGGAACACCGCTGTAGTGGGAAGCGCGATGTTTTTACGATATCTTCTCCCTTTTGAACTCATCTCCATTTTGTTACTCGCTGCGGTACTTGGAGCGGTCGTGCTCGGAAAAAAGAATTTAGGAAAGGACGTGGAAATATGAGTCTTTGGATATCCGGAATTCCAATGCACTACTATCTGATTCTCGCGATGATCATTTTCACGATCGGAGTGGCCGGTGTGATGGTTCGAAGAAGCGCCGTGTTGATCTTTATGTCGGTGGAATTGATTCTGAACTCTGTGAACCTGGTCTTCGTCACTTTTTCGAAAGCTTTGCACCAAGTGGACGGGGAAGTGGTCGTATTTTTTGTAATGGCTATTGCTGCCGCGGAAGCGGCCATCGGACTTGCGATCGTGATCGCGATCCATAGACTCAAAAAGACGAGTTACGTGGACGAAATGAATCTGATGAAATGGTAGATGGAATGGAAATATCTATACTCATCTATGCGTTAGTTGCTCTTCCATTGATAGGATTTCTCGTTTCCGGTATTTTTGGCAAATGGCTGAAAGGATTCACTGGAATTTTTTCCACGGGAGTCGTGTTCTTGTCCTTTGTTCTGGCTCTCGCCTCCTTTGTTCAGTTCCATCCGATGGAAAGGACGATCCCGGAAATCGTAACGGTGATGCCTTGGATTGAAACGGGGGACCTAAACGTATCGCTCGCGTATCAAGTCGATCAGCTTTCGCTCTATATGATTCTGATCATTACGGGAATCGGAGCGCTCATTCACCTCTACAGCATTGGTTATATGAAGGATGACCCCGGTTTTACGCGTTACTTCGCTTACTTGAATTTGTTCATCTTTGCGATGCTCAATCTAGTACTTGCGGAAAATCTAATACTTCTGTTTCTCGGATGGGAAGGGGTCGGACTTTGTTCGTATCTTTTGATCGGTTTTGATTACCACAAAGAAACAGCCGCCGACGCGGGAATGAAAGCCTTTATCGTAAACCGGATCGGAGATTTAGGAATGCTTTTGGGGATTGCACTCGTGTTTTGGTATACGGGTTCCGTGTCCTTTACGGCAATCGGAGAAGCGATTCTGGAAGTACCTTCTTTTCGTTATATACTACCGTTAGCGGCCGTTTGTTTTTTTATCGGGGCAATCGGAAAGTCGGCACAGCTTCCGTTGCACGTTTGGCTTCCGGACGCGATGGCCGGGCCGACTCCTGTATCCGCATTAATCCACGCCGCAACGATGGTGACGGCGGGAATCTTTTTGATCGCAAGACTCAATCCTATCTTTTTATCTGCCCCTCAAGTCGGACATTGGATTGTAGTCATCGGATCAGTGACCGCATTCTTTGCCGCGACAATCGGACTTTTTCAAAACGATATCAAGAAGGTCTTGGCGTATTCCACCGTTTCCCAGCTCGGATATATGTTCGTCGCGATGGGAGCGGGTGCTTACGTAGCGGGGCTCTTTCACTTGATGACACACGCGTTTTTTAAAGCTCTTCTCTTTTTGGGATCGGGTTCCGTGATCCACGCTCTACATCACGAACAAGATCTGAGAAATATGGGCGGACTTAAAAATCAGATGAAAATCACCTGGTTGACGTTTCTTGTCGGATCGCTTGCGATATCGGGAATCCCTCCGTTCAGCGGATTCTTTTCCAAAGATCTAATATTAGAAAAAAGTTATGCTTATGGGATGCTCTTTTACGGACTCGGAATCGTAACCGCGCTTCTGACCGCATTTTACATGTTTCGAATGACTTATCTCGCGTTTTATGGAGAATCTCGAGTGTCTTCCCATAAAGCGTCGCACTTGCACGAATCTCCCCTCGTAATGACGATTCCGCTCGTGATTCTTTCCATAGGCGCTGTGGTCGCGGGATTTTTGGAAATCCCTCATTTTCTTTTCGGAGGAGTGGACGCTCTTACCCGTTACTTCGCTCCTATCTTTGTCCGTGGAACGGAAATCTCGAAGATGATCGTCAATCGTTCCGAAGGCGCTCACGAAACGGGAACGACGATCGAACTGATTCTGGTTGTGGTGTCGGTCGCGGTTGCGATCTCCGGAATTTTTATTGCAAGAACGATCTTTTTAACCGGAAAAAACGTTCCTGAAGATGAGGAATCGCATACGGGTGTGAAAAGAATTCTTTCTCAGAAATACTACATCGACGAGTTTTACAGAAACTTTATTGTGGATCCGATTCTCCTGCTTGGAAAGTTTTTAGCGGGATACGTGGAAAGAAATTTCTTGGATTTGATACTGAGAGGTACTGGAAGGTTCGCGGTCGCGATCTCATTGGTTTTAAGACGGGTTCAAACGGGAATCGTAGTCGACTACGCGATTTTGATCGTGCTCGGAACGGTAGTCATTCTTTCCTTTTTTCTAATGAGGGGGCTATAACTTGGATTTCCCGCCGTATATACTTAGTATCTTTTTATTTTTACCTCTGATCGGAGTTCCGTTTTTATTTTTGTCCAATCGGGTGAATTGGCTGAGGTTCATTTCAGGATCGTTCACACTTGTTCCGTTTTTAATCATCGTGGGTTTGTATTTTAAATACGATCCTTCCAACTCCTCTCTTCAATTTGTAGATCGTATCTGGGGAATCGTAGTGTCCGGAAATCTGAAAGTGGATTATCATATCGGACTGGACGGATTCAGTCTTCTCCTCTGCGGGATGTCTTCTTTGTTGTTTTTTCTTTCCACTCTCGCGACTTGGACGAGTATCACGACTAGAATCCGAGAATTTTACATTTATCTAATGATCGTGGAAATGAGCGTTCACGGAGTATTCTTGTCCGGGAACCTCGTATTGTTTTACATTTTTTGGGAAGCCATGGTTTCACCGATGGTTCTTATGGTGGGAATTTGGGGAGAGGACCAACGAGTCAAAGCGGCGATTAAGTATTTGATTTTTTCGTTTACCGGATCGGTATTGATGCTTGCAGGAATTCTAATACTCTATTTTAAAACCGGAACGATCGTGATCGAAGAACTATCAACGGGACTTCTTCCCGAGATTCCGAAAAACATCCGTTTATTTATATTTTTTGCATTCGTATTGGCGTTTGCAATTAAGGTGCCTTTGTTCCCGCTTCATACCTGGATGCCGGATGTTCACTCTCAAGCTCCCACGGTGGGTTCTGTGGACCTTTCCGGGATTTTATTGAAAATCGGACTTTATGGTTTCGTGCGATTGGCGATCCCTTTGTTTCCCGAAGAGATGTTGGAGTATAGGGAACTCCTCGGAGGACTTTGTATTGCGGGAATCATCTACGGTGCCGTGATTGCGATGGCTCAGGAAAACTCGAAACGAGTCGTTGCATTTTCTTCTCTTTCACACATGAGTTTTTGTATGCTTGGAATATTGAGTTTCACGGAAGAGGGAATGGCGGGCGGAATGCTTCAAATGCTTAACCACGGATTTACCGCGGGAATGCTTTTCTTTATGCTCGGAATGTTGCACGAAAGGATCGGAAATAACGACATCGCCAAAGCTGGAGGATTGTCCAAGTTGCTTCCGGTATTTTCGGTTTTTTTTGCGATTGCGATTTTTTCTTCCTTGGGAGTTCCCGGAACCAACAGTTTTATCGGGGAATTTCTGATCATCCTCGGAAGTATTAAGGCCAACGTTGTATATGGAGCGTTAGCCGCAACCGGGGTCGTATTTGCCGCGGGATATCTATTGTTGTTCGCAAAAAGAATGATTTTTGGAGAATCCACGAAAAGTCTCATTGAGTATCACGATTTGAATTTCAAAGAATGGGTCATTTTAGTACCAACCGTAATTATGATCTTCTGGATCGGAATTTATCCGAAGCCATTTTTAAGGGTTTTAGAACCTTCGATAAGAGTTGCGTTGAATTCCGCTTCGATAAAAACGATCCAAGATCGTTCCTTAAATTCACTTAAGGCAACGGACTTGAATGGAAAATCTGTCGATGTCGTAAGGAAATACGTGTCTTATAAGTCTTTAGGAGAGGAACCCGGTCGTTACGAAGAGCGTCTCAAAGGATTTCAAAGTAAATATGCCTTACCTGGATCGATCCGTAAAGGAAAGGAAACTTCTCCCGAGGGAGACGAGGAGGCTCTGAAATGAATCTAATTCCGAACGTCCTTGATCTATTTTCCATTCTTCCCGGGTTGATTCTGGCGACGGGCGGAGTATTTCTCATATGTTTTTCCGTACTTTTTAAAACGAAAGAATTTCTAATCGTACGATATGTATCCGGACTGATTCTTCTCATTGCATTTGGAAGCGTGTTTTACGTCGCATTTCAATTTCCCGGAAACGGAACCTACTTCGATGGTCAGATTGAAAATTCCGTATTGTCTTTTTGGTTAAATCTAATTTACCTTTCGATGGCCATTGGAACCGCGGCCGTAGCTCCTAGAATATTAAAGAATCATAAAGTAGAATTTCCAGAGTTCTATCCTTTGTTATTGTTTGCGACCTGCGGAATGATATTTATGACTTCCGGACAGGACTTTATTCTAGTGTTCGTCGCACTCGAATTGATGAGTATTTGTCTTTACATTCTAATCGGAATGGCGAGAAGCGATTTGTTTTCCTTGGAAGCTACGCTGAAATACTTTCTCTTGGGAAGTTTTTCCTCCGGATTTATGCTGATGGGAATTGCATTTCTATTTGGAGGGAGTGGGTCGACGAACATAACGGCGGCGCTAAAGCCATTGGTGATCGCGGGGTATCAAGGAAACTTTGCAAAGATCGGACTCGTTTTGTTTATCACGGGGGTCGCTTTTAAGATCGCGCTCTTTCCTTATCACGCATGGACTCCCGATGCATACGAAGGCGCTTTAACTCCGGTAACGGGTTACATGTCCACCGCATCTAAAACTGCTTCTATCGGACTTTTACTGGTTCTTTATACGAAGCTCCCTCTGTCTCTCGAAGGCAGTACTTGGGCGTGGTTACCCGGAATTCTTGCATTGTTATCGATGGTATATGGGAACTTACTCGCATTAAAACAGGAAAATTTAAAACGAATGCTTGCGTATTCTTCGATCGCACATGCGGGTTACGTTGTCGCCGGGATTTCCGCAGGAATTAAAGAAGAAGTGTTATTCTATCTCATGATATATTCTTTTATGAGTTTGGGAGCGTTCGCTATTTTGGCGTATTTAGAAGATGGAACGAGACAAGTAACTTTCTTTTCCGTTCAGTCCTTGTCGGGGGTAAAACCTTTTACGGCGATCGCGATCAACATCTTTTTTATGTCCTTGGCGGGAGTTCCACCTTTTGGGGGATTTTGGGCGAAGTTGTTTCTCTTTCAAAAAATCGCCGAGTCGGAACATCTGATGAATCGAATCCTACTGATAGGAGGTGTGACGAATTCGGCGCTTGCTCTTTATTATTATCTCCGGATTGGGATCGCCACTTTTATGAGTAGTGACGAGGGAGAAATTTCCCGCAATCACGCGGCTCCTCATAGTATCGGAGTGACTGTAGTTGTAATGATTTGTCTTTTTATGGTCGCTTTTGGTTGGTTCTTATTGGTTCCGGGCAATCTGCTCGCGATTGGCGCGTTACAACTGCGATATTTGGGTTACTGAAAATCGTTTTATGCGAAAAATTTAAAATACGAAAACGGACGTATCGTATTCGTTACAGTTGAACGTCGTAAAGAAACATATGCCCGGTTTTAGGATCCTCGTAGCAAACGGAACCTTGGTGGTATTTGCTATTGGAAATTAGAACTTTATAATATTTCGAAGGTCTAAACCGGGTAGGAGCGTCCCGTGGTAGGGATCCGTCCGGTTTGACCTCGATTAAATGATTCAGTCGTATGAATTCCTTTCTCCAAGGAAGAGGGGCCTTCAGTTCTAAAAGCAAAATATGTTTGTGGCTCCAGTGTGCGGATTCCCAATACTACCGTGAATGAGTTTCAAATCGTTCGGCACCGTTTGATCCCCGACCAATGGAGGTAGGCGGAAGTCGGATCTTCCGTATTTTTCTCCTCTCATCCGTATACGAACAGTTGCAGAACGATCAGTAAAAGCGCGATCCAGGATTTGATTTTTTGAATCTAAATTTTGATTCTTGTCTTCATGAGGATTTGACCTTTTTCTAAAACGAAATTCGACTACAGTTTGTGGTTGAGAAAGTAAAGCCACAGAATCGCAGCCCAAAGCCAGAGGATAGGGATATACAAGAAATATAATATTACATTGGGCCATCCTTTTTCCCCGAGGATATGAAATATGATTGCCCCGAAAATAAAGCCGAGCGGCCATAATATGCCTACTAAAATCGTAGTCGGCCAAACCCAATCTCCGGATAAGGAATCCGGATGCGGAAATAAGGATTTCGAGATAGGAAAAACCAGATAGTAAAGTCCGAATCCCATCGTTCCTATGCTGAAAAATCCTAGGAATGAAAGAATGATGCAGATGATGATGCTGAATTTTGCGTTCGGAGTTAAGGAGTGCCACATACGACTTGATTATCCGATCGATTTATTTGGGAAAGATAATTTTATCAATCAAAGAGTTTGAATTCGTTCCTGTTTTATGAGGAAGGGTATCGGATCGGACTTCGCCAATTTCTACGTTAGGAATCGCGATGAAAAATATAGAGTTTTACGATTGTGATGTTATCTTTTTTTCTTTTTTGGGGAAGAATTTATTATGAAGTCGGACGCCTATTGATAGTCACAATGGATATTCATACACTATAACGGGCCTATATCCAATGTTGTCGATAGAAATCTATACGGACACATGACCGTTGTCACAAAAGTAGAAGAGATAATTGGGAATCATTCAATAAAATCCTGCAAATATTTCTTGAAAGGTAAGGATCGATTTCGAATATTCTAAAATTTTAAAAAATTACTTTGACAAAGAAAAATTAGAATGATCAACGAAATAGAGTTCATCTTCGTTATAAATCACACTTAAAGAAAGGAAACGAATGAAGAGTCCGAAGGGAATTGTGAAAAAAATAATCGGACATGGTTTTACAATTATTCTGATTAGGATCATGTTTTTGACTTTACTTTGCAAATGCGTAATGTATCTGTCTGAAATCACCAAAGTGAAATCGAGGTTCAAATTCAAAACGGACATTCTGTTGTTGGACGCGCTCACTGTAAAAACAGAATTTTTTTGTCTATTAAAACAAAAAAATAGAAATAGGAAAATCAACGAGGATTGTAAAGCGACGCAGATAATAAGACGCACAGATTTTAAGAGATTGTCAGCCGCAGCCGTTTCAAAGAGTCTGTGATTTTGTCGGATGTTTAAAGAATCTAGTTATACATTCAAACTCGGGGGAAAACGTGAACATAGAAATCGGAAAAGGGTTGAACGGTCTTTATTTCGGAATGTCCAAGGACGAAGTAAAATCGAAACTTGGAGAACCTGACGAGATTTACGAATACGATTATGAAGGTTTTCTCTCGACCGGATATGAATATTTTTCCGAAGAAGCCGAGTATGAGTTCGATAAGGAGGAAGGGGATCGATTGTATTCGATTACGATTTCAAATCCTTCGATTCAACTTTTTGGGAAACCGATTATTGGAGAATCCATTGAAACAATTCGTGAACTTTTGAGTGAAAACGGGGTAGACGATTTTGAAGAAGACGACGGAGAACACGATCACGAAGGTCATGACCATGACGGCGAAGTACACGGTATTACCGCTTTCTCCGATAAACTCAACTCGGTCTTTCAATTTGAAGAGAACGAATTAGTCTTTTTTGGATTCAGTCCTCTTTTCAAAGACGATACGATTGATTGGCCCGAATATTCTTAATCTCATTAAATGATCTAAGTTGCGACCCATAGGGAGTTAACTTATTGAGTTTTATAAAATGGATCAGATGCGATATCCGTGTTACGGTTGCACTAGTTCCAATTCTATTATGTTCTCTTTTTCAATTTCTATCTTATTTCCTTCTTTATCCACGAGGAGATAAAAACGATCGGTCTCTTCGATCGTTCCGGAATAAACTTTTTTATTTTTAAGAGTAATTCGATAGATCACTTGATGGGAATCGTTCGAAGTGTCGGGTGTAATTAAGGAACTCGTCATTTTATTATGATGGGTAAAATTCTCATTTAAGGTTTTTTTGGAATCTTCGGAAAGGGCTTCGTATTTCGTAAATTCGTCCGAGTCCGTTTTTACGACTTCAATTTCTTGCCGAACAGTGGGCTGAGAAGTTTCGTTTTTAAGAACAGAATATCCGGTTAAAACGTCCACGTTTGGTTTTGTGGAATCGAATGATTGGACTCGTATAGCACCCTCTAATACTATAATCTGGTATTTTTTATAATGCGGATCAGCTATGAGAACGAGCGTTGTTCCTAATAGCTCAGAAGATATGGTTTCGACTTTTAATCGAACTTTCAGAGATGTTTTTTTTTTGATCGTAGTAAACACAACCGTTCCTGACTTTAAATCGAGATTGACTTCATTTCCTCTTTTGGATGCGGAAAATACCGAGTCGGGTAAAATTCTCAAAGTTAACCCAAAATCCCCTACGATCGTATAATCGCAGTAGGAATTTTTACCAGATCTCAGGATGATTTTTTCTTTATCCATTGTGACGTTACATTGGCCTGTGGTCACCGATTTCGTGATTTCGAATTCGTTTTGGTTCCAAGTAAAAAATCTAAAATAGAATGCCAAAGCCGAAAGTAATAGAACACAAGCGGCGGCTAAAAACGAATTTCTAAAATAGAGAATGCCTCTTTTTTTTTCATGGGACTGAAGCGGATCAAGGTACTTTCGATTGGCATTCAAGGATCCGATTTGAATTTTCAATTTCATCAATTCGAAGAATTCTTTTTTGGATTTTGGATCGGATAAAAATTGGATGAGTTCCGATCGTGTCATTTCGTTCGCAATGGCTCGTTGCATATTTGACCTTCGATTTGGTTCGCGATTAGGTTCCATCTTTTATCTCCTATATACTCTCAAAGTCGAAATTCGAATTTTGCAATTTCTTACGTAAGAAAGTCAGCGACACGTATGTTTTCCGATTTACCGTTCTTACGGATATCCCTAACTTTTCGGCGGTTTCTTTGATCGTATAATTTCTTAAAAAACGCAGAATGATTATATTCTTTTCCAAGTGAGGTAAATTTTCCAAACTTGCGTTTAAAAGATCCAACTGATGCTTATCTTCCTCGTATTCTATTTCCTTTTTCGAGATGAATTCTAAAACTTGATGTGAATTTTCCACTTCTCTTTTTTCGAATGAGCCTTTCTTCCGAATCAAATCCAAGAATTGGTTTTTGGCTATTGTAAGCATCCAAGAAGTTTCATTCCCTTTAGATGGATCGAATTTATCCCAATGATTCAGGACTTTAATAAAAGTCTCCTGACAAGTTTCTTCAGCTTCTTCTTTAGAAGCGCCTTTACTAAGAAGAAATCGGTAAATTTTTTTGTAATTTCTCGAATATAAACCGTCAAAATCAAAAATTTGACTTTCGGAATTTTGGCTCATCTGTAATTAAATAACGAACCGGTTTGTAAAAAAGTGCCACATTAAAAAGCAAAAAAATCAAATGCCGACGATAAATCAGAAATTTTTACGATTTAACCTTAAATTCAATTCATCCATTACGAGAATTACGGATCGTTTCGTGGAATTCAACGAATCGCTTCCTAAACTCAATGGAATGTCATTGTATATTTTACTTTTCGTGTCGGTTTGTTTTTTTACGAATTTGGACGCGAAATCAATTTTACTCAAAAATGGGAGAAGAATTGTGAATGTGAAAATCAAAATCGTCCCCAACGGTTTTGAAATCACCCATAAAAACGGTAAAATAGAGAAAATTTCCCTCACGGAAGTTCAAAAAGTTTTTATCTCTAATTATCCGCCAAATGAGGCTAAAAAACCCGAGACACTCAAAACTCCGCTCAATTTAGAAGCGAATCAGGAACAAATCGCTCCTCTGCGCCAAACTGAAAAACCTGAAGCGGCCAAAACGGCTCCCAAATTAGAGGCAAATCTAGACGAAAGAGTTCCCTCGGCCAAAAAATCGGGAATTAAAATTTTCGCTGAAGGTTTAATTCCCGGATGGTCTAGATTACTCCGAAACGATTCTTATTCTTTAAAGGGTTTGGGTTTTCTTTTGATACTCGCGGAGCTTTATCTTGCGGAAAGAAGTTACCTATATTTGAGTCCCGCAAAGCCAGCTTTGAAAACGAATCCCCCACTTACACCGTTCGAGCTGATTGCCATCGCGTCAAACGATCAAAACCTGATAAATATTGCCGCGCCGTACAGTATCGTTTCAAATTCTTCGAAAGTCGTTCTTATGGACGGCCAATTGATGGAAAAAAGTCGTTACGCTTATGAAAAACAAGCGTATGTTTCCGCTTTTGTTTTTGTTTTAATTTTGGACGCTTTTTTAGGATATACGTTTGAAAATTGGGAAGTGGTACCCAGTGTGAACGTTTCCTTTCGGGATCAGGAAATTAAAGAAATTTCGGGTGGAGTGGTTTTTCGTTTTTAGGAATTGGTCCGAAACTCAAAGTTCCGCTGCTTCTTTTTGAACTCTATTCTAGGAATCGGATATCAGAGTTTATTCGCTAATTTCTGGAAAATAATAACTTACTCTCGCGTTTTAGAAGAATTGTTTTGCGAGCTTCGGTTGGCCGGGATCTTTTGGGGGACCTAAAATACATTTTAATCCCGAATTTAATTTCCATTTCTTGAATTTTTTGTGGCACAAAAAAAAACGAGGATCGTTGGCATAGTTGAACCAATTTGGAGGATTCAACTATGTTTCAAAAAAAAATAGCTGTTATGTTGTTCTTAACATTGCTCTTTTCGAACTGCGATGGTAAAAAGGATGATAACTCTCTCAACAATGCTCTTCTGTTGGCGGCGCTTCAACAAAAAGATCCGGGAACTGCCGGGGTATATGCCGCTTTGAGCGTTCTATCCGCAAACAACAATCCTGGAAAACAGGGAGCTTATTCCAGAGGGAATGTGTCTCCTTTTGTGGTAATCAATCAATCTCAGGATTGCGCTTCGGGCGGAAAGATGACTTTGTCGGGCGATTATACCAGTAGTCAAACGGCTAACGGATTTAGTATGCGATATACCGGTACAAAGATGACGTTTGAAAATTGCCAACAAATGGCCTCTACGATGCAGGATAGTGGGACCGCTCTTTTTACCATTCAAGGAGAAATTACAATAGATGGAAGAGCGGATATCGTAATGGATGGAAATTTTAATCCGAATGTCCCCGTGACAGAATTGAAGTATACTCTAAACAGTACACAAAGAATGCAAAGTAGTTCTTATACAGTCAACGGTTTCCTATATCCAAAAATGGATATTACCTTCACATCAAACAATGCAAAATATTCGATTCAAAATATGGACGATATTGATAAAACAACGATCACGATTGAAGAGACCGTGGAAATCAGTGGAACGATCGGCGAGGAAAAGGTAAAAGATTCACATACCTATAAATCTACAATTAAACTTAAACCTTAAGTGATTTCCGGGCCGCCGAGCGGAAAAGGTTCGGCGGCGTGAATGAATATCAAACATTTTATAACAACTTTATTGCGAGTCGTAAAAATTATCTCAAAAATGGATTTTAACTTTATAGAATGGTTTTTTGAAAAATGTTTTTGAGATAACTTTTAATAAAATCTAGATGTTTTGAATTATGAATCGGTAAATCTGCTGTAGTTATTCTTTCTGATTATTTTCCCTCTTACGAAAAAAAATTCCAAATTCACATCGGTTGATCATGGAGCAGCGAAATATGGTCCGTTCAGAATATTCTTTGGTTCGTCTTTAATCGGCGAACGGGTTGAATTTGAAGAAGTCTTCAGTGCGTTTATGTAAATTTATTTCACGAACGCAGTCCTTGGGTATGTTAGATTTATTTACAGAAAGAGTATTGAAATACGAAACGTCAGTGTACAACTACAACAAAACAGTGTAACCCATGTCTCTGTCTAAAGTGTTACCGAGAATATACAAAACTTATCAATCGTCACGTAATTTGTAGGAACTCCTACATCTTTTAACATGAGTTCGGCATATCAGTCATTGTAGCGGAAGGAAATCCATAAAGCGCTTTTTACGAAAGCGTTTCAAGTCACGAGCCATTTAGCTATGAAATTTACGGGCGATTTGTCCAAACTTTCCCCGCGAATTTACGTTTTTTAAAAAACTTGCCGAATATTTTTTTGAGGTTTTGGGACACGCTTTTTGTTGGAATCTATTCCTAAAATGGTTTCTTGATTCTGTAAACTGGCGTTTCTACAAAATTGAGTTTTTTTGAAACAGTATTGGAAGTCGTTAAGAATGGAACTGTAAAAAACGGAACTAATCTGGAAATTGTCGATTCACTTTTAAGTTCTATAGAAGCAGCTTTCACCGTTGTTTGGAAAAAAGTTTGTATAAGGAAAGTTGAAATCCTGAAAACCATCAACTCCATTGTAGTGTCGTTTCCTCGGAGTAAAGCATTTGGAAGATTTTTTGCCAACTTTCTTCCACTCTGTGAGAATACCAGGGGCCAAGCCATTCTTCCAACGCAAAAAGCCAGGCTTTTTCCAAAAGGGGAATTTCCTCCGTTTGGTTGCAAATTTTAATACATTCCATTTTGAAATCTTGAATTGCTTTTTCTAATTGTACATTTTGAACGCCGGAAAGAGCGATATTCCGTGCGGAATTCATAAAGGATCTGGCTTCTTCTAATTGAATCTTCGAGAAGATGTTCTCGAATTTTGGGTTTTTCTCTTTGAGATAGACAAAGAATATTTCTGCGAATTTAATTCTATCCAAATTGATGATATCAAAAGACTCGTTTAAATTCCGAATTAGGCTCTCTGAAATGTTCATTTCGATTTGTGCTCCTATAGCCAACCTTCAGAAGAACTCTTAAGAGAACATTCAATTTCAAGAGATAAGTTTTTTAAGTTATAATGAGAAATGTTTTGTAATAGAAATCTAGGATTATAGAGGGCTCGTGACTTATTCAAAGACGTCGGTAGAGTTTCGAAAAGTATTCGAAGCGTCTTTTGTTACGTGATTTTTACTATTCGGACGCGTGGAAAGAATACCGTAATAAGTTCGTTTCAAAAGTTAGAATTCTTCTTCAAAAAAGCCAACAATTCTGGATTCGGTGCAATTTTATGTGGGTCTTTATATTTTTCCAAAATCGCCTGTTAATTTTTAGTACTATTTTCATACGTTCGAGTACTAAGAGCCTGTCCTAAGACCTTAGTTACAATGATTCAGTAAGTTCGTAATAAATAGAAGTTCTCACAAATTACGCCCCTTTGGTAGTTTACAAGCTTTCGAGCATATTTGATAACTGTTAAGTTCTCGTCGAGGTTCCTATATTCTGAGGTTTTTAAGACATGCTCTAAGTCTGAAGTTATCCACAGAATTTGTCCGTTTTCTTGCTAAACTTTATTCGTCTTTTAGGTCCGGGGTAAATTATTCTGATAGGTCGTTCTATGATTTAGGCTTTTTCAAAAATCACCTAAGCATGTTGTTGTCCTTCAGTCGGGTGGGGAAGATAAGATTTATTTCTTGAAAACTGAAGGAAAAGGATTCTTCTTGGTGCATGTCACTATTTCTTTTTGAAACCTTTTCTGATAACTTTCAAACTAAACACAAAGAAATTACTTCCGGAAAGTGGTTCGGTTTAAACTCTTTAAATCTAAAAGGGAAACCCTTTGCCACTTTCTTTGAAGGAGATCTCGTTCTGAAACTCGGAGCGGAAAAGATCGCTGAGATCATTTCCCGTTATCCGGGAGCAAAGCTCTTCGATCCTTCTCATAACAACAGAGCCATGAAAGATTGGCTCCAAATTCCGGTCGAATTCGAAGAAGATTGGCTTTCTTTAGCGGAAAGTTCTTTTCTGCTTGCTCAAAAAACGCTGAGTGTGTCTGTTCCGGCTAAGAAGAAAAGCGCGCCTAAAAAAGCCGCTAAGAAAAAAACTCCGGCCAAGAAAAAGAGCGCTCCGAAGAAGAAGGCAGCTAAGAAAAAGTCTTCTCCTAAAAAGACCAAAGTAAAACCCAAAACTACGGCTAAAAAGAAAGTCGCTCGGAAAAAAGCGGCTGCTAAAAAACGGAAGAGATAAATCGTTCTGTAACTTGCCCGAATCTCGGATTCGGGCAAGAATAGGATTCTTACTTGTTCCTGCAAATCGATCTTTAAAAAACGTTTGAGGTCTCTTTTTCGAATAAAAAATCGAGAAAACGTTAAGAGTTATTTTTGGATAAAAACACTTTTTGAATGAATTCTTTCGTTTCTTTTAAGATCAGATCTTTGTCGCTTTTCATATATTTGGAAAACAAGACGTGATTTCCTATTTCTACTTTTACGGCTTTGTTGAAAGGACTCGCTTTTCTGTTCTGATTCAATTTTCCAAATGCGTTTAACATAGACGGAACGGAAGCGGATTTATCCTGTTCTTGTTCGTTTTTGTAATAATAAAACAAAAGAACGGGAGAAGTAATTTTGGAAAATGGATCCGTTCCTAAGATATATTCTCTCAAGTCTGATAAGTTCTGAACCGCTGCGAGATATTGATCTCTATACCAGAATGCGCTGGCAGGATCTTGCTTTTGTTCTTGTGTTGATTTACGAATTTTTCCCATTGCTAAGTGAGCGAAGTCTTTTCCCCAGGAAAATTGGTAGATACCACCCAAAGGGCTTGTAAAATCGTAGAAAGGAGAAACAAGAATTAAAGCGTGTACTTTTTCCGGGTATTTAGCTGCTAAGTATGTAGAGATCAATCCACCCATACTTGTTCCGATTAGAATCGTTTTTTTACCGAGTTTTTCAAATTCTAAAAATGTCGTTTCGGAATCTTGTATAATTTCTGCAAAGGTAGTGTCTCTATGGTCTTCCAGATTGGTTCCGTGTCCGGGAAGGCGAACGTAATAAAGATTCGCTTTGAGATCTTTTGCTAGTTGATCCGTAACTTCTTCCCCTTCCGCGCGAGACGCTCCAAAGCCGTGGATGTACAGAATGGCGAATTCTGTTTTACCCGGGGAATACCTTACCAACTTTTCCTCATTATCTGGTCTTGCTTTTTTAGTCCGACTGATTTGAAGCTTTTCGTGATAATAACTGTCAAAGTCGGGATGTAATGGAACCACTTTGTATTCGTATTTAGGAATTTCTGCATAAAAAGTGACGATGAGGAATAGTGCAAACACCCCTAAAAAGCCTAAAGTCCACTTGAATAGTTTTATCATTTTATTTTTCTTCATAATTCTAATTAAACAATTCAATTCATTCGTATTACTCCTGCAAGAAAAAAGAATTCAAAAATGTAAGAGACCGAATACGAAGGCAGAATGGATTGTTATTGTCACTTAAGGTTAAAAGATAAAGACCATTGTCGTATCAGCTATCCGAGTTCGGAAAGGTGTTCAAAATTTCTATCTTTCAATATTCTCATTTACCCTTAGGAATATTTAAAATTTATCCTAAAACTTTAGAATTGTGGGAACTCTTACTATAAGTTATCTTGAAAAAATATCTTTAAATCGGCATTTTGAGCAAAGATAACTATAGTTGAACGATGGACTATAAACTCTCTAAAAGGACGTAATCTGTAGGAACTACTATATTTTTAGAAACTTACCAGATCGTTTAGAGATATTTTTCTTAAAATTTCGAAACAGTTCTTATGTTTCGAAACTTATTCGATAAAAAGAGTTGCTGTAACTGCCTTCTTCCAGCGTTGAATCTTTTGGGCTCTTTGAATTGAATTCATTTTCGGTTCGAAAGACTTATAACCTTTTTGTAGATTTTTGAGTTCTCCTAAATTTTTCCAAAAGCCGATGGATAAACCCGCAAGATACGCTGCGCCTGTCGCGGTCATATCCGGTTCGGGAGCACGATCCACTCTCACGTTCGAAAAATCTGAAAGACATTGGAGTAGAATATCGGATTGAGAAACTCCTCCATCCACTTTGATATCCTTAATCTTAACTTTTGTATCTTGTTGAATTCCTTCCAAGATTTCATAGAGACTGAGAGCAATTCCTTCCAAGACGGCTCTCGCTACGTGCCTTCTATGGGATGCAAGAGAAAGACCGATAACTGAAGCCTTAGCACGAGGATTAAAATAAGGAAATCGAGCACCTGTAGGAGTTGGAATAAAAACGATTCCTTCTGTATCTTCGGCTTGCGCTGCAAGTTCATTGAGGACCTTAGGAGTGTCGGAAAGTCCGATCCCTTTACCTAACCAGTCAATCAGAGTGCCAGCAGTCGCAACGTATCCTTCCAACATATACGTAGTTTTACCGTCAATTCTCCAAGCGATCATAGGAAAAAGTCCGCGTCGGGATAGTTTTGCTTTGGGGCCGATGTTGATATCTACGAAAGCTCCGGAGCCTTGGGAGATTTTCACTTCACCCGGCTCAAAACAACATTGACCGAAAAGGGCAGCCATCTGATCGCCGATTGATGCTCGAATCGGTATCGAATGCCCCCCTAGAAATTCAGGCAAGGAATGACCGAAGTCTCCGTTGCTGTCTTTCACTTCCGGAAACAGATTTGCAGGAATTCCAAAAATTGTAAGAATCGGTTGGTTCCAAATCAATTGGAAGGGATTGAACATTCCAGTGGCAACCGCGTTAGACGAATCAGTAAGATGTTGTTTCCCACCGGTAAGCTTATGAATGAACCAGGTATCCAAGGTGCCGAAAAGAACTTCGTCCTTTTTACATCTGCGTTTTAACTCCGGATTTTCGTCCAGAACCCATTTCAGTCTACAAGTTGCGTGATCGGTTGTAAACCTAAGCATGGAAGTGGCGATCATCATTGGATGATTTGTCAATCTTCCAACGAGTGTGGAGACAAAACGAATGATTTTCCAGATTGGATTCCGATTCATAGCCTCTGCAGTTTTATACGAACGAACATCCGCCCAACTGATCAAAGGGGTCAATGGTTTGCCGGAGGATTTTTCCCATAGTAGGAAGGATCCTCGTTGATTACAAATTCCTAATGCGGCTATCTCTTTCGCGACCTGTTTATTCTTTTGAATTTTTTTCAAAAGAGAAAGTAGAGACTTCCATAATACTTCCGGATCGTGTTCCAAGGCTCCCGCCTCGGGGATGTTCGGAGGAGTTTTTTCATATTGTCTTTCGGTGATTTTACCTTTTCTATCCAGTAAAAGTGCACGAATTCCACTTCCTCCGCTGTCGATGGAAAGAACGTATTTCCCCTGTGGATTGGTCATCCAAATCTCCGAGTATTCAGTTTATTTAAAGAGAAATCAAAATAATCGAAAGATTAGGATTTTGTCCATTTCTTTCCGAAGATTAGAATTTGTTTCAAAATCTCAAAATGTAGGTCTTACAATTCTAAGCGACAGTAAAAACCGCACAAAAGCAGTATAAACCGCCGATGCGACGTAATCTGTGGAAACTCCTACATTTTCTTAAAACTTACCGGATCGTTTAGAGATATTTTTTTAAGGTTTTGAGACGGGCTCTTTGAGTGATTTTTTGGTAAAGATTTAGGAAAATTTTTCAAGCTTGAAAAAACATACGTTTGGCGGTTTTGATCGTCGATTGATTAGAAGAAAGAGCGAATTTCACAGATAACGTTTTTGTCCGCGCCAAAAATCCCTTTGAATATTCTTTTAAAGAGTGAAATTAGATTATCTCAAAAACGTTTTCCCAAAAATAGAAAGCGTTTCGAAGAGGTGTATAGATTTTATACGAGAATTTCTCGAAGATGAGAAAGGATCTCTTGATTGTTCGTCGCAATAATATCTTTTCCCATCTTATGAAAAATCATCGATTGAGATTTTCGATCCATCTTGTCTAAGAGCATTCCGAGAAACCTCGGTTCTGAAATAAGAACGAGACTGAGGAAACGATTGGATTTTCGTCCTTGAGTGATCACATCCGAAATCTGGCTAGCAAAGGATTCTGCAACTCTTCGTTTCGGTTCTTGAACGGACTTTGTGTCAAAAGCGATTTTCTGCGCTTTTGCGCGTTTCCCACGACCGGAAGAGTTGAGAATCAGTTCTCGATTTTTCATTCTTCCTTTTGGATTTTCGATACTTTCTAAAAGTTCTAGTCCTTTTCGAGAACCTTTGTACTCAAAAATTTTCGCTTCGGATCGATTTGCGACCACTACCCATTTGTTTTTCATATTTTCCTCCTATCGAGCGATTCGTAAAGAGCGAGATTTGAGTTTTTTCGAGCGATTCGTAAAGAGCGAGATCTGAGTTTTTTCGAGCGATTCGTAAAGAGCGAGATCTGAGTTTTTTCGAGCGATTCGTAAAGAGCGAGATTTGAGTTTTTTCGAGCGATTCGTAAAGAGCGAGATTTGAGTTTTTTCGAGCGATTCGTAAAGAGCGAGATCTGAGTTTTTTCGAGCGATTCGTAAAGAGCGAGATCTGAGTTTTTTCGAGCGATTCGTAAAGAGCGAGATTTGAGTTTTTTCGAGCGATTCGTAGATTAGTATGATATTCTTGTTTTGATTTCGTCAAGATAAACGCAAGTACCTTTGTGGGATCGAGTATTGGATTCATACTTGGGCCTGTTAAAACTTTATAACCATATGTATTTTATGGGGAAAAAGAGGAATAGTCAAGATTCAAATTTGAATCGATCACGGAAAAAAATTTAGAGATGGTTCGGATTAATGCTTTTGAACAAAGATAATTTATTGCTCTCAAAATAGAATTGAAAGTTTCTTCAAGAGGTCGGTTTGAAATGTTATCGTAGATTGGGAAATGAGCTTTCGGACTTTTAGAACCTCAAAATTGGTTTGGGAATTTTAACTGGAAAGGTTTGTTCAGCTTTTGTATGTGGGAGCGATGCGAAGGGCTTTAGCCTCAAGCGCTTTTTCGAAATGACCCGTAACTTTCCGTTTTATTTCGCGTAAGGATGAGCGGATAGCGAATCCGAAGCAGCGTGGTTTTCGCGAAGGTGAGAGCCCGCTCTGAAAAAATATTCAAAAATTATTATGGACTTATAGGACTTTGGATTGAATTTTAAGTTTTATGAATTTATCTATCGTTTTTAACCTTGTTTTTTCTCTGAAGTAGTTATATTTACTCGATCGAAAGCTGACTTAATTGATCTAAAAAGTTTACCGCAAAACTTCCGGGACCGTTCGATTTTTTCGCTGAACGAGAACCTGCAATCGCAAATACCGCGGAAGCAGATACGGATGCTCGTAACGGATCCTTTTGAACTCCTAAAAAAGAAGCGATCAACGCACCCAAAGAACAACCGATGCCAGTTACCTTAGTCATAATCGGGTCTCCTCCGTGGATTGTGATGGTTTTCTTTCCGTTCGTTACGTAATCCACTTCGCCGCTTACGGCAACAACCGCGCCGGTTTTTTCTGAAAGCTCTTGTGCATAGGGCAGAGCATTTTTGGAGCTCGCCGTCGAATCGACTCCTTTCCCTTTTCCTGCTGTTCCGGCTAACGCAAGGATTTCAGAGGCGTTCCCTCTAATTACAGTCGGTTTTAAGTCAAGTAATTCCTTGGTTACTTCCGTTCTAAACCCAAGTGTTCCTGCTGCGACAGGATCGATTACCCAAGGAATGTTCATCTGATGGGCGGCGGTTGCTGCGATTTTCATGGCTTTTGCATCGTTTGAAGTTATTGTGCCGACGTTGATCAGTAATCCGCTTGCAATCTTCGCAAATTCTCCCGCTTCCTCTTCGGCGATTACCATCGCGGGAGACGCGCCGACTGCGAGTAATACGTTTGCAGTCCAATTTGTGACTACGATGTTTGTCATAACGTGTGTTAGGGGGGAATGTTTTCTTAGCTCTAAAAGGTCTTCTACGATCTCTTTTGCGGGCCAGACTCTTTCTAAGGTCGGATGTTTTGACATGTTACTGTAGTTTTAAAAAAGAAAATGAAATCTTGTAAAGAACTTTCATTCTTTTTTATGTTGAAAAAAGTTTTGAGTTCGTTTGAAGATAATTTTACGTTTGTAAGACTTTCTCTGTTTTCTTTTTCTTGAAAGTCGCAATAATGGGCAATTGATTTGATCCTGCGCATCTATCTCTGTATTTAAAAATCACTCGGCCTAATTTTTCGGATTCAATATGAAATTCAAATTTGTTTTACTTAGAGTTTGTTCTAAAATCTTAGGATACTAAATGAAAAAGGTTATCGAGAAATTTGTAAAAACTTCCGGTGATATATCAAGAGGCGCGCAAATAATATACGCGCCTCTTGATTGATTCGGAAAGTTTTTAATAATAAATTAGATCTGAACGCCAATCTCTCACGGGAGTGGAATTCAATCGTAGATAAAATGTTGTCTCCCTGACAACTCTACTGCTTCGAAGAAATAAGTATTCGTTCCAGATTCCCTCTTTCCAAACAGTAATATACTGATATTGTGCCAAAATAGTATTATAATCTTTGAATGTAATTTGACTCCCATCTTGTAGGCATCCACCGTCTAGATTTATGATTTGGATCCGATTGGATCCGTCGTCGAATTTAGGATAGTAGCCGTAATTGCCGTATCCTCCTGCAAAACCCCCGGAATACCACCAATTCCAAAAGTAATTCAAATAAGCAGAGGGTTCGATTTGAACGTACCCGCTTTCCATACAGAACGGGTTTGAATTAGGATCTGATGGTTGCAGCAAATTGAATTTCGTAAATTCTGTTTCAGTGGTTGCGTCCGCTTTCAACCAGCCGTTTGGTTTTTGAGAATCGGCTTGAATTCTTTTTCCGGTGGCTACGGATACTAAGGAAACTTGATCGTATTTTCTTCTATGTCCGGATTTTGTAGGAGTGATAGAATCCGCATATACAAAACCGTAAACTGGATAAGAGTCCGAAAATTCGTAACTTATGTGTCCGTTCGATCTTTTCCAGATTTTCGGAGAAATCGGATCGTAGGCCAAATTTTGCCAAACCTCAGGTTGGATGTGAGATCTTGAAATGAGCACATAATTCGTATATGCAGGTTGTGAGTCGCTATATTTCAAAGCGGCAAAGGCGTTTACTTTCGGGTCCCGTGTATAAGGAATGCCCGCATATTTAGGCTCGCTTACGTTTAGCTTAGTAAGCATTTCATAATATTCGTTACTACCTTTGGTTATGTTCATGTCTCCCGCTATTAAAACGGGTTCGTTCTTCGGGATTGCTTTTGCGTCAATGAAATCTTTGATATTGTTGAATTGATTTATTCTTACAGATCTTCCCAAATCCGAACATGCCGTATTTATCGTTTGAACTTGGGTTCCTATAACATGAATTTTTTTTCCATTTTTATTGATTTTTACATAAGTAAATCCTTTGTGATAAGATGATTCAACACCACATCCAGGATTGTTAAAGATGTATTGTACCTTTTCTTCAATGGGCCATTGGCTTACGATTACGACTCCTCCGTCCGCAGACGTAGATTGCCTGTAAACTCCTAAGGTGGCATTCCAACCGCTTCTGGTTCTCCCTATTACATCGGTTTGATACGGATACCGTGAATGAATTCCGTCTAAGAGAATCTTTCTCGCGTTAGGGTCAGAAAGACCTTCAAATACTATGACGTCTTGATTTTTTATGTAGTCCGAGCTTGCGATTTGTTCTGCTCTTTCTTTTTGTCCCCAATCTGCCCAACCTGGAAGTTGAGTCGGCATTAAAGAAACGTTATGACTAAGAATTTTTATCTCCGAGGCTTGTTGATCGGAACGTGTCATTATATTTATACTTCCTACGCCGGTTATTGGTTGTGGGGGGTAGCTATGGCTTGTTGGAGAGCTTATTACTATGCTAGAACTTCCTATACCGGTTATTGGTTGTGGGCGATAGCTATAGTTTGCAGAACCAGAACTTGTAGGGCGATTTGGAGGTGGTGCAGAACCAGAACTTGTAGGGCGACCTGGAAGTGATGTTGAACTAGAGCTTACTGAACCAGAACTTACTGAATCAGAACTTACTGAACCAGAACTTACTGAATCAGAACTTGATGAACCAGAGCTTACTGAATCAGAACTTGATGAACCAGAGCTTACTGAATCAGAACTTACTGAACCAGAATTTACTGAATCAGAACTTGATGAACCAGAGCTTACTGAACCAGAGCTTACTGAACCAGAGCTTACTGAACCAGAATTTACTGAATCAGAGCTTACTAAACCAGAACTTGATGAACCAGAGCTTACTGAACCAGAATTTACTGAACCAGAGCTTACTGAACCAGAATTTACTGAACCAGAATTTACTGAACCAGAATTTACTGAACCAGAATTTACTGAATCAGAGCTTACTAAACCAGAACTTGATGAACCAGAGCTTACTGAACCAGAATTTACTGAATCAGAACTTACTGAATCAGAATTTGATGGGTCGAGATCTCCTGGGCCTGCTGGTGAGGTAGAGTTTGCAGGACCAGAATTTACTGGATCGTAACCTGTTGAATTTTGATCTTCATTGCTTACGCTTCTGTTATTCGAATTAAGAAGTAAAAGCATAAGTAAATTAGTATAAGAAGTATGTTTATCGGGTGAACAACGTGAGATAAGAAATAAAAAGAGACTACAACATATAATAAATCTTGAATTTGTATGTCTCTTTAATTCGTTTCTGACTTTTTCGGGGAAGACATTTCGCTTTGTTTTCATAATTTATCTCCATTCCTTTTTATGAACGTCTTTATTATATACAATCTGAAAAAGAATAGTAGTTTTTTATAAAAAAGTGTTTCAAGAGGGTGATTCTTGTCGCTTAAGTGTCGTTTGGTGAAATGTGTATTGAAGTTTGACGAGAATGCAAATCAAATACGATACTAGAATATATTTCTCAGCAGGAAAGTTGGAGTAAGTTGTTCGATTGTATGAATCCCTGAAGGGAATGTTTGTGTATACTTAGAGTCTGTTCTAAAACCTCAGATTATAAGAAAGTTTAACAGCTATAAAGTCCGTTGCAAAGTTCATAAACGTAATCTATGGGAAAACTCCTACGTTTTATTACGAACTTATGGAATGATTGTAACTGATTCTTTTTAAGATTTGGGGACAGACTTTTAATATTCGAAATCAATTCAACTTCGAAGTTTATTTGCAAACCAGTATACGATTTGATTTAGGTCAGGTTTCGGAAGAATGTATTTAGGTAGATCGATCAATATATACTTGTGATCTTCGATGACAAAATGAAAGATGAAATTAAAAGTGTGTTTCTATTTTTGCGATAAAAGAAAGATGTTTTATGGTCTCGTATTGTACAGTGTTAGAGTTAGGAAACGCGCGTCTATCATTGATACCTGCACTTTCTTTTTAAAGAGTTTTTAAATACGCAAGAATGAACGGTTCTATATCACCGTCCATCACTGCTGCGACGTTTCCGGTTTCGTGATCGGTTCTATGATCTTTCACAAGGTTGTAAGGATGGAAGACGTAACTTCGAATCTGAGAACCCCAAGCGATGTCTTTTTTCTCGCCGGATTTTTTTTCCAATTCTTCCTTGGCTTTTTCCTGTTCCATCTCGTAGAGCCTTGCCTTTAACATCTTAAATGCGGTATCCCTATTTTTGATCTGAGATCTTTCGTTTTGGCAGGCGACGACGATTCCGCTAGGAAGGTGAGTGATTCGAACTGCGGAATCGGTTGTGTTGACGTGTTGTCCACCAGCTCCCGAAGAACGGTATACATCCACGCGAATGTCTTTTTCTTCGATTTTAATATCGATTTCGTCGTCTATCTCAGGGCTTACGTGGACTGAAACGAAGGAGGTATGTCTCCTTTTGTTTGCATCAAAAGGAGAAATCCTTACGAGCCTATGAATTCCATTTTCCCCTTTTAAAAAACCAAAAGCGAAATCGCCTGCCACATGTAAGGTGGCATTTTTGATTCCGGCCCCATCGCCCGCCTGAATATCAATGAGGGAATACCGATATCCCTTTTTTTCAAAATATCGAATGTACATCCTAAGAAGCATTTCAGCCCAGTCTTGGCTTTCAGTTCCACCCGCTCCAGGGTGAATATTTAGGAAAGCCGGTTTTAGATCCTCTGAATTTTTAAGAGCGCCTAAAAGTTCGAGTTCTTCGAATTTTTCCTGGAGCCTGTTGTATTCTATCGAAAGCTCTCCGATTCCGTTTTCACCTTTTTCGTCGAGAGTCAGCTCAACTAAATCAGGAAAATCTAATATATCTTGTTGAATCGTAAACCAGGGGGTGAGTTTTTTTTCCAGTTCATTCTTTTTCTGGCTTACAGTCCTCGCTTCTTCCGGATTGTTCCAGAGGTCCGGATCTTCGGACTTTTCATTGAGCGCCTTAAGACGATCCTTGTCCTGTTCCAAATTTAAGAGTTTCCAACGATTTAGAAAATTTTCCTGTAATTCTTTAGAGACTCTTTTAAGTTCTTTTGCTGATTTGACTTCCATAATCTTTGCTTGTAGTTAGTTTGATGATTTGCTGTAAAATGGTTTGAGCGGATCCGTTTATTGAAAAAGAAAATCTTCTTTACTTTCTCTTTCTTGTTCCCAGGAAAATATGGTGTCTCTGAGTTGCGGAGTGTTCCCTTCCACCGTGGCTACCAAAATATATTCTTCTTTCTTTCTGAATTCTTCCGGATTTTTTTTTAAGATCAGCTTACCAGAGCGAATTAAATCGAGAATGTGCAAAAGAAAAGGATCTTTTTCTGTTCTGGAAAGTTCTTTCATCGCTGAATAAAATGGAGTGATCCCTTTGTGGAACCAATCCACGATTTCATTTTTTCCGTTCGGCCAGAGTTGATTCAATTGAATCGTTTCTTCCCTAAGAAGAGACTTGCCTTGAAACGGTTTTTGAAGATGCCTGCATTGGAAATAGAGTTCGTGATTGATCTCTCTTGGAAAGGTCTTTCCATAACCGGATCCGATCCATTCGATCCATGCTTTTTTTTCTTTTACGGGCAAGGACGGAATGAGGGCGAAGAGGTAATTCTGATTTTTGAATATTCGAGAAGTGGAAAGATGATCTAAAACCTCATAGGGGATCATGTATAGGCCTTTCTGCCATTCTAAAACCAGCGGAATTTTTTCTACGTCCAGGTACTCCACGGGAGTTTCAGCTCGGACGACGTCCCCAAACTGAGTGAGAATATAAATAAAAGAAAGAAGTTCTTGTCGATTCATTTTCCGGATCAACGTATCGGGATCCAAATTACGATGCAAAGCGTGTCTTAACAGATTGTATTGTTCTACTGGAAATTGAACCGGAGATAAGATGATCCCAAGAAATTTTTCCATTTTCTTGAGGCTATGTCTCTCCACGAGATCCAGATTTCCAGAAATCAAAAATGGCATAAGGTTAAAGGGCCCTGTGTCCGATGTCTTTTCTATAAAAAGTTTTGGGAGCCTGGATTTTTTCCAGGAAAGAATAAGCTTGGTCGACCGAACTCTTTAGATCGGCTCCTTGAGCTACTACTCCGAGAATTCTTCCCCCTGATGAAAAAACTTTTCCATCTTTTTTTGATGTCCCCGCATGAAAAAGATAAACGTTTTGACCAGACGTTTCCGGAAGATTCAACGGAATATTTTTTTCATAAGAATCCGGATATCCTTGAGCAGCGAGGACTACTACCGCTGCGGCTCCACTTTTTATCGACGTTTGTACCTCCTTAATTTTGCCTGTAGAGGCTATATAAAGAAGTTCTAATAAATCTCCGTCGAACATTGCAAGTACACATTGGGTTTCAGGATCTCCGAATCTGCAGTTGAATTCCACGACTTTTGGTTCTCCGTCTGAAGAGATCATTAAACCGGCGTAAAGAAGACCGCGATATGGATGTCCCTTCTTGCGAAATGTTTCAAACATGCGATCGAAAATTTCTTCTTTCACTTTTTTTAATATAGCTTCTGTAATAATGGGTGCGGGGCAATAGGCTCCCATACCTCCGGTATTCGGACCTTGGTCTCCGTCGAACGCTCTTTTATGATCTTGCGCGGCCGGCAAAAGAAAGTAGGAATCCCCGTCGGAAACAGCAAAAACGGACGCTTCTTGGCCCTCCATGAACTCTTCGATGACAACTTGATTGCCACTTTCTCCGAATTTTTTATCTTCAAAAATTTCTTTGAGCGCGTTCATCGCCATTTTTTTTGTCGTGGCTACTGTGACACCTTTACCAGCGGCGAGCCCGTCTGCTTTGATTACGATGGGAGTAGACTTGGATTCGAGATAGTTTAAGGAAGAGGAATATTCTGTAAACGTTTTATACTCCGCCGTCGGAACGTTTGCCTCGACCATTAAAGATTTCGCAAAATTTTTAGAACCTTCCACTTGTGCACAATAGGAATCGGGACCAAAAGTGGGAATTTCTAATTCGGCCGCCCAATCTGTAAAACCCGCGACTAAAGGATCTTCTGGTCCGACTACGATAAAATCAAAAGGATTCAGTTTTAAAAAGGACTGAACCGATTCTTTGGATAAAATATTAAACGAATTGGAGGGGAGGACCTCGTTATCCGGAAAACCGCCGTTTCCGGGAAAAACTTTCAATTCGTTTAACAATGGGGACTTACGAAGATGGAACGCGATTGCGCTTTCTCTACCTCCCGAACCGATGAGAAGGACTTTTAACTTAGCTTGCAAGATTTTGAATCCCCTTTTTTAGAACCTCCACTTTATCGATGAAGATTTTGAGTTTTTCTCTTTCTTTCTCCACAACATCGGGAGCGGCCTTGGAAAGAAAACCCGGATTAGATAGTTTTGCTTCGAGTTTTTCTTTTTCGATCTCGGATTTTTGAAGTTCCTTATTTAAACGGGCTTTTTCTTTTTCAATGTCGATCAATCCTTCCAAAGGAAGAATAATTTCTCCTTTTGTAAAATGAGAAACCGAATCCGTTTTCTGAATTTTGTATGTACCTTCGATTCGAATGGATTCCAGACGGGCGAGTTGCAAGAGAGATACCTCATTTTCAGAAATTGCAAAGCGAGTGATATCGTCTTCGGATTTGACGATCGCTTTACACTTTTTGTCCGGAGCAACTCCGTTTTCAGAGCGCATAACGCGGATTTTTGTGACGATTTCTTGAAGAAGATTAAGCTTTTGAACTCCTGTGGCGTCGGAAGAAACCGGATACACTTCCGGGAAAGGGGTAGTAACGATGTACTGGTCTGAAAAAACGGAATGAACTTCTTCGGTTAAAAACGGCATAAAAGGATGCAAAAGTCCTAATGCACGAGTAAGCACGTCCGAAAGGACCTGTTTTGCGATTTCCGTCGATCGGGGAGAAACTTTGCCGTATGCTCTCGGTTTGACGAGTTCTATATACCAATCGCAGAAATCTCCCCAAATGAATTCGTAGATCGCAGCGGCCATTTCATAAAAATGGAACTTGGAGTGGGCTTTATTGTATTCTTCCAAACAGCGATTGAATTTGGAAAGAATCCATTGATCCATCGGTTCGAGATCTTTTTCGATTTCCGGAGTGATGCCTGTCGGAACGAAGGATTCTTCCAAGTTCATCAGAATAAAGCGGGACGAATTCCAGATTTTATTACAGAAAGAACGATAACCGTCCAAACGAGATTCGTCGAAAAGGATATCCTTACCTTCGGGGAGAGTTGCCGCGAGAAAAAAGCGAAAAGAGTCGGTTCCGTATTTTTCCATCATCACTAGGGGGTCGATTACGTTTCCAACGGATTTGGAGAATTTTTTTCCGTTTTTATCCCTGACTAAACCGTGTATGAGTACTTTATGAAATGGTGGAGCTTTTAAAAACTTCATTCCCATCATGATCATTCTGGAAACCCAGAAGAATATGATATCGAAGCCGGTGACAAGGACGGAAGTCGGATAGTATTTTTTTAAGTCAGACGTTTGTTCCGGCCAACCCATTGTCGAAAAAGGCCAAAGTTGGGAAGAGAACCAAGTATCCAAAACATCCGGATCGGGCTCCACTTCTTTGGAATTGCAGGAAGGACAGGTCGTTACGGGAGTTTCGGAAACTTCCACATGTTTGCACGTTTTACAATGATACGCAGGAATTCTATGTCCCCACCAAAGTTGTCTGGAGATGCACCAATCTCGGATGTTGTGCATCCATTCAAAAAAAGTTTTTTCCCACATTTTTGGAATAAATTCTACTTGGCCGGTTTGAACTGCTTGCACTGCCAAGTCTGCGAGAGGTTTGATCTTAACGAACCACTGGGTCGAAAGATACGGTTCTATCACCGTCCCTCCTCTTGAGTTGTGGCCGACCGAGTGAACGTGGTCTTCGATTTTTTCGATTAAACCTTTGGCTTCAAGATCTACGAGAACTTTCTTACGCGCTTCAAAACGATCCAGACCTTGATACGGGCCAGCGTTTGCGTTCATGGTCCCGTCCGGGTTCATAACAAGAAGTGGTTTGAGTCCGAGTCTTTGACCTGCTTCAAAGTCGTTTGCATCGTGTGCAGGTGTGATCTTTACAAGGCCCGATCCGAATTCCTGATCCACAAAAGAATCGAAGAGTAGCGGGATCTGTCTGTTCGTAAGAGGAAGATCCAGAACCACATCCTTCAAGGGAGCATAACGTTTATCTTCGGGATTTGCACAAACTGCTACGTCTCCGAACATCGTTTCCGGTCTTGTCGTAGCTACGACTAAAAATTGATCCTTTTTACCGTGGATGGGATATTTAATATGATAGAGTTTGCCTTTTGTTTCACGAAATTCCACTTCTAGATCCGAGATCGCAGTTCTGGAAGTGGGACACCAGTTGATGATTCTTTCTCCGCGATAGATCAAACCTTCGTCGTAAAGAGATTTAAAAACTTTGAATACGGCTTTGGAAAGCCCCTCGTCCAAAGTGAATCTTTCTTTGGACCAATCGACCGATTCCCCTAAAAGTTTTTGCTGTCGTGTGATCATTCCACCCGAATGATCTTTCCATTCCCAGATTTTGTTAACGAATTCTTCTCTTGTAAAATCGGTTCTTTTTTTTCCTTCTTTTGCAAGTTCTCTTTCCACAACCATTTGAGTTGCGATTCCTGCGTGATCCATTCCTGGAAGCCAAAGAGTAGATTTGCCTTTCTTACGTTCGATTCGGATAAGAATGTCTTGAATAGTATGATTAAGTGCGTGCCCGATATGCAAAGATCCCGTAACATTGGGGGGCGGAATGACTATGGAGAAAGATTCTTTGGAATTGGAATTAGGCGCAAAGGACTTTTTCTCTTCCCAGAGCGAAATCCATTTATTCTCGACTTCTTTCGGTTCGTAGCGATCGCCTATTTGTTTTTTCATGTCTATAAAAAACAAGTTTTCCTACTTTTTCCCAGGGTCAAGAGGATTCAAACTGTTCTGACTTTAAGAAAGGAAAAATTGGGCTTTAAGTGACCGATTTATTTTTGTACTTGAATCTTCATTCTAAAAAGGCTCGAAGAGTTAAAATAAAAGTTGTTACCCTTGGGAGTAAGATACCTGGATGGACGCTATTCTTTAAACTCGACGAAACATTTTCGGTTATAGAGATGGATCGAAAAACGTTTTTTTGAAAGCCGATAACCCGGTTCTATTCAATTGATTCGGGAAATTTTATATCGTATTGATGTGAGGATTCTGGATTCAGGGACAAAGAGCGATTATTTTTTCGGATTTCCGGTTGAAATTGAGACTACATTATTTTACATTGAGAATGCGATTTTTCGAAAGTGACCGTTTACAAAAAGAGGACGCTATTTCCATGTTTTTATTCAATTGTTCAAAGTAGAACTTAGTTTAAGTTTATTGAATATGTTTTTCATATTTTGAAACCGTAAAAGCGCTTCTTTTTATTATGGCGCCTCCTGTGCGGAGACGTACTGGATCAACCGTCGAAACTCTTACGGTTAATTCTAAGAATGTAGGAATTCCTCGATTTCCCGGAGTAACAAAGAATATCCTTCACCGGAAACGGAGCGGGAAGCGATTGAAAGTTCCGTATAGGCATCCAATCCGTCGGAACCCAATTCACCGGCAAAAGGAATTCCGAATGTTTGCTCGCAAAGACGGGCCAGGGAGGAATGAACCGGGCTGATCGAGTAACTGCAAACCTTCTTCTTTAAAAAAACCGCTTCAAAAAGAGACTGGCCGAAATAACTTACAAAACCGGAACAAGACGCCAATAAATTTTGGAATTGAAATCGAGAAACTCGAGGAATGAACTCAATCGAGTTTCCGACGGGGGGCACACCGCCCACACGAACGATTTGAGATAGGCTTTGATACTTAGAAAGTAAGGACGAGAGGAAAAAGTCCAATTCTTTTGAAGAATCCATACTCCCGGCATAACAAAGAAGGAAGGGATTTGATGTCGGGTTTTCATTCAAAAGTCCGGGAGAAATCAAAATCCGATCCAAAGAAAAACGATCTGAAATTGTCGGATGGGGAAGAAGATCGTAATGTCTGTATTTTTCCCTATCCGGACCAAAATGATCCAAAAGAAGAATTCTCGTTTTGGAATATTCTGGAATTAGAATATCTCTGGAATCCACGACTAGCAAATCCAGATCGCCGTCGGCGGGAAAATCCTCAAGCCAAAACGTTTTGTAGGAAGCCGCGGATAATAATGCGAAGAGAATTCTGGAACGTTCGAAATGGCCGCTTCCGAACTTTTTCGGATCCCCGACTAAAATTCCGACGCGAAACTGATTCGTTACTTTCGTGGATTGAATTTGAAAACGGATTTGTTCCACGTCTTGGTTTCCCGCAAAAGCGTTCGGTTCTTTTTCGAAAAGTTGGATACATTCTTTCGCGCCGAAAAAAGGATTCTGGTCGTTGAGCAGATTGAAAATTCGGGAGACGGTTTCGAAATCTTTTGGCTCGTCGACCGTAAGTCTGAGTTTCGGTAAAACTTTCTTTTCTTTTTCGGTAAGCAAAGAGGAAAGTTTGGTGATTCGAAATCGATGCGGGTTCTCTTTTATGGAAAGGCTTACGTGTTCTTTGTGTCTTTCTTCGAGAACTTGAGGACACCACTCAAGGGCCTTTCTTGTAAAGATTTCTCCGCCCATACCCAAAGGGAGTCCTGTCACATAGGCAAGATCCGATTTTGTAAATTGAAACGACTGCAAAAGTTGGTCCAAGTGAAGCGTATCGTAAAACGGATTATCGCCTGTGAGACGCAGAATCGTGTCTGCTTTGAAAAATTCTGCGGCTTTTATATATCTCTGTCTTACGTCGAGAAGATCTCCGGTAAAAAGACGATACTTCCTATTTTCTAAAAAAGAACGAAGCTTCTCATCCTCTTCGGGGATTAAATACACGATTTGTTCTTCGGGAAGAACAACCCGAATTCTGTCTTGGATTCTGTCGATGAGAGTTTTTCCGGAACCGGAAGGAAGTTCTCGTAAAACCTTACCGGGAAGTCTTGCGGAACCCGCCCGAGCTTGAATAAACGCGTAAATATTACGCGTTGAACGTATACCACTCATCACAATTCAGACAGGGTGCACCCGTAGTTTCATGTTTTCCGTTTAACGAATTGGCGAAAGAGGGTAGGCCTTTTTGCCAAATCTGCATTAGGGTTTCTTTATGAAGATTTCCGAATACCTTGCCCGGAGCTTGTTTACAGACGGAAACGGTTCCGTCCGAATTCACATAAAGATCCCGGTTGAGATGCCAGCAAAATTCTCTCTGAATTGGAGTGAGATCGGTAACTCTTTTTTCCGGCATAAGGCCAGCATAACGATTGTATTTTTGAAGAATGACTCCGTAACCTTGTTTTTCAGTTTCATCCACCCAAACTTCTACTTCGTCTTCGACTTCCTGAATTTTTAAAAATTGAAGATAGATTCTATTTTTTGGAAAGATTTTACCAAGTTGTTCCAGGTTTGAAAGTACTCGGTTCAGATCTTTTTTTCCGTAGAGAGAGTTATATTTTTCCTGGTTTCGGGTCGTGAGATTTACGATCCAAGTGATTTTTTGCCTAAATGAGGAATCTAACGCATTCAAAAAACCTAAAGTTGAATTTAAGTCGGTATAAAGAGCTGTTTCTATAAAAAATTCCTGTAATAAAGAGGAGGAAAATTGAAAAGCGGTAGAAAGTAACTTCGTAAATTCGGGATGCAAGAGAGGTTCGCCTAATCCTCCGAAGCAAACGCTGTATTCGTTGGAAAAGGATTCTTCCTGTTGTTTCAGTAAATTCTCCAGAAATACCGGACTAAGAAAAGATCCGTCTTGATCGTTAGGTGAAAATTGTCTCGGACAAAAGCTGCAACTTAATTCGCATCCTCGATATACTTCTAATTCTAAATACGAAGGACCGGTTCTAAAAACTTCCGGATGTTCCTGAATCCACGGATGGATATCGGAATAGTTCCATTCCTCTTTGAATTTCAAAAATCCTCTGACTAGGTTTAAGGATCTTTTATTTTTTAAAGAGAAGTCGAGTCTGTATTGTCTTAGATCTGGGTCGTGATAAAAGATTTCAACGTCATAGTGGTTGATATTTTTGCTGAGATATTCCTGAACGCTCGTATTGACGGCTTCCGGAATCCCGTTCGTAAACTCTCTGGATAAAATTGTGGGAATGATTCCAGAAGGTAGGTTCTCGCTGTAAGAATACTGGGAAAGATAGAGATCGTGTCTTCGGTAGATTTCCAGGCTTAAGTTTTCGTCCAAACAAGGGAAAAGTCCGGTAAAGTAAAAGAAGGAAGCATCATCCCAGTCCGGATCTCCGGTTCTGGATTGGGGAAGTTCGGAAGAAATTTTTTTTACGAACGAGATTTCCGACCGGTCTTCTAATATTCTAATATTCAAAAGATTGTATGTATCTATTTTTTTGGGGAAGGGCCATGCGTTGAAAAAAACCGTGGATTCGGGAAGAACCTTGGAAAGTTTTCTGAGGGAAAGAAGTAGAAGATTTTCCCTTTCGTTTTCGGATTCCAGCAGAGATGCCGTTTCCGGACTAAGAAATACGGCAGAATGGAAGATCGGAAATTTCATGATTTGAAATTAATATCGACCAAAAACGCGTATATAGTAATGCTCAAAATCAATCCAAATGGAACGTCTCTTCCTTAAGGGGAATCTTATTTTCTTTTCTATAGGCATCGTCGAAAATTTGGATCGGAATTTCGGCTCTGGATTCTTTCAGCCATCTGTGAAACGTATCTTCTTCCTTATCCCTGTAGAGAATGTTCTGGATCCCGCCGCGTAGGTTTTCCATTGGAGTTGGTCTTTTGCCTTCTATCTTAAGGATTGAATATCTTTTTCTTTCGTCTCTAAATACTTCGGAAACTCCTCCGTTAGGAAGAGGCGCCGCAATCGTGGCCGTGATCTTACTATATTTGTAAAGATCGAAGGAAGAAATCCATTCTACCATTCCTCTTCTGGATCTAAGGGCCGGATCGTTTCTGGGTGAACCCGCGATCAATGCAAAGGAAGAAGGATCTGTGAGAACCGATTTCCTGATATCGGAAAGTTCCTTGTAGAGTCTGTTTTCTTCTTGGACGGAGTCGTTTTCGGGGGCGATTGAAATAATTCTATATCGAATTTCAAACCCGACCTTGTCTCTGTTCTGGTTGTACCAGTTCTTGATTTCCTGTTCATTCGGAGGAGGGACTGCGATTTTTAACTGAAGAAGTTGTCCTTTTTTGATTTGGTACGGAAGTTCTGTGACCCAGAGTTCGAAAGGCATACCTGAAGAAGTTTCCATTGCTTTTTCGAATTGTTTACGATTTGTAATTCCCATTACTTCCATTCTTTTTTCGATTTCGGAATCGACTCTTTGTTCGTTGACTTGAATCGATTCTTCTTCGGCGACGACGTCCACGATGGCGCGGTCGATCAGAAAGTCTATAATTCTCGTTCTGAGGGATTTACGAAAGTCTTCATGTTTTAAGTGTTTTTGGAGTTTGTTATATTTCTCGCTTGCGTCGTCAAGATCGAGCTCCGAGATAGAAATCGTTCCGACGGTCGCGATGACTCGGTTGAGGGACTCCGCCGTTTGAATCGGATTTTGTAAAAACAGAAATACAAACGTTCCCGTAAAGAAAAAGTTTTTTGCGTAAGTTTGCTTTGAATTCATCTGCGGTCCTAATGCCCTTGATCTGTAAGATCTTAAGTAGGTTCAACCGTTTTTCTAAGTTTTAGTCGGTCTTAAATTTTCCTATCAATTGCCCCAGATTTTGCGCTTGTCCGTACATGTTTCCGGAGAAAGAAGTAAGATCTTCCGCACCTGACGCGATTTCCTGAGTTCCGTCGGAAATACTCATGATGGTCTTTGTAATTTCGTCGGTGGCACGTTTTTGTTCTAAGACTGCTTCTTCGATTTGTAAACTGAAGGTCATAAGTTCGTTTGCACTCTGAGAAATTTCTTTCGTATTTTCTTCCTGGTTTTTAACGGATGCAAGAACGTTCTTGGCGTATCGATCAAATTCTTCAACTTGTTCCCTCAGCTTCTGGAGCATGTTGGATGCTTCTGCGACTTTAGTATTTCCGTTTAATACAGCGGTGTTCGTGGAATTTACAAGGGACCCGATTTCTTGAACGCTTGAAGAAGTCTGTGATGCTAGTTTTCCGATTTCTTCAGCGACGACTGCAAAACCTTTTCCTGCTTCCCCTGCTCTTGCCGCTTCGATAGCGGCGTTGAGTGCAAGTAAATTTGTTTTTTCGGAGATTTCGGTGATGATTGATAAGATTTCCGTGATCCTGGAAGCGCTGTCGCCGATAGCGGCCATTGCACTTGTGGATGCGGCCATTGCGTTTTCCCCGGTGACTCCTTGTTCTTTGGATAGAGCAGCGAGTTCGACTAAGTCCTGCATCTCTCTGTTTATATTAACAATTTGTTCTTTGAGTCTCACGACGTTCCCGTCGATTTCCTTCATGCTGAATACGGCCTTCTCCATAGACTTGCCAACGTTTTGAGCAGAAGCAGCAAGTTCTTCGACGGCAGCTGAAGATTCTTCTGCAGCGGAAGCTTGTGTTTGTGCGACGTCGGAGAAATTTCTGGAAGAATTCGCCATTTTCTCGGAAGTATCTTTGAGCATTTTTGCGGAACCACCGATTTCTCGTAGAACTTTGAGAAGACTTTCCCGCATCTGATTCATGGAGCCGAGAAGTGTTCCGATCTCGTCCTTTTTGTCGTGGGAACTTTGTGCGATTAAATTTCCGTTTGCAATTTCTTCGGAGAATCCGACGGCTTTGAGAAGTCCGGCTGAGATCAATCTTTGGAATATAAAATTTACACAAAGAAGAACGGAGACCAGTATAAGGATAGCCGTTAAAGCTCTTGAGAAAATCGTATTGAACATTTCGTCCGTATAGATCGAATCGGGAATACTTACCTGCAACGTCCAAAAACGTTTGTCTTTACCGACATGAAACGGAAAGAAATAGTGTGTGTGTGCTTCGGAACTGTAAGTGAAGTTTTTTCCTTCCTGGCTTTTTTTAAGATAAAATTCCAATTCTTGGGCGTCTGGAATTTTATTTCCGATTAAGGAAGGGTTTTTTCCGTTTACCGTATAAAGTCCGCTTGGAGAAAGCAAAGTCATATATCCCTGATTGCGAAACGGTTTGACTTCCCCGAATTTTTTTTGTAATTCTTCCGCTTTTAAATCGATCCCGCAGGCTCCTCTAAAGAAACCGTCCTTGCTGATTGGAGCAACGATGGAAATCATCATCGTATCTACACTATCGGATTTGTAGCGGTACGGTTCTGAAACGTAATAAGTATCGTTCCTTTTGGGAATCTGATAGAAGTCGCCCGTTCCGTCTAGATTCTCATAACCAACGTTGGGTCTGATTCGGGCTTTTCCTTTTTCACCGGATTGAAATGCATAAGGAACGAATCTTCCAGTAGAATCGTGTCCGAAAGTATTTCGATATTGAGCGTCTTTGCCGTCATAGAGGTTTGGCTCATAGACCAGCCAGAGAGCGAAAAAATTCGGGTTTCTTTCTATGACTTCTTTGATCGAAGTGATAACGGCTTCTCTTGGCGGGGAAGTGAAGATGAGAGGAGAGCGAAATCCTCTCGCATAGAACATGGCGGAGTCCAGAATGTCTTTCACTTCCAAGGACCAGCGTTCAGAAGTAATCGTTGAATTGTTTTCCACTTCCGATTTCAGATTTCTATAAGTGGTAATTGAGTTGATTGCGGCGAGGATGCTGAATCCGATAAATAGAACTATGGATAAATAAAGGGAAATACGAAATCGAATACTCATGGTTCTCCAACCTTTTTGTTTTCAAATCGAAAAGAGTCATCGTATCGAAAAAAGAGAATTCATCAATTCAAATATTTATATTTGAAATTCGACTTGGGCAAGAATTATAAATCACGATGAAATTTATAAATTGAGGCTAAAGATCTATTTCCTTTTTCGATTTCGTTATAATATAAATTTTCATTTCAATTTGTCTTAAATTTTCCTATCAATTGCCCCAGATTTTGCGCTTGTCCATGTATGTTTCCGGAGAAAGAAGTAAGATCGTCTGCACCTGACGCGATTTCCTGAGTTCCGTCGGAAATACTCATGATGGTCTTTGTAATTTCGTCGGTGGCACGTTTTTGTTCTAAGACTGCTTCTTCGATTTGTAAACTGAAGGTCATAAGTTCGTTTGCACTCTGAGAAATTTCTTTCGTATTTTCTTCCTGGTTTTTAACGGATGCAAGAACGTTCTTGGCGTATCGATCAAATTCTTCAACTTGTTCCCTCAGCTTCTTGAGAACGTTAGATGCTTCTGCGACTTTAGTATTTCCGTTTAATACAGCGGTGTTTGTGGAATTTACAAGGGACCCGATTTCTTGAACGCTTGAAGAAGTCTGTGATGCCAATTTTCCGATTTCTTCAGCAACGACTGCAAAACCTTTTCCTGCTTCCCCTGCTCTTGCAGCTTCGATAGCGGCGTTGAGTGCAAGTAAATTTGTTTTTTCGGAGATTTCGGTGATGATTGATAAGATTTCCGTGATTCTGGAAGCGCTGTCGCCGATAGCGGCCATTGCACTTGTGGATGCGGCCATTGCGTTTTCCCCGGTGACTCCTTGTTCTTTGGATAGAGCAGCGAGTTCGACTAAGTCCTGCATCTCTCTGTTTATATTAACAATTTGTTCTTTGAGTCTCACTACGTTCCCGTCGATTTCCTTCATGCTGAATACGGCCTTCTCCATAGACTTGCCAACGTTTTGAGCAGAAGCAGCAAGTTCTTCGACGGCAGCTGAAGATTCTTCTGCAGCGGAAGCTTGTGTTTGTGCGACGTCGGAGAAATTTCTGGAAGAATCCGCCATTTTCTCGGAAGTATCTCTGAGAGTGTATGCGGAACCACCGATTTCTCGTAGAACTTTGAGAAGATTTTCCCGCATCTGATTCATGGAGCCGAGAAGTGTTCCGATCTCATCCTTTTTGTCGTGGGAACTTTGTGCGATTAAATTTCCGTTTGCAATTTCTTCGGAGAATCCGACGGCTTTGAGAAGTCCGGCTGAGATCAATCTTTGGAATATAAAATTTACACAAAGAAGAACGGAGACCAGTATGAGTATGGTGGCAACGAAACTTTGAAAGAGAATGGAAATGATCGCGGTTCGATAAATCGAATTGGGAATACTTACCTGCAACGCCCAAAAACGTTTGTCTTTGCCGATATGAAATGGAAAGAAATAATGCGTATATCCGTTCGAGTCGGTGGTAAATTTTTTTCCGGTCTCTTCCTGACTTTCTTTAAGATAAAATTCCAATTCTTGGGCGTCTGGAATTTGTTTTCCCACTAGATTACCGTCAAAACTATTCACGGCATAAATTCCCCTTGGAGAGATAAGGGTTAAGTAACCTTGATCTTGGAACGGTTTTTTACTTCCGATCAGTTTTTGTAATTCCTCCAATCGATAATCGAGACCACCTACCCCGTAAAATTGATTCCCTACACGGAACGGAACGATCAGAGATATCATAAGGATTTTTATCTTTCCATCGAGTTCATAATAATACGGGTCAGTTACAAATTGAAGATTCGTTTTTTTAGGGATTTGATACCATTCTCCTTCCAAACCCTGGCTGTCATAATACTTAGCGGCTTCCAATACGATTTCTTCATCCGTTTTTCCACGGTGAAGATAAGGAATGAATCTTCCGGTGGCATCATGCCCGGTAGTATTTTCAAATTGATCATCTTGTCCGTCGAAACCGTTCGGTTCGTAGGCTACTCGGGCACCGAAATAATTCTCGTTCGCCTTCAGTATTTCCTGCAAGGCTAAGATAACTTTGCCTCGGGGAGGGGAATCGAATAAAAGCGGGAATCGGAAACCCCGGATTATACCCATACCTGTATCTAAATAATCTTTTATTTCCAAGGTCCAACGTTCCGCAGTTACTTCGGAACTGTTGACCACTTCTTGTTCTAGTTTTTTATAGGCTGTATATGAGTTGATTGTTGCAAGAATTCCAAAACCGATAAACAATACGATCGAAAGATACAAAGAAATGCGAAATCGAATGCTCATTGCGTCCTCCCGCAACTTGTCTGTTAAGTAATTAAAAATGATTAACGAAGGATGGGACGAAAAGCTCGAGCAAAAAATTGCTAATTTATAAAAAAATCATTATTTTATCTCGGGAAAAGCAAAAAATTCGGCCTATGTCGCATTCATGGGTGTTGGTGCTTACCGATTTTTTAAGATTAGGACTTGGTAGATTCGAATTCTTTGATATATTAGAAGAATGAAAGACATTATCAAAGGGGTTCTTTGTTAAACTTTTCCCAAAGCCTGAAGAAGGATCCACGATTATGATTGTCAAGTTGCCAATAACATAATGTAGTAGTTCCCACAGATGGGGGAATTCTTGAAATCACCTTTTCACTGTTAAACTCTATCGGAGGTATAGGGACGAGTTCAAAATCAACTTTTCATTGGATTATGGTCTTAGAATGATTATTCCGTACAGACGTTTGATTTTAAAATCGTTATCATTGAGTTCCCTTCTAAAAATATAATATGAGATTTTTAAACCATGTCGCTTTCGGCACGTAAATTACTTTTGCAGATCAATGGTATCGCGTTGATTATTGCGTCTACGGTCGCGTTTTTTGCTTTGGATATTTTGGGGATCTTTTTTGGAAAAGGTCCGGCGCGTTTTATTTTCGAGGGACAGGAATTCGTAGGAATTGGCTTTTTTGAGGCGCACGGGCTCGCTTTTATACTTGGGGTTCTTCTTTTTCGTGCGGAACCGAGACGATCCTGGCATATCGTCGCCGTTGCGATTCACGTTTTATTAGGAACTGCGAATATTCTTATGTGGGGGATTTTTATCGCTGTAAACAGTCTGCTGATGGGCTACGGAACTACAGCGATGCACTGGATTTTTGTATTTTTTCAATTGCTTGCCGTCTTCTATTCTACGAAAGAAGATTGAATTCGATTTCCCAGTGAGATCTTTGTGGGTGTTGAATATCGATTTAGATTTTTCTAAAATATAGAATCTGTGAAAGTTGTTGCATCTTCGAAATCAAAAATGTCTCTGAGGTTCCCGCATCAAAGAATACCGATTTTCTTAACTCGGCGGGTGATTTGGCGGAATATCCAGATCTCTCTACGAGCTTAGAAATTTTGTCTTTCGATGGTGCTGGAAATCGAAGACTTTATGCCGAGAGTCCAAATACGTCATGAATTTTGTTGATCGCAATCTTTGCCTGATCTTCGGGGATTACACAAGAGATTTTGATCTCGGAGGTGGAAATCATTTCTATGTTGATTCCATTGTCCGCGAGCGCCTGAAACATTCCGGCTGCAACTCCAACGTGAGATTTCATCCCCACTCCGACCGCGGAAACGATCGCAATACTTTCGTTGATTTCGGGTTCCTTTGCGTTATGTGTCTTTGAAAATCCCTGAAGAATCGGTTTTGCTTGAAGAACGTCCTTTTTGGGGATCGTAAATGAGATCGTATTGATTCCGTTATGCGGCGAGGATTGCACGATCATATCTACGAGAATATGCTTGGAATTCAATTCTCCAAAAAGTCTCGCCGCTAAACCGGGTTTGTCGGGAACTTCCGCGATGGTGATTCTTGCTTGATCACTTTTTGCGGTGACTCCGCTGACTTTTAATTTTTCCATAATTTTATCCTCGCTCATCACAAGCGTTCCTTGGTTTTCGTTGAAACTGGAGCGGACGTGTATGACTACATCGTAGTTCATTCCTAATTCTACGCTTCTAGAATGAAGGACTCCCGCACCTAAACTTGCAAGTTCAAGCATCTCTTCATAAGTGATTTGTGTATGTTTTTTTGCGTTTGGAACGATTCTAGGATCGGCCGTATAAACTCCGTCAACATCTGTGTAAATTTCGCATTCTTTTGCACCTAGAACTGCCGCTACCGCTACCGCGGATGTATCGGAACCGCCTCTTCCCAGAGTGGTGATGTTTTCTTCCTCGTCGATTCCTTGGAAACCCGCGATGATGGCTACCTTGCCTTCGTTCAAAGCTACATCGATTCGAGATCGATCGATCATTTTGATCTTCGCATTAGAAAAATTTCCGTCGGTTAAAAGTTTGATTTGAGAACCGGTAAAAGAAGTTGCAGGAACTCCGATTTCCCAAAGTGCCATAGCGAGTAGTGCTGTGGAGATCTGCTCACCAGTGGAGAGGAGCATGTCCATTTCCCGTTTGGGGGGATTCGTGGAAATTTTTGCGGCGAGTTCTACGAGATCGTCCGTTGTATGTCCCATAGCGGAAACCACGACGGCGATTTGTTGTCCCTTGTCATGATAGGATTTGATTCTTCTTGCAACGTTCTGGATTCTTTCCGGGGTTCCCACGGAAGTTCCACCGTATTTTTGAACGATGATGTTTGCCATAACCTTAACAGTCATATTTTTCTTTCAAGACGAGGGATCAAGAGAATTCGATTTTGATTCTTCGATTTTGGAAAGAGAGTTTTGTTCTCAGGAAAGGTTTTAAAACTGACGAAAGTTTTATCAATACCGTAGAATTTCGTTTTCGAACGAATCCTTTAAAGAAGAAAGTATGTTCAGTATTCTCGATTGGTTTTTCATTTTGTCATATTTATTATTTGCGTTTGCTGCGGGAATTCTGCTTTCTCCCAAAGCGGGCAAAAGCCTCGTTTCTTACTTTGTTGCGGATCGCAAACTTCCTTGGTGGTGGCTCGGAACTTCGATGGTTGCGACTACGTTTGCAGCGGATACTCCTCTTGTGATCACTGGTTTTGTAGCGGCGGACGGAATTTCGGCTAACTGGTTTTGGTGGAGTTGGGCGATCGGTTATATGGCGATGACCGTTTTTTTTGCGGGGAAATGGAGAAGGATGGAAGTCCTTACCGATGTCGAGTTTGTCGAACTCCGTTACGGTGGAAAATCCGCGACGGTCCTGAGAATGGTCAAAGCGTTCTATTTAAGTATATTAGTAAATTCGATTGTACTTGGATGGGTGTTCAAAGCGATGTCCAAGATTACCGGTCCTTTTTTGGATTGGAAAGACATACTCGGCGTGGACGGATTTGCGATCGTTCAAAATCTTTGGCCTTCTTTTCTAATATTTGATTCTTTGAATAATACGATCACCGTTTTGATTCTGTTTTTGATCGTGATCGTCTATAGCAGTATGGGAGGAATCCAAGGTGTGATTCTGACCGATCTCGTTCAGTTTGCTTTAGGAATGGGTGGAGCAATTCTTTTTGCGGTGTACGCCGTTTATAGCCAAGGGGGGATTTCCGGTCTGCTTATGGGGATGAAAGAAATCTATCCGGAAAAACACGAATCTATCCTGAGTTTTTGGCCGGATTTTCAAGGCGCCTCCCTTCCATTTAACGTTTTTCTGATATTTATATCTGTGCAATGGTGGGCTCAGTATTATTCGGACGGTTCGGGATATTTGGCGCAGAGAATTCATACCGCAAAAAATCTCAAAGAGGCGGAGAAGGGTTCTCTTTGGTTTAATGTGGCGAACTTTATCGTTCGAACCTGGCCTTGGGTTTTGACTGCGCTAGTAACATTAGTCGTATTTCCTTTGCACGATCCGACAAGATATTTTTCAGAAGGTCAGCTCGTTGCGGCGGATCGTGAGATGGGATATCCCGTTTTGATGAAACTCATTTTGCCGAGCGGAGTTTTGGGAATCGTATTTGCGAGTTTGATGGCGGCGTTTATGTCCACGGCGGACACTCATATCAATTGGGGTGCGAGTTATTTAGTAAACGATTTTTATCTGAGATTTCTTCATCCGAGTGCGGACGATAAAACTTTGGTAAGAGTGAGTCGAATTGCGGTTATTCTAATGGCGATCGTAGCCATTCTCGTGGCAACTCAGATTCAATCCATTGCGAGTGCCTGGAAATTTTTGTTGGCGTTTGCATCGGGTATGGGATTGCCCCAGATTTTACGATGGATTTGGTGGAGAACCAATGCTTGGACGGAGCTTTCCGGTATGATCACGGCTTTGATTCTGTCGATGATTTTATATCCTTTTTTTCCAGAGGTTCGATCGGAATATCTTTTGTTTTGGGTGGCGATCGGTTCCGTCGTGGTTTCGATTCTCGTTACCTTATTGACCCCTCCTGTTCCGGAAGAAACGTTAGATGCGTTTGTAAAAAGGGCTGATCCTTTCGGATTTTGGAAAGGGCAGGGTAGTAAAAAGAGACTTGAGGATTTTTGGGAAAAAATCGTACTTTGGGCTTTGGGAACCGTTTCGTTGTTTTTCGGAATGTTTTCTTTGGGATATTTTTTTCTTTTGAAGTTTTTTCAGGGAACATTTTGTTTAATAGGCTTTATTCTTTTTGGGTTTGTTTATTGGAAAAAGGGATTTGGCAATAACGGGGCCGACTAAAAAACTTTCCTGTTTTTGAATATTCAAGAAAATTTAATCTCTATTTGTGTTGAGTTCCCGGCGTTTCTTTTGAGAAAGCTCTGAGCTTTTTATGGATATAAAGCGCTTTGATCAACTTGATGTATTGGGCAATATTCCTCCATTTGTTCCTCGGTATAACCTTTTTCATCTAAAACTAACTCATAGCTTTCTATCCACTCTTCAATTGATTTAAGTATACAACCTATATCAATACGATCTTATCCCCAATACGAGACAATATGATTCGACCCTGAAAAGATAATCGATTTTACAATTGCGCCATATCCAATCTTTGCGTTGAATCCGAATGTCACACTACCTCCGTTTCTTACATTGTATCCGATCTTTGAGTTTTGTGAAATTTTAATATTCCGTTTATATAATTCTTCTTTATCTGACAGTCGAATTCTTTTTATTCCTCATCATTTACGTATAGATATATTACATTCATTTCCATTTCCTCTCTCAATTTTTAAAGTACCAATGGAGGCCTTTTTACCTTAAAAGGATCATGGCGCATCCAAGAGTAATAAAGCCATCGAAATTGAAATCGTAATTTCATAACGAACTACGTAGAGCCTTCTAAAGTTTTGAAGAAGCAAAAAGGCGCTTGAAAACGGCGATGACAAGTTTAATAGGACGGATAACGATTCGGCAATCCTTCCATTGAGCACTTGTTCGTAATATCCAAAGAATGTCGTTTAAGATGGAACAGGACGCCTACGAAGATGATCTTTTCCGTTTTCATGACGCTTAGGTTCGATCATAAGGGGTCTCGTATTTTCCATTGCTCGTTGGTCAATCCATGCTTTCAAAAAATTTTCTTTTTATTACAGTACAACTAAAATATCGATTCGTACGTATCCTATGTTGGCTTTTGAGGTCACTTCTTTGTAATGTCGGGAAAATTGTTTTGATTCTATTTGAAATTTCTATAATTTTTTGCCCAATATTCTTTTATGAATCCAAACTATTGTCTTGATAGGTTTCAATTATATCCAATGGCAATAATTGAATGAACACTTTTTGGTTCGCTTTTATTTTATAAATGTCGATACTACCGTTTTGAATTTCGCTACCATGCCTTTGATGGTTCCAATTTCTACGGCTCTGTAGTTTTCGATGGCGAATAACGCTTTTCCAGTCGTAGTTTGCGCGGCCCGCTTGGTGATAAGAATAAAAGTATTTTGTTCCTTTGATTGGAATTGGAGCTGGAATAAAAAGTCTTTTATTTTTCTCATTTTTCCGTTAGATGGAATAAACAAATAAAGACTCCTCACATCGTTTACAAAAAGATAAGACCATTCCAAAAAAAATCTCTTTATAACTATCGTTATTAAGGTCTTTAAACTCAAAAGATTTTATCTATCTGTTGGCACTGGGCGTTTTAGTCCGATAGAAAGAATTAACAAAGAAAGAAAATATAAGAATAAGTATTTCATAAAATATTACCAAGTCGCAGAAAAGGCTCCTCTCAATTCTCCTAATTTGTAACCCTTTGCTTGGTCGTTAGGATAAAGTTCGGCAATTTTTTTGGATACCGCCGGGTTTATATCTTGAGGACCACCGTGGCATTGTAAACAGGTCGCATTCTGAAGAATGATGGGTTGTAAAATCCGAACTTCTTTGTCTTTGGATAAAACGATCGTGTAGGGAGCCATTCCGGTCTTTTGAGATTCTTTCCATTGATTGAAAATTTCGGTTTCCCAGACCTCGGGTCGATGACTGGGGTTTCTCGGTTTTTCGGAAATTCTTTTTATAAGAACTCCGGGAAATTCTGCCTTGAGATCGGCCTCCTTTTTAGGAGAAATTGTTCGACAGACATTGATTGCGCCTACGATTCCTTTAGTTCGAATTGCGGATTCTAAATTCTTTTGTAAATCGATTTGAAATTCTGAGATTAGCCGAAGTAAAATTTCTTTCTTCTCCGGATTCTGTCCCGAATCGCAGACCGCAAAAAACTGAATGAAAAGCAAGAAAGACAATAACTTTACTGGATTGTTTTTATATGAGAAAAAAACGCGAAATTGTTTTTGAGAAAATTTGGAAAAAGCGTTCATCGAATCCATTCTAACCTTTCCCTTTACAATGGAAAAGGATTTTAAAATTCTTCTCTACTTTAAATCCATGAATGAAGGAATTCGAAGCAGCTTGTTCATTCTTCCTTTGAAAAGAATGGACAGAATGTCTTTTTTTTGATTTCTGGAAAGTATCATCCAGAATCAACTCAAGCTTGATTCGATTATCAAAAGCAATTCGTAGGGGATAATAAATCATGTCCGGACATTCCAAATGGGCGACGATCAAACGTAAGAAAGACGCGATCGATTCCAAACGTGGGGCTATTTTTACAAGAGTCGCGAAGGAAATCACGGTGGCGGCAAAGATGGGAGGAGGAGAGCCGGAAGGAAATCCTAGACTCAGACTTGCAATATTAAAAGCCAAATCGGTAAACATGCCCAAGGATAATATAGAAAGGGCGATCAGAAAAGGGACAGGAGAACTGGAAGGAGTCGTTTACGAAGAATGTCTTTATGAATGTTTCGGGCCGGCTGGAATTGCAATCATGGTTTCTGCGGTGACCGACAAAAAGTCCAGAACGACTCCAGAGATTAAAAGTATCCTTACAAAACTAGGAGGTTCACTTGCGACTTCCGGTTCCGTAAGTAGGCTTTTTGAAAAGAAAGGAGTGATCGTTTTAGAATCTTCTCAAATCGGGGAAGACGAACTCGTGGATCTTGCGGTGGGCGGGGGTGCGGAAGACGTAATTAACGAGGGAGAAGTTTATCGAATCATCACCACCCCGGAAGATTACGAGACTGTACTTCAGGCACTGAACGAAAAAGGGCTTAAGTCGGAAGAGTCGGAAATTCGTTATATTCCTTTGATTGATTCCGAAATCGCGGATAAAGAAATTGCAGAAAAAGTGATGAAGTTGATCGAACAACTTGATGGACACGACGATGTTACCTCAGTCACTTCTAATTTCGAATTGGCAACTTCACTCGAAAAAGAATTTGAGTAACCTCTTAAAAATTTCCATCTCTGTTTGGGAGTAGGATTGAGAATTATCGGAATCGATCCGGGTTCGCATAGGGCCGGTTATGCGGTTTTGGAAAAAACCGCTTCTAAAATCCGCATTTTGGCCTATGGAACCGTGGAGGTTCCTTCGGGAACTCCGAGTCCGAATAATCTTTTGGTATTGCGGAAGGGGCTTACGGAAATTTTGAGAGAGTTCAAACCTTCTGTTGCTTCGGTTGAGGAAATGTTTTTTTCGAAAAATAAAAAGACTGCATCGAGAGTATTTGAGTCAAGGGGAGTTCTTTTAGTTACTTTAGCAGAAATGAATATTCAGATTTTGGAACCTACAGTTTCTCAGATTAAAAAAGGAACTACCGGAAGCGGAACTGCGGACAAAAAACAGATCCGTCAAGCCTTGAAACTCTTGCTCAATATCGATCTGCTAAAAGGACATGACGATTCTTGGGACGCCGTTGCAGCGGCGTACGTCGGACTTTCGATGAGTTCCAGTCCTTTGTTGAACCTTTTCAAGTAAAAGATTCATTTTAAATATTTGTGAATTAACGTGAGTTCGGCACAACAAATGCGAAAGCGATTGTAGTGGAAATTCCGTCGAAACATTATGCTGCGTCCATAGATTAGTATGATTCTTGAACATAAGGCAGTTCCGAGTATGATATTCTTGAATCGACGGAGTCAAGAAGGCCGGTGGCAGATTGATCGCTCTGTCAGTCGTTCGAAGGGGTTAAGACATCTCGCTCCTGAACTCGAAGTATAACGCTCTCTATTTCTCACAATTACTTGGATCTCTTCCGACAATCCTCTGTGAAACGTGCGCGCCCCACCCGCGTTTGGGTGGCGGGAAGACTCCGGTGATTTTTCACTATCAGAAAATCATACTTTTTGCAAGTAAAAAGCCTCGTTCTTGTCGGAACACTTGAAAAAATATGTGTTTTGGATTCTTACTATTTCAAAATTCCTCTCAACTTGTAAGTCCGCCTTCTGAACTGAAGGTCGCAGAGCTTTCCCATGGGTCGCTCTCTTGGGGTAAGAACCCGATTCATAGAAAGCAGTACTATAGCCTGTCCTGTCTTAAAAACTTCGGAACATTGGCCTCGACGAAAACTTAGTAGTTATAAATATGCTTGGAAGTTTGTAAACTACCAAAGGGACGTAATTTGTGGGAACTTCTATATTTTATTACGAACTTTACTGAATGATTGTAACTGATTTCTTTTAAGGTTTTTAATTTGAAAAATTCAACTAAAACGCTTTCGTAAAAAGCGTTTCAGTTTACGAGCCATTCACCCAAACTTTTTTATATCGAATTTACTTTGAATCAGTTCAATTGGAGCTTGTGTGAGTTCCTACAATTGTAAGATAGGGATTGCCGTTAATTTAAGTGAAGCGTTTCCTGCGAAGTATCTTTCAGGTGATAGAAAACACACTATGAAGTTTTTACGAAGAAAATTTCCTTCATTTGTCAATTTAGAGATTGGTCCAAGTTCAATAGTAGGTTAGGCTAAAATGTAGGAGTTCCCGTAGTATTTCCAATCTAGAGAATTGGACTCCAATGTGGAAACTACAACTTTTTAAATTTAATGGGAGAAAAACTTTCCCAATTTGCCTGTATCGGTAGACTATTTTCTGAAAAATAGATTATTTCTTTTTCTTTGCTGAAGTTCTTTTTTTCTTAGAGACCTGTTTTGATTTTGTAGATCTTAAAGAGGAAGAAGGTGTTTTAGGGGTAGTCTTTTTTTTGTAGGTCGATATGGAAGATTTAGGGGAAGTGGACAGTCTTTCGGGTTGTTGTTTAGTAGATTCTAATTTTCTAATAATTGGTTTTGGGTCTTTCTTTTCTTCCGCAGTGATCAGATCGAACAGACATTCGATACCAAGAGGGCCCATAAATAAATTCAAATGACCTGCTTCCGGGAGTTCCACGTCGTCGAAATGACCTAAACGAGAATTTTCGGAGGGAAGAATAATTTGATCTTTTTTCGTAAAAACGGATTGTACATTAGGCAACTTTCCGAATATTTCACCGGCTTCTCGGATGAACTTGGAATTCGGCATCATCTGCCAACTGCAGACAAACATGGGTAGGAAATATGAAAGATATGTTCCTTTTACGGGAGTTCCTGCGATGAAAATTTTTTTAACACGATCTCTTCCTTTATAAGTAAGACCGGAAGCTATCAAACCGCCCATTGAATGGCCTACAATATAACAATCTTTGATATCCTTTTCGATAAGAAACGTTTCTAAAATTTTGCTTTTTTTTCGAATGTTTCCCAATTGAAATCCGAGAGGAACTGTATAAACCGGATGTCCGTTTGTGGAAAGATGTTTTAACATTGGTTCCCAGGAAAGAGTTCTACCTAAAAATCCCGAAACCAAGACTACAGGACGTTTATCACCTTCTGGAGAATTTTCCAATTCGATAAAAATTCCGATCATCATATGCCAGATATAAAGAATCGTGTACCATTTTTCCGCTAAAAATTGTAGAATCGGATTTCGAACGGAACGATTGTCAGATACGTAGGCGAGATGATCATTCATGGAGTTGCTCCCGGTTGAATCCGGATTTAAGCATGATTTTCCTGATTGTCACGGCTTGAAAATCAAAAAAAGAAAGTAGAAACTTTTCCACAAAATCAAAAATATCTCTTGAAATTTATTCTTTCCGAAACTTTAAAGAAGCGGAATTGATACAATAGCGTAGCCCGGTAGGCCTCGGCCCATCGTTAAATACATGACCTAAATGTCCTCCACATTTAGCGCAAAGAACTTCAGTCCTCACCATCCCATAGTTACTATCTTTTTGTTTGTCGATAGCACCTTCTTTTGTGGGTTGATAGAAAGAAGGCCAACCGGACCCGGATTCGTACTTGGTGTCGGAAGAAAATAAAACGGCACCACAAGCGGCGCAAACGTAGGTCCCTTTATCATGATTTTTATAAAGGTCTCCGGTAAATGCCATTTCGGTTCCCTTTTGTCTTAAAATTTTATATTGTTCCGGAGTAAGTTCTTTTTTCCATTCGTCTTCGGATTTATTGATTTCGTAACTCATACTTCCTCCTTTCGGGTTTGAATTGTTCTTGATTTTACAGCAATCTGAAAGTATTAAAGATACTGCCATAACCGGGAATAAAAACATGTTTTTCATAAGTAAAGATTCGTTTTCGGTCGGAAATAGGTTACTGGAAAAACGGATCAAAAACAAAAGCATATTTTTTAAATACGAGGGCGTTGTTTTGACATGGTCGAGTAGCTCGCGATAGCACCCTTATTCATACACTGGAGAATGGAATCATGCCACGATCGGTTTGACAAGAGCCGTTGGGAGCGAGAGTTTTATGTACGGTTCCGTGAGGCGCACGAGGAACGTTCTCATGTGCTCTCGAGCGTATTTACGTTTTTACTTGTCGATATTGATCTTACTCCCCGGAATGTTTTCTTTGAGACGAGAAACGATCTTTGTCTTTTGATCCGGTGAAAACGAGTTTCCCCACAAACCGATTTCTTTCAGTTTTTTGAGCTGATAGATACTTTCAGGCAGGTCGGTCAATTTGTTATTACCCGCTGATAATTCCTCCAAGTTTTCCATAGTGCCGATCGTTTCCGGTAAAAACTCGATTTGATTTTTTTGGATATCGAGCGATTTACAATTTTTGAGTTTTTCGATCGTGTCGGGCAAAAACCGGATTTTCGTTTTGGAGATTTCAAGTGTGTACATGGAATCCATATCTCCGATTTCCTTCGGAATTTCCTCAATATCCACGTCGCTCAAATGGAAATACTTGCAATTCTTGAGTTGACCGATTTCAGGAGTTAATTCTTTGATTCCGACCGCGTAAGTATGGATAGTTATCAATCCTGTGATTTTTCCGATACCGTCCAAACTTTTGAAAGGATTATGACGAAGATCCAATTCTTCAATGGAATTTATACCATACAAAGCTGTGGGTATTTTTTCGAATTTATTTTCTCCCAAATTCAATCGTTTCAATAAAGTCAACTTCTGGAGGCTTTTCGGTAAATCTTTGAGTTTGTTTCCGCAAAGATTCAAATGATTCAGATTGACAAGAGCCCCTACGTCTTCCGGAAGTTTATTGATTTTTTCCGTTCGAATATAAAGATATTTTAAATTACTCAATTTACATATCTCAATTGGAAATTCGGTTAATTTTTTGGAAATGATGGATAAGTCCTTGAGATTTTGCAGGGCCGTTATCGTATTCGGAAGTTTTGCGATTTTCGTGTTCCAGCAGGACAATGTTCTAAGTCTTGATAGTCTCCGATCTCGTCCGGTATTTCTTCAAGATTTCGATCATCTATAAGCATGGATTTATCTTTAGAGTTATATAGTTTACTTAAATCTATTCCTTTTTTTGTAAGTTCCTGATAGGGAGAATTCTTAATTTTACCGGAGCTATCGAAGATTACCTCCGATTCCTCGTCGTCGTGGTGATAAGCGAACATCAGATAATAAGGAGTTTGTTTTTCGATTTGTAAGAATGAATCCTCTTTCAAGGTTTGTAATATGATTTCCCTCGACATTTTGCAAAGGATATTCTGCATTACGATATAATCCTCTCCCATGGTTTCCCAAATGTCGTCGGGTTCTTCTTTAAGATTTTTACGAATCAGATCCGAAAAGTCGATCACCGATTCGTTATCTACGGCCCCTTCTTCCATTGCATTTTTAGGATCGTTACTTTCCGTATCGTAGTCAAATTCGATCGAATACTGTGTTGCGGCGTCGTCCCATCGGATATCGAAAATTCCGATCGGTTCTATGTCTTTCTCCTTAAGTTTCTTCCAATAAGAACAAATGGATTGAAATACTTTCTCCGCTTCCTTTTCCCAGTTGATTTTTTGGAAGGTTTTTGCGTATTTCGATTCCTCGAAATCCTTAACTTTTACTTTCAAAAATTGATGGAACGAATCACTTAATAATTTTTGAATTGACTCCGAATTTTGTTCCGTCAACCCAGCTTCGACATACCCTTTTTTCAACTTTTCACGGAGTAGCTTTTCCGCTTCTTGTAAACATTCTTTTTCGTCAGAAAACGTTTTGGTGGAACTCTGACCGGAGGATCCGATTTTTCCGAAGGTTACGGTAAATGTACTTCCGGAAACTTCGATGCTCCAAAATTTATGAGAACCTTCATCTTGATAAATTAAATATTTTTTCATTCAGAACACTGTTATTTTGTTTGGATAGATGGACAATCGAATTACTCGACGAATTGGGTTTCAAATCGGAACTGAAGTGATCTGAATCAGTAGAGTTGTTGAAAAATTAATTCTTCATCTGTTTTTGTTTTATGAAAACGGTCGATTAAATAGTTTTGTTAAGAACTTGTCCTAAAAGCTGAGAAAAGAAATCGGTTCCAAAAGTTCGTAATAAAGCGAAAACGTAGGAGTTCCCACGGATATGACTCTTTGATAATTTACGGGCTTTCGAACAGATTTTATTGTTCGTGCACTCTTGTCGGAGTTCTTACGATTCCAAGGTTTTGGGACAAGTTCTAAACTGAGTTATGGAATTTTTCAACAACTCTAATATGAATTCGATATAAAAAAGTTTGGGCTCTTAGAAGCTATCTCAAAAATACTTTATCTTTACTTAAAACGCCGATTCGAATTATTCTAAGATATTTTTGAGGCAGGCTCTTCGTCTCGGATTGAAAATCGGTATTCTACGTTATGAGATGATTTCTACCTCAAAAAATTCTGTATTCTTCCACAATCTCTCGGAGAGAATGATCCATTTCACGGATAAAACGAAGTTCCCTGGTCATTCTCCACATTGTAACCGAACCGTGATAGGCCATCAAAATTCTTCTCGCGACGTATTGAATATCCATGTTTCTTTTAAGTTGGCCGGAACCGATCGCTTTTTGAAGATAATCGCTGATCATCCGGATCCATTTGGCTACGATGTCTTTGAGGAACTCGGTGTATTCGGGATCGGAATCCATTACTTGACTTGCAAAACCTGCAAAAGGACATCCCACGAATTCTCCGTGGCGGATTTGTTTTTCTTTGAGAATTACCCAGGCCCTTAAAAATTCACCGAGATCGAGATAACGATCCATCAAATCTTGTAAGTCGCTGAGAGTTTTTTCTTCCTGACGTGATAGATAAGCAAGTCCCAATTCTTTTTTGGAAGGATAATGATCGTATAAGCTTGCCGCTACGGAATTAGACTCTTGAATGATCTGCCTCATTCCGGTGTTGGAAAAACCTTGTTTGTAAAAGAGAGAAGTGGCCGTATCTAAAATCCTTTCTCGAACACCGGTGCCTGATTCTTTCTTTTTGCGAGGTTGAGTTTTCATGTCGTGATTCTATAAGGTTCAGTCTTCAATTGGAAAGAACTTCTGTCAATGAATTTGAAAAATAAGAACAAAAAACAGAACGTTCGTTCTGTTTTTTGTTTGATCTAAATTTAGCTCAGTCTAAACTAGGGTTAGAATCTCCCTAATACGCGGAGGCCGATATGATCGCGAATGAAATTCAACTCGTGACTCGGATATCCGATCTCGACACTCAAAGGCATGTGACTAGCAGGACTTATGAGAATTTCTGTCTGGAAGGCAGATTTCGAATCTTGGAAGAGAGCGGATTTTCTCTAAGAGAAATTTTGTCTCAAGGGATAGCGATCCATCCTTTAGAGTCTCAGATTCGATTTCTCGCTCAGCAAATGGAAAGGACTAATTTAAGAACGGAAACTAAAGCATTTCCATTGGGAGACGGTAAGATTTTTTGGGATCAAAAAGTTTTATCGGATGTGGGAACTCCTGCAGCGGAGATTAAAACGCTCACGTTTTCAGATAAAGGCGGAAGCTCAATTGATCTTCTTCCTTTGGAAAAAACGGAGATGAGCGGATTCGATCAATTTCCGCAGATCCCCGATTTTAGAGGAACTTGTAAAACGGTGGATACTGAAATGATTACTCTCTATAGTGAGAGAAATATATTCGGAGAATATAATCCAGCTTACCTCTGGAGAATCATCGAGGATTCCAGATGGTTTTTTTCCACCGAGACTGGGCTGACACTTAATCGTTTTGTGGAAATGGACACCACGATGTTTTTTATGGGTGGTGTTTTTAAGTTTTTTCATCCCGTACCGGCGGGGCGGAGAATCAAAGTTAGTACGTGGATTCATTCTTTTGAAAAAATCCGAAGTTATATGAGACACGAAGTTACGGATGCGGAAACAAATCTGAGATACTTTGCGGTTCAAGATGAACAATTGGTGGTTTCTTTCACCAAGGTTCGCCCTAAAAAAGCTCCCGAGGAGTTTCAAAGGCTTGTAGGTGAATATGTGGAGAATTTTGAATATTCTAAAAAATGAATATAGTATTGATTGTTAAGAATTTGAAGTTTGGAGAAAAAAAATGAAATTAGCAAAACCTTTGGCACTCTGTACGCCAAGAAGAACTCCTTTTGCTCAGATCGCGAAAGCTCTGGGACCATACCCTGGACATCATCTGGGGAAAATAGTCGCCGAAGACATTCTCGCTAAAAGCAAACTGAAGCCGTCTCAAATCGACGGAGTTGTGGTTGGAGAGGGATTTAGTAATGCGCCTAACTCTGCAAGAGTGATCGCTAACTTGGTCGGAATGAGGGACGAAATCGCTTGTATCACGGTTGCGAATAATTGTGTTTCCGGAATGGAAGCAGTTGCAGAAGCAGCCCGCAGAATTATACTCGGTGAAGGGGAAGTATTCCTCGCAATCGGCGAAGAATCTCAAACTTCCATGCCTTTTATCGTTAAAAATGCTCGTTTGAATAAGAAAGCGGGATCTCTCGATAAACTCAAAAAACTTCTTCCGGATAACCTTCCTGAAGGTGTTGAGCTAAGGGACACTCTGGAAGACGGACTCGGAGATGGAGAAACCTCGTACGGAATGCAAGTAACCGCGGAAATCGTAGCTCAGAACTACGCTCTTTCCCGCGAAATCCAGGACAAAATCGCTTTCGAATCTTTCAAAAGGGCATTAGAAGCTTCTAAAGCGGGTAGATACGCTCCTTACATTATTCCGATGAAAGACGATGAAGGAAACGAACTTGCTATCGACGAAGCGGTGGGTCTACGCGAAGGTTTGGTGGAAAACCCAACTCGTATGGGACGTGCTATGCTTATGTTCGACAATCCCGGAATGAAATTCGAAGAGTTCAAAACAAAATACGCGAAGGATCTTAAAAAATCCCACGGCCCGACGGTTTCCATCTTTAATGCAAGTCCTCGTTCCGACGGCGCTGCGGGTGTGATTGTTACAACCGTTGAAAAGGCGAAAGAACTCGGCCTGACAATTGAAGCCGTTATATCCGGATGGCACATGAAAGGCGTTCATCCGAATAATATGGGAATCGGACAAGCAGAGGCTACCAAAGCGTTGTTAGCCGATGTAGGTCTTAAAATTCAAGACATCGATTACGTAGAGATCCACGAGGCATTTGCCGCAACTGCCGTGGGAGCTCTCGAACAAATCAAAATGGACACCGGTTGGGATTGGGAAAAATCTTTCGACGCTAAGAAGATCAACCCGAATGGCGGCTCTATTGCGATTGGTCACCCGTTCGGCGCGACTGGGATTCGTTTGATTGCAAATGCGATCATGGACCTAAAGGAAGATTCTTCCGCTAACAAGGTCGTGATTACAGCTTGTGCTCACGGTGGTATTGCAGGCTCTATGCTAATCGAAAGATTTAAAGATTAATTAGAATTTTAAGTTTTTCTAAAATAAAGATTAGTTTCCTGTCTGTCTAAGGAAGGAATATGAGTTTAAAAGCCCCGGTATTAGCTGGGGCTTTTGAATTTATATCTCCTACTCTTTGTATCCGTTTTACACTTCGTTTGAGTAAGAACCCATCTCAAAACCGTCCAACGTAGGAATTACTACAATTTTAAATAAAGATAAATTATTTTTGAGATAACTTCTCGTAGGTTTCCACACTTTTTGGAATATAGGAGCCTCGACGAGAACTTAACAGTTATAAAATATGCTCGAAAGCTCATAAGCTACCATACCCAAGGGACGTAATTTGTGGTAGCTTCTATATTTTATTACGAACTTACTGAATGATTGTAACTATTTCTTTTAAGGTTTTTAAGACAGATTTTTATTTTTATCGCGTAATTCTTCTGTTCCAATACGAGTTTTGTGTTGGATTACAAACGAGATGAAAAAGATGTCTTATTATTTTGCATAATATTCAAAACGCAGAATGGATTTTGTCGGAGTTACTACTTGGAAAAAATTCTTATTTGAAGAGTTCGCAATCAGTGCATTTTTGGGAAAACGAACCAAAAAACGATAAATATGTTCTGTCGTGGTGATCACATCCGAATCGTAAAGGATCGTTCCTGAAGGGTAAACTCCGGGAGGAACAGTTTGATAACCGAAGGTTCCATAAAAAGGAAGAGCTGAAAAACGGTAGTTTCGAACTCTGGCGGTGAACGTCTGAATGTAGTAATTCCAGATTTTTTCTGAAGGTTTGTCGTTTAAAGAAAATTGAAATTCCAAAAACTCTGGAAGAACTCTCGTTTCTGGAATGATCTGAAATAGAATATAAATACCTTCCGAATCGTTGATCGAGCTTACTTCTTTCCATTTTTCGATTCTATCCTTCGGAATTCTCGACGCTAATTCGTTTTTAAGATCCTTTCTAATTTCTTCGAAATCTTCTTTTTCGATTTTGGACGCGGAAACTTGAAATCCGGCTCCGTAATAGGGCAATTCGGAAAGGCGATTCGGTTCACCTTGGAGCTTTAAGTCTTTTCCTGCGCAAGTAGGTAGGAAGAGAATCGAAAAAAAACATAAGTATATTGGTAACTTTGAATATTCTTTTCGACAAACGTTTGTTATACGATCAATTTGGTTCCGCACGAAGGACAAAATTTCGCTCCATAAATTTCGATTTTAAAGCCGCATTCATGACAGTATTTTGGAAGGGTGGAAGGTGGAGTTTGAGTCTGAAGTTGTTTCGGAATATTTTGAGCAATCTTTTCGTCGAAATCTTCCAGATCCTTTACAATTCCTGAGGAGATGGTTTGAAATTCGGTTTCGGTAAGTTTTCCCGTATCGAATTCGATTTTAATGTCTCTTAGATTTTCCAAGATTATTTCCCTTCGGTTGAGCAGTTCCAACTTTTCAGATTCCGTTTCGGAAGTTTTTGCGTGAATTGCAAATCGAATATATAGAAATGGGGAAACTACGATCCCGAGGAGAATGATATAAAATGGAATGAGCAAAAGGTCCATTATTTCTGTTTTTCCTGTATTTCGGAAAGATATCTACGGAAAGAATCTTCGTTTTGTTTGATGGTCTTATCGGACGTCCGTTTAGAAATGTCCGGACTTTTACGTTTAACATAAAGATAGATAAATAGAATCCCTAAAAGACCCGCAAGTGCGAGGCTGAGATTGATCCACGTAGAATCGGGATCTGCCAAAATATTTTTTCCAAATCCGAAAACGACCGAGTTCGCCATACCCGTGTTACCCGATTCTACGAACTTTTGAATCACGGGATCGTTTAGAGCTTCCTCTCCAAAGCCGTGAACCATTTTGTTCACGATAACTTCTGCACTTTCTCCTTTTTGAATCCGGTTTTCTATGAAAAGTTTCAGTTTTGCGGAAACTGTACAATTGTTAAAGGAACAACTTTTGATCGTAATCGAGGGAATACAAATACATCTGATTTTGGACGTAACCTCGTGGAAAATACGGATTTGATCTGGTTCCGTCAGATTCGTGAAAGTGGAATCGGCAGACAAAGACGAACCAAGAACGTAAGCGAATAAAAACGTTAAGGGAATTAGAATTTTGTAAAATTCTTTTTTCATGATCTGGATTCTCCGATTGGAAGAAGAATCAAAAGCCCCGAAAAGAAAAAGAGTAATGATCCCGCCCAGATAAATTTCACGAGTGGATTTATCCAGACTTCGAGATTGGCGACGATTTGTCTCGGAAATCGATTGAAGTTCTCCAATTTGCGAACCGGTTGATTTTCGTTCGTAAATAAATAGTTCATAAAAAGAAGAGGGAGGTCTGGATTTTCATCTGAAAGATCGGAATGTTCAACGGCACCCAACTGAATGTATAAATCCTCTTTCGGGGTGGAAGTGATCGAGGGCTCGCTTGTCGGAATATGAGTTTCGAATTCTCCGCTTAAGTGCGAGATTTGAGGATAAAATCTTCTTTCAGTCACCATCGTGGAAAATTCTTTCAGATGACGTTTAACCTGAAAAGTCGCCTCGTGAGAAACGATTACGTTCTGTATGTTCAATCCGTTTTTTGCGTCTCCGTTTACAAGGGGTTTGATTTTGAGGGTGTCCGCAGAGATCTGATAGTTTCCTAAAATTCCGGTATCCTGGCTAGAATAGACGATTTCGTTATTTTCGGGAGCGTTTAAAAAATAAAAAAATTTAATAGAAGTGTTTTGTTTGAACGCATTCCCTGCGTAACCGATAAAAAGGATCACCATCGCCAAGTGAACAAGATAACCGCCGTATCTTCTTTTGTTTTTCAAAAGCATTCTGAAACCGGCAAAGAAATAATTTTCTCCGAGATAGGAAGTCTTTCGAGCGAGGATACCTCTGTGATATTCTTGGAGGATTCCAGAGATCGTAAAAATTCCGAGACCGACTGCGATCACAGAATACACTTCTCCTAAAACGTCTCCAAGACTGTAATCGCTGATTGAAAAATTCTGCCTATAGAAAAGGATATAAACACCTGCTCCAGCAAATCCGACTAACAGCGGTTTAATGAGAGTGGAAAAGAAAATCTTATCCGCCCCTTTTCTCCAGGCCAGGAGAGGCGCCGAACCCATCAAAAGCATTAAAAGGATTCCCGCAGGGACTCCCCAGGAGTTGAACCAGGGTGCTTTGAATTCTCTTCCGTAAAGAAGAGGCGAAAAAACTCCGAGGAGAATCGCAAGAGTTGCAATTACGAGAAGAAAGTTGTTAAAAAGAAAACTTCCTTCTTTGGAAGTCATCGCTTCAAGATTGTGTTCGGGTTTGAGAAAGTTTCTTCTATAAATCAAAAACCCGAGAAAAAATACAAAGCTTATTCCGATAAAAACGATAAAGGGGGTTCCGATTGTGGACTTTGAAAAACTATGAGGACCTTCGAGAACACCGCTTCGAGTGATCCAGGTTCCCAATAAGCAAAAATGGAAAGCGAGGATGATCAAAAGCATATTCCAAAATTTTAACATTCCTCTTCTTTCCTGGATGATCATGGAATGAAGAAATGCGGTCGATAAAAGCCAAGGCATCAAAGACGCGTTTTCCACCGGATCCCAAGCCCAATAACCTCCCCAACCCAATTCCTCGTAGGCCCATTTGGATCCGAGGAGAATTCCGGTTCCTAAAAAAAACCAAGAGAAGATCGTCCATCTTCTTACAAAACGAAACCAGTTTTCGGAAAGATGTCCCGTGATCAAAGCGGAGGCGGCGATCGCAAAAGGAATTGCAAAACTCACATAACCCGCATAAAGGATCGGAGGGTGAATCACCATCGCCCAGTGTTGCAGAAGCGGATTTAGGCCTCTTCCCGCGACGGCGGCCGGTTGAAATTCTCGAAATGGTTGTGCGTCCGGATAGAATACAGCGAGATAGGAAAAAAAGGCGGAAATGACAGCTAACGTTAGATTCATGATTGGGATTCGATCCTGAACCAGTTCTCTAGTTTGCCAAAGGACGATGAACGTAAAAACGGAAAGTAAAAGATTCCAAAAGAGAAGAGAACCTGAAGATCCGGACCAGATTCCGGTAAGTCTGTAAAATAAAGGAAGGTGTTCGTTCGAATGCATCACCACGTAATAGTTTGAGAGATCGGTTCTGAAGAGTTGAACGAGCAGAACGGTAAAGGCAAGAAGAATAACCGCGGTGTTTGCCGTTAGGGTGTATCTTCCTAATTCGATTGCTTGTTTGTCTTGTTTCCAAATCCCGTAAGAAGTCTGAACGATCGAAAAAAGAAGAATCGCGAAAGAAGTGATGATACAAAGTGCGCCGAAATCATTCATATTAAAAAAACGTAATCCTTTTATTTGTTTTCTTCCGAGTAATCGGCTTCGTATTTGGAAGCGCATTTTGCTTCTACGTGATCCGAGACTAACACTCCGTCTTTTATATAACCGTCTACTCTGGCACGAGTACCTTCTTTAAAAGCGTCCGGAAGAAGAGTTTCTCCCGTAAAAAAAACAGGAATTTGTTTTTCGTTGAATTCTAATATGAACTTCGCGGTTTTGCCTTCGCGAACCACGGAACCTAATTTCACAAAACCTCTGACTCTTAAAAGATCGTCCTGGTATTTGGCTGGGGATGCTGCGAGTTCTGAAGCGTCGAGAAGGGTATAGGATGTTTCCTTGGAGGAAAAGTAAGCGATGGAGCCGAGGGACAGAAGAATGATCCCTGCGAGGACCGTAAATTTGATGTTCATCGTAAAAATTCCGATTGTTTTCGTTTTAGACCATAAAATCGGAACGGACGGACAGAGAAAAGTGGAAATATCTTCGTTTTCTTCCGTTCCAATTGGAGTTTATGAATTTCGGATCTTATGAACGAGTATTCCGATCCATTCTTTGATCGAGATTGTAGAATTTTCGAGGCATCCTGTGGAAGGAAAAAAATTGTCTAAGGTCAAGACAGATTTTTGAGTACGGAAGTCTGTAGGAAAAGGAATGATCGTGATCCCTTTTTCTTGAAAAATCTCAACGGATCTTTTCATGTGAAAAGAAGAAGTTACTAAAATCACCGAAGTCCAGCCGTGTTCCTTTAGTAGCTCGACTGCGAAGTTTTTGTTTTCTACAGTGTTTCTACTTTTTGATTCTAAGATCAGGGAAGAATCGGGTATGCCCATTTGTCTTAAGAACCTTCCTGCAGGTTCGGATTCCGGAACTGTCTGATACAAAAGATTTCCAGAACCTCCGGAGAATAAAATTTTAGGTGCCTTTTTGGCTCTATAAAGTCTTACCGTTTCCGTAAGTCTTTCCGCGCTGTTGAAGAGATCGACCGGTTCGTTATGAATGCTTAAGGTCGAGACCATTCCGCCTAATACAAGTATGACATCTGCCTGAGGAACTTGTTCGAGCGGGAGTGGTGGGTAGTAGATTTCCAAAGATTGAATCAATTTTTGAGAAACATTACTCGTGGATAAAAGCCAAAGGATTAAAACTGGTACCCAAACGGAAAATTTTTCTTTCCATTTTTTGAGCTTTGCACCAGCAAATAAAAGTAAGAGAAGAACTAAGGGTAAAGGAAATAAGATAAGAGTCGCAAGTTTTGAAATCGAAAATAAAATCGTGGACATGTGTTATCGGATTGGAAATTCCGTTCTCCTTATTTTTTAAGACAAAGTTGAGTGTTCAAAGCAAACACTATGATTAAATTTAAAAATTATGATTGGTCTTAAAAGTCGAGTCTTCTTTTTGTTTTTAAATGAGAGGGGAAACGACTTATAAATTTACGTATGGCATAAAATTTGGACGGCTCGGTTTTGTTTAGAATTTGAAATTCTAAACTTCATCAAAATTGAAATTGTAAATCGGTTTTCATTTGAATATGAACATCAAAGATCTCCCAGAAGGATCTGTCAATCGAGCCCAAAGTTTTGGTAGACATACGTCTTGGATTGTTTTTTCAAATGTCGTTTTTTGAAAACAATCCAAAGATGCAGAATATAAGATCTTCTTGAAAAGTTGCATTGATCAAATACCGTCCGGAGTGAATGCGGCTCTATATGCTTTTGGTGGACAGGTTAAGAGCCGGTCTCAAAACTGGTTGTACTTTTGAATCGTAATTATTTACTTGTGAAATGGACAAATATTATTCAGAGATCCCCGATGCACTTTGGGAAAAAATAGAACCATTAATCCCAAAAGTTAGGGCAAATCTCCAAGGAGGTCGCAATCGATTACCTACAAGAGTGGTAATGGCGGGGATCATCTATCGAATGAAAACAGGCTGTCAGTGGCGGGCAATTCCGAGTAACTTCGGATCTGGTCAAACTTGTCACAGAAGATTCCAAGAATGGGAGCGAGCGGGAGTATTCAAAAAGGTTTATAAATCTATTTTAAAATATTATGATGTGAAGAATAAGATAGCATGGGACTGGGCCTCGATGGATTCCGCAATTGTTAAAGCTCCCAAAGGGGGAGTTTAACCGGCAAAAACCCTACAGACCGCGCCAAATTAGGGGTTAAACGGCATATTCTTACGGATGGAAATGGAATTCCATTGGCCATAACATTGAGTGGAGCCAATGTTCATGACAAGCATAACGTAAAAGAGACTTTAAATTCAATCCTGATTTTTTCCGGTAGAAGAAAAAAGAAACCAAAACATCTCTGTCTTGATAAAGGATATGACTTTAAAGATACGGAAAAATTAATTAGAAGAAGAAATATCCGGCCTCACATTCGAAGAAGAGGCGAGAAACCATTGATCGGTAAATATAAAGGAAAGCCTCGAAGATGGGTCGTTGAAAGAACGAACAGTTGGCACAATCGATTCAGGGCTATCCTTATCCGGTGGGAAAGAAAATCTGAAAATTATATGGCTTCTCTTTACCTCGCGAGCACTATTATTGTTTTCAATTTCTTTAATAGATAGTTTTGAGACCGGATCTAAGTAAGAACAAGACTTAGCTCCCTTGTTTTCCGGATCTTCGGACCAAATTCCTTCCGAAGTCAAATCCTCGCAGGATATTTTCACCGAATTTGATTTTTGACGTCCTGCGGAATAACCTTGGCAACTCCAAACCGGAATGTTCGTAAAACAAGAACAGTTTCCATGAAAGGCCTGAGTGTCGGTGCAATAGATACAATCCGAAAGAGTTTCGTTAAACGCACCGGCAAGTAAACGAATAAACTGGTCCTTATCATGTTCTTGTTTGTCCTTTTGGCAGAACAGAATCGGAATTATTAATAAAATGAGAATATACTTTTTCATGCGACCTCCTATGGAACGACCGTAAACGGGAATGAGATTTTGAGAACCACATTTAAACCCGGATTGAGAGCGTAGTCCTTGTATCTGCTGAGATGATCCACATAAGAAACATTGAATACGTTTTGGACGCTCAGGTCCACTGAGGGTTGAGATGTTCCATCTCCTAAGTAGGGAAGCTCAAAACCGAGTCCGATGTCCGTAAGATTGTAGCCTTTGGTTGGGGTCTCCTTAGGATCGACTCTATACTGAGAATCGTAAAATCTTCCGTTGATGGAAAAATAGAAATCCTTTAGTCCCAGAATAGAACTTTCCGTCCATCGAAGACCTGCGCGTGCCCGATTCGGAGTTGTTCGTGGAAGGGGATTGGTATCGTTCTGATTTCTTGCATAAACAATATCGATTCCGCCGGAAAATATTAGTCTGCTGGTAAGTTCGGCTTGGATCGAAAATTCTCCTCCTTTTAAAACGGCGTTTCCCTGTTTGTATCTGTACTTCGGTAGACCAGAGTTGGGATCGATTTCCGCGATGCTTGAGGAATATATGAAGTTTTGAATGTGATTTTGAAATACGCTGACCTCCATTTGAATCCGAGAGGAAGCGTATCTAATGGAAAAGTCCAGGTTGTTCGAATATTCTGGTTTAAGAGTGTCTTTTCCTATTTCGAATTTTCCTGTACCTTCGTGAACTCCGTTGGAAAAAAGTTCGAATGGAGTAGGCGCCCTGAATCCGCGTCCATAGTTTAAAATCGTGGAAAAAGATTTATCGATTCTCCAAACGAGACCCGTCGAGTTCGTTGTCGCATAATAATTTTTGGTTTGTTCCGCGATGCCCAAAGTCATATTGTTTTTGATGTCTGCGGACCTTTTATCGCCCCGGACTCCCGCGCTCAGAGTCAAGGAGCCGAGTTTGAGTTCTTCCAAAAAATAACCGGCTATGTTTACAATTCCATAGGAAGGAATCAGAGGTTCTGTTCCGATTGTTCTGTTTCTTTGTTCCGAACCAGAAACGCCTACGGTTCCTTGCAAAAGACTGAATATAGGTTTGTGATGAAACTTTACGTCTGCAATTGCCGTATCTAAGAAAAGATTTAGACCTTGGTATTTCGCCTTTGAAGTAGCTTGATAGAACTGAAATGATTTGTCGAAGATGTTTACGTTCTCGTTCTGAAGAACGTCTTTGATAGGAAGGAGTTTATTTTTGGATTCGATTTCTCTTCGATTATTCCTTTGGTAGGACAAATCGAGTTCTAGATTTCCTGCAGGAAAAATCAGGAAAGAATGAAAATGAGATTTCTCGTGAAGAAGTTTTTGATAAACCGTTGAACCCGGATTTTCGTTCGGATTGTCCAATAGATCCTGAGTTTGTTCTCTTCGGGAAGAATCCAGATAAAAATTTCCCCATTTTCCGTCTAAGCCGATCGATGCATTTTGATTTTTTTCAATCATACCCGTGTTGGGCATCGTTCCGTTCGGAGTCGTAATTCTTCCCGCTTTCCTCGTATTTGCACTGGCACGGTAGCCGAACCCATCCATGTTGCCATATACCGCAAAATTTTCCGCGTCTTGCTTATTGTTCGAATAGCTGTTGGAATTGAAAAATCCTGCCATTTTGGGGACGCCTTCTCCCGAACGGGGAGCTTTGTCTCGGATCACGTTGACTACTCCGGCGAGAGCGTCCGAACCGTAGAGTAAACTTCCCGGGCCTCTAATTATTTCAATTTTTTGAATATTAAAAGAATCTAATTCTACTGTGTGGTCGTCTCCGAATTGTTGTTCTTCCTGGCGGATTCCGTCAGTCATTACGAGGACTCTTTGCCCTGTTAAACCTCGGATGATCGGTTTTGAAGTTCCGGCTCCTGTGGTTAAATTGGAAACTCCGGGAGTGTTGTTGATCGCCGACATTGCTGTTTCTCCTCTTTGACGATCGAGTTGCCTGCCCGACAAAACCGTAATCGGTTGCGGAGAGGTTAAAAAGTCCGAAATTGTAGATTTTGCGGTGACATTGATCGCGGAGTTATCCAAAGAACTTTCAAGGAGAATAAATTGGGCTTTTTGGTCTTTTTCTCCGATCGTAACTGAAAGAGTTTCGGATTGATAACCTCTTGCGCTCGCGATCAGAACGTATTTTCCCGGAGGGACATGGTCTAAAACGAACTCGCCCTTTTCGTCCGTAACCGCACTTCTTCTGGACTCTTGGATAAGGACCTTCGCGTTCGAAATCGGTTTTCCGTTTTTGTTTTTAATGACGCCGGTTAATACAACGTCTAAAGCGAAAATGGAAACTGGAGAGATAAAAATTGAAAATATGAATATTCTAAAATACAAATGTACTTGCTCTTTCAAGCTGAACCTCCTGGACAAAAAGCCCATTCAATCAAATAAAATCAAAAAAGAATGATTTAAGAGATAGGGATTGAAAAAGGAGGCGCTCGACCGAGCTGGATTTGAACGAAATTAGAAAGAGGGATAAGAACTTTAGAAGGAACTAATTTTTCTTTTTGAAAAATCGAAAAAGAATTCTGAGTTAGGAAATCCGGATTCCAGATAGAATGTGTTTCTCTTTGGAACTGACAGATCGGACAAGCGGGGAGCTGTTTGGAATCCTGATATGTGGAGTAAGATGGTTGAGAAAGGGTTCGAGTCTCTTTTTCTGCGTGAACATGAAATCCCGTTCCCACAAAAAGAACAAGAGCAAGAAATCCGGATTTGAAAAAATTGCGAACCATTTCTTATTATCGCTAATGATAAACCAATACTAATTAAGGGTAAGTAGAATGTAAAACGATAATTTTGATAAGGATTTTTCATTTTTAAAAATCTTCCGACCGGAAACTTTTCATGCACAGACGGGAAGCAGTCCATAATTTTTGAATTGTGATGGCAATTTTTTCAGGATTCGAATAATTTGAAGCGTTATCCCGCAAGTGTGAAAGGGAACCTGAGATCCTAAAGAAACATCTGACTTCCATAAAAATAATTTTCGCAATTCTCCTTAAGAAAGATAGGATGGAATACTTTCAGGATTTCGCTTTCCCTGGAAGAAATCTGCGAGTAAATTCGTAATACATTATTCATATCAAATATTCAATTTTAGGAATGTAGTTCCGTGCACCGATTGGATGAGTTTGAAATCGAACTCCTTTGAGTCTTATGCGGAAAACTTACGAGAATTTACGGACAAATTCAGAACATTGAAGGCCGAATTTGAACGCTTGATACTTGAGGATTGGCAAAAAATTATCGGAACGTTTGTAATGCACACGTTTTGATTTTATCTTTGAGCTTGTCTCAAAACCGTCCAATGTAGGAACTCCTGCAAATTCCTTTCGGGTTTTGAGAAAAGCACTTTGTTTTTTTCGGAGAAATTCAAGTTGATGTCATCATTCTCATCAAAAACGACTTGGTCCATAGGATCGAAGCGATAAAATTCATATGAAAAAGTCGGAATCGGATCGGAAATGAAATTCAAAGGAGTTATTAAGCGCGCGTAAAAGTAACGAGGTTATCGAAGGGAAAAACATGGATTAACTATAAAATTTATTTCAGCGGCCAATAAAAAGTTTGGTTGGTCTTGAATCGAAAACGATGATTTGTCCGTAGACCGCTTTTTTCAGGTTTGTTTACAAAGAGGTTTTCCTCCGCGTTTCTCATTCAAAGAACGCTTAGAATTCTTTTTAAGGTTCTTTCTTTTTCTTCAAACGGAAAAAAATGGGAGGTTCCCGGCCAAATCTCTAAGGTTGATTTTTTATTTCCCGAATTGATTCTTCTTGCGCTTTTTGGGGAACAAACTTCGTGCGGATCAGGAATTGTAAGATGGGTTTCCGTCTTGATTTTTCTAAATTGAAACAAACTTCGATAATTCACCGAATCGAAAATTTTCGCTTCCACTTCGGGCAGGCAACGTAAAAAGGCTTTTCCGTTTTCTCCGATTCGAAAACAACTTCGGATGTAGTCGTCGTAAATTTCAGGATCCATCTTGAAAAAAGAAGGAGTTCTTTTGTAGAGTTTGGATACGGTTTCTAGATTTTTAAATTCCCTTCTTCTTTTGATGGCGACTTTGGCAAGAGGATTATGAAAAAGTCGGGAGTAGGTTACTTTCAAAAAATCTAATATGACCGGATCGTGTGCGATCACCTTATCGAACTTTTCGGGAGAATGATAGGATGAAAGTAAAAGGCTGGCTCCTCCCAGGGAATGGCCGATGCCAATGATATTTTGTAGATTTTCCGTTTCTATCAACTTAAGAATTTGATCTCTAAAAAAATACCAGTCTTTAAATTCGAGAGTGGAATCGGATTCTCCATGACCCGCAAAATCGAGAGCGATTACGCGGTGCGTTTTAGAAAGAGCTTCAATGTAAAATTTGTAGGTAAAAGCGCTGTATCCGTTTGCATGACAGAGAACGATCGTCTGTTTTGAATTGGAATTCGAACCTGTATCGATATAAGAAAGATTGAGTCTTTGAAAGGAAAATATTTTTCTGAACATAATGGAAAGATTTGACCTTGATCTTTCTAACTCTTTCGGTGGACTGGTTTTGTAAAGCTGAAACCGGGGCCCCTATGCAGATACAAGTTCTTATCGTTTTTACCGTCGCTCTTGCGTTTAATGCACTTGCCAATATTCTCATTAAGGCTAGTTCTTTAAATGACGTTTCTGAAAAAATGGTGGGATTGCGAGCAATTCTGCAAGTTGTCTTCAATCCGATTTTTATCGGAGGATTGGTTTCTTTCGGTTTGGCACTTTTGGGATATCGTTTCGTTTTAGGGAAGGGATTAAAGCTTTCTCTTGCATATCCGGTTTTTACGAGTGCGGGTTTTATTATCGTATTGATCGTATCTTCCATCGTGTTTAAAGAAAGATTAACCTGGCCTCAGTGGGTGGGAATCGTTCTTATTCTTGCGGGTGTTTGGCTTTGTGCCGCAAATATGTTCGAAACAAAATCTTAATCTGATTTTTTGAGTTCCTTAGGTTGATGGCTAGGATTTCTCGTGATCATGATTCATTCAAACTTAATTTGAAAGATTTGATTTGCTATAAAATCCGCGGTAAGAAGTCTTTGATTGAGACAATCTATCTTGACCACACCGATTCCGGCAAACGTATGAGGAATCGTGGAAACGTTGAGATCTGAATCGACGATTCGGATTTTATTGGAGTTTGCATCCGACACGAACATATAGCCGCTATTGTCGAGAGAAATAAAAGCGGGACCGTTAAAGGATGCGTTTAAGCCTTTTCCATCAATGTCTGTTCCGATTCCGTTCCCTAAAAGAGTGGAAACTGTTGAAGCTTTAAGATCTATCTTACGAATATTGTGGTTTTGAATATCTGCGACTAATAAACTATCGGTTTTTTGATCATAAGTAATCCCTAATGGAGATTTAAATTGTGCCGAAGCCAAATCCCCGTCTAAATAACCCAAAACTCCGCCTGAAAGTGTGCTCACAGTTCCGGAATTTAAGTTTATTTTTCGGATTGCGTGGTTGCTCAGCTCTCCCACATACAAATTCCTTTCCCGATCCAAGTCCATAAAGAACGGACTTTTGAATAAAGAATTCAACCTATCCCCGTTTTGGAATCCGTCTACACCCGAAGAACTCCCCGCATATAAGGAGAATTGGTCCAGATGATCAATCTTGAGTATTTGGGCACTATCTTTGCAAGAAACATATTTATCTCCGGTGATCGGATCGAATTTGATTCCGGAAGGGTTTTGGAAAACTAAGCTTGTAGAAAGAGTGGTCACATTACCAAAGCGATCTATCTTACGAATCAGATTTGCCGTTTGGTCGCTCACGAAAATATTTCCAAAGGTATCTAATTCCAAACCGAAAGGAGTATTGAAAGAAGCGGTTTGAGTCGTTCCGTCGATACTCTCTTTAATTCCCGTTCCTGCAAATAGACTTATCACAGGGTTGTTTGTAACCTTAAGTTTACAAAGATGGCATTCTTTAAGGATGCAATCTAGAATCGTGTTTTCCACCCAAGCCCGGCCCATAAAAATACTCGGGTTATAAACGGAAGAGGGGGAACAAGAAACGACCAGGATGAAAATTATAACTCGATAAAACATACGGCGATCCTTTTCTTAGAATAACAATATGCGTTTCTAAATGAAAAGACGAACAAAAATCCGATAAAAAATTCCAAAAACCAAAATGAAATTTTCAAAAAATAAAATTGAGACTCAAAAACTCTAGGCTATAAACTCTTGAGATTCTCAAAAATGGAGATAAAAAAAGGTATCTCAATTTATTCTTTTTTTCTCTATGGGAAAAGATTCTTTTTGAAGAGGTTTTAATTCGATGAACAAAGGTCCACTTTCCGGAGTAAAGGTAATCGATTTAAGTTTATTACTTCCGGGTCCGCTTTGCTCCATGTATTTGGGAGATATGGGAGCGGACGTCATTAAGGTTGAAAATCCGAGAGCGATGGATGCCACTCGGGTTATGTTTAAAAAAGCGAATGGAGCTCCTTCCTTATTTTTGATGCTCAATCGAAATAAGCAAGCGATCACTCTCAACTTGAAAAAGGAAAAGTCGAGGGAAATATTTTTTAAACTATTAGAAGACGCTGATATACTTTTGGAAGGTTTTCGACCAGACGGACTTGCCAAGATGGGACTCGGTTACGAGGATCTGAAAGAGCGTTTCCCGCGTTTGATTTACTGCGGCATCTACGGATACGGAGCGGAAGGAAAATATAGGGATTTTGCCGGACACGATGTGAACTATCTTTCACTTTCGGGAGTTCTTTCGCAAACCGGTAAAACTCCCCAGATTCCTGGTTATCAGCTTGCGGATATAGGGGGAGGAACGATGACGGCTCTTGCTTCGATCTTGGCTGCTTTGTATGCGAGGGAAAAGACGGGAAAAGGACAGAAAATCGCTATTTCTATGATGGATTCTTCCCTACCGTTTTTATCTTTGTATGGGGGAATATTCGCGGCTACTGGAAAAAATCCGGAAGGGGGAAACGAACTTCTATCCGGTAAATTACCGAATTATAATGTATATCAAACCAAGGAAGGGCGCTGGGTTGCGTTAGGCGCACTTGAGGATATGTTTTTTAAGACCTTTTTACGTCAGTCGGGATTAGATAGATATTTGGAAGAATTACCAGCAGAAGAGAAAAACTTTTCCAAGTGGAAAGAAATTCTTACAGCTTATTTTGCATCTAAGACGTTTGAAGATTTAAACTTTCTATTTGAAAACGAGGATTCTTGTCTGACTCCCGTTAAGACGATGGAAGAAGTCAGTAAGGATCCGGTCTTGAGGGACAGGGGAATGATTCTAGATAAAAAACATCCCGAATATGGCGATTACTTTCAATTTGGAGCTCCTTTTCCATTTTCTGCAACCCCAATTACATATCGGTTGGATCCTCCGAATCATGGGGAACATAATACGTCGATTTACCAATCTTTAGGATATACTTTGGAAGAAATCGAAACAATGAAAAGAGAGAAAGTGATCTGATTTTGTTTTGAAATATTTTAAAACACTGAAGTGTTTTTTGAATTCGAATCTCTAAACACTGAAACAGAACGTTCGTTCTTTAGAATTTAAAAGAATGGCACATTTTAAGCCAATTTTTGAAGAGAGTGGATTTTGGATAAAAAGCTTTAAACATAAAATAAATAAAAAAGAAAAAAACGGGTGTAGCGCCGATTTTTCCCCCTGTATTTTGGTTTGATCTAATCACGGAGAAAAAAAAAGTAGGAATCAGAACACTCTCGTAAGAAGGGAAAAACCGATGTACCAGGAATTTACCGAACAACAGCTTGAAATCAGAGACCAGATCCGTAATTTCGTGAAAAAAGAAATCACACATGAAGTTGCAAGTCACTGGGACGAAGAAAATAAACATCCCGAAGAACTCATTAATCGTATGAGAAAAGAATTGGGAGTCAACGGTTTGACCATCCCCGAAGAATACGGCGGTTGGGGACTTGGTTCTGTGGAACAGTGTCTTGTCACCGAAGAACTTTCCAGAGGATGCCTCGGAATTTCTCTTTGTTTTGGTTATACAGGTCTTGGAATTCTTCCTATCTTGAAAGGGGCTTCTCACGAGCAAAAGAAGAAGTGGTTACAACCGGTCATAGACGGAGAGTATGGAATTTCTTTCTGTCTTTCCGAGCCTGGTGCGGGATCCGACGTTCCAGGTATGAGTACGACTGCAGTTAAAAAAGGCGACAAGTGGGTCATCAACGGGACGAAACAATGGATCACTGGCGGTGGTAGTGCCGGTGCTTATACCGTATTTGCCTATACCGATAAGGGAAGAGGGACCAGGGGAGTGAGTTGTTTCTATGTGAAGAGAGATACTCCGGGTCTGACCGTCGGTAAAAAAGAAGACAAGCTCGGAATCCGTGCTTCCGATACTCGTCAGATTATTTTTGAAGATTGTGCCGTGGAAGAAGCGAACATGATCGGAAGAGAAAACTTAGGCTTTATTTATGCGCTTCAAACTCTAAACGCTTCTCGCCCGTATGTTGCGGCGATGGGAGTAGGTGTCGCTCAAGCGGCCCTCGACTATGCTTCCAAATATGCAAGGCAAAGAGAGCAATTTGGATCCAAGATCTCCAGCTTTCAAGCTGTTCAGCACATGCTTGCGGATATGTCCATCGGTTTGGAAACTTCCCGTCAAGTTACGTATCTTGCGGCGAGGATGGCCGACGCAGATGATCCGAGACTTCCCAAGTATTCTGCAATTGCAAAAGCTCACGCTTCCGAGACCGCGATGAAATGTGCTCTGGATGCGGTTCAAATTTTCGGCGGATACGGTTATACAAAAGAATATCCTGTCGAAAAACTGATGAGAGATGCGAAAATCCTTTGTATTTTCGAAGGAACCACTCAGATCCAGAAAAATGAGATTGCGGCTTACGTGATTCGTGAAGCGGCATCTGCTAAATAAGAATATTAGAATTTTCAAAAATGCGTTCTTACATGATGGGGCGCGTTTGAAAAATTACGGGGATTAGAAAAAAGCTTTCGAAAACCGCGAGTAAGTTAAAAGGCGTTCGGCATTTGGTCGGCGCCTTTTTTATTACGATTTTTGGTTTTTGAAGCGAAAGTTATAAGAGCTTGCCCCAAAACCTTAGTTACAATGATTCAGTAAGTTCGTAATAAAATATAGAAGTTCTTACTAGTTATGCCCCTTTGGTAGTTTACGAGCTTTCAAGCATATTTTATAGCTATTACAGTTAAGTTCTCGTCGAGGTTCCTATATTCTGAGGTTTTAAGACAGGCTTTTAATATTCGCATGCAAAATTTTCAAGCGATTTCTATGAACCTTTTATTTTAGAGGAATCGATTTTTTATCTTGTTTAACTTTTTACATATAAACCGAAACGGTCCTTTACAAAAGTTTATTTGATTATAGAACCTTTAAAACAAGTAAAATCTAAGCCGAGATTTGACGGTTCGTTTTTGAAAAATCTTTTTCCTAATTTCAAGAGTTTTGAAGCTTACTCAATGTATTTTTTATTTGTTTGTGTGATTGTATAATTATCCTTTTTTGTAAATTTGATGCTTATCTCCGTTTTCGTTAGAAAACGCCAGGTTTATTTTTGGAGTTCGCGCCTGAATATGTAATTAAAATTGTTTTCAATTCGAATTGACAGTGTGATCTCTCATTCGAACCATTGACCCAGGATGGTCCATATATGTATAGGATTGTGTCCGTTTTGTTCTTTATTTTTTTTCTGCTCGTTTCTTATAACTGTAAAGAACCGGTTCAAAAAGCGGAACTGGAAAGTTTTGTTATAAAGAACATCATTCATCCCAATAACAACCCTTATAACAAGGATAAAGTGGAGTTGGGAAAACTGCTCTACTTTGATAAACGACTTTCATTCAATGGGGATACAAATTGTGCGATTTGTCATTCGGTGGAAATACAGAACTCGGAAAAAAATTCTTTACCTAGAAATAAAATTCACCATTCCCCGGCCTCTTCTCTTACAAATGTAGGTTTGTATAAGGATGTGTTTATCGATCCCCAGGCGAAAGATTTGGAAGAAATTGTAAAAGAAAGAATTTATACGGCGGTAATGCTCAAAGACGAGAAGACTGTCGTAGCGAGGCTCAATCAGATTTCGAAATACAGGGAACTTTTCGAAAAGGCATTCGGTTCTCCTGGAATTACGATGGATCGGATCGTAAAAGCGATTTCCGCGTTTGAAAGAACGATCATATCCAAGAATTCTAGATTCGATCGTTATGTGATGGGGGAAGAGTCTGCGCTTTCCCCCGCTCAGAAACGGGGCTTAGACGTGTTTATGAACAAGGCCAAATGCTCTCAATGTCATAAGGGGCCGAATTTTTCGGATTCTGAAAAACATACCAGTGGTCTTAGCGGAGTCACTCAAAAAGTAAGAACTCCGAGTCTTAGAGATGTGAGTAGGAAAGGCGAATTTATGCATAACGGAGGATTTACGAAGTTGGAAGACGTAGTAGATCATTTCGTAAATGGGGGGGCGAAGGATTCAATTGAAGACCCGCTTTTAAAACCTATGACGATTACGGAAGAAGAGAGAAAGGATCTGATAGAATTTCTGAAATCCCTCGAAGGGGAATCTCATCCATTAGAAATGCCTAAAATACCAAGGGCTTAAGAGGATTTCCGTTCGTTGTAAACTTAACAGACTTTTGAGCTGATAAATTTTCTCTTGTTTACTTTTAGTCTTAAACCTGAGTATAATTGAGAATACCATCGAGTTTAAAACTGAATCATCCCGTCCAAAGCCTTAGTAGAAAACCAGCTTCGATCAATTAAAAGCCTGTCTTAAAAACCTTAAAAGAAATCAGTTACAATGATTCAATAAGTTCGTAATAAAAAACCGCCGGAAGGGCTACAGATTACGTTGTATTGCCGCTTTTGTGCGTTTAAAATTGTAGTAGTTCCTACATTGTTGTGGTTTAAGTAAGAAAAAGAAGTATGTGAGAAATACAAAAGGCTCTCAAAGAAGAGAGCCTTTTGCAAATAGAATCCTTATAAATTCTATTTTTTAGAGTTCGTGTTTATAGCCAAATCTATAAATTTGTCCACCGACGACGATCGGATAAGTGGGAAAAGGAGCAAGAGTAGAAGCTCCTCCTATGGATTGCGTTTTACCGACTGAATAAGCAGCAGACATTATCGTTTCCAGTTCTAAGAATACGTGACCTTTATCAGTTACTCTTGCTTGAGTTCCGATTAAAAAGTTCGGAGCGATTCCAGTGGCTCTGAATCGAATATGTTCTCGAGTAGTAATTGGATCGGTTCCATCGGCTAATAAGTTTGCAACGCTTGTAACTCCGGCAGCGGCTAAAATATCATGACCACCTTTGATATTGTTCATTCCATTTAAGGACCATCCACCGTTGAAGTAGTTCAAACCGGCACCCATATAAACCGCGGCATCTTCGGTAACATTCAATTTGATACCCACGGTAGCAGGAATTACAATGGCACTGAATCCCCAAGTAATGTCGACAATATTGAAACCTGCAATATCAGCTTTTGTGATACCACCTGTGATCTTCTGTGTATATTCTGCGGCAACTCTCCAAAAGAAATACTTCCCAAAATCGGATTCATAACCCACCATTAGGTTTCCTCCGACCATTGCACCTTTGGTAGATCTTGCATTGATAATACCGCCTGTTGTTCTATCAAGGGTAATCAGTCGGTTTTCAGCGGCAATTGCTCTTCTTGTTCCGACCCCTACGTAATTTCCTTCGCCCGCAGGTTTAGAAGGGTTTTGCACACAGGTAGGATCATTTGCGTTTACTGTACAAGTGTTGGTTGATCTAACTGGACCATAGTAGGTCGCAGCATCCAAACCATCCTTAGTAATTGTTCCACCTAATTGACCCAGGTCTAATTGTAACCCGAATCCTACAATTGCATATGATTTTGCACTAAGACTCGCAGCCGAAGAAAACACCACAGCTAGGGCAAACAACACCTTACTCATGTTACGAATCATTGATAACTCCTTAACTCACGATTCAGTTAGAATTTAATTGTGTTTCCGGAAGCTTTTGTATTCGGTTTCCGAATCCCGGACACAGGATGAAACTTTAGAAGTTCATGGATTAGTGTCAAACAGGATTTCCTAAAAAGGCTGAAAAGTTCCTAAAATTCTTAAAACGGGGTAAAAAATGTCTCTCATTTTATAACGACTGTTATGCGCTGGCCTGAGATTTATGAGTTTTTGTTGTGACGAAAAATTTTTTACCAATCTTTTAAGTGATTCTGAAAAATCCTATTTTATATTTTGATTTTAAAAGGAGAAGTAATGGAATTTTCCACATATCTTGTGTCGTGTGATTCAGATTATTTTTCGAAGAATCTAAATATGGTAACATAAGTTCGAGCTTAGGTAATTTTTTCACGTATTCATCTTTTCGTAAAAACAAAATATGAGGACTCCAGTATTTGTTTTGAGTCTACTACTCAAATGTATGAAAAACAATAGATAAGCTTATTTCAAAAATCAGAATGAATCTCATTCAAAAAACCTACAATTCTGGGTTAAATGCAATTTTTGAAAACTCTTACATCTTTACAAAACCGACCTTTAATTTTGGGTACTATCTTTGTGCATCCAAGTAGTAACTTTGATTTTTGGCATTTTATTTATACGTTTCCGTAATAAACGATTTAATAATTCACATTGACTGACGACAGTCAAACTTGTAAGGTAAGCGCTTCTGATTTTGCGGGAATTTTTGCATCTTAGTCGGATTTCGGTTTTATTGCACCAAACTCACGCTATGACAATTAAAAACGAAAAACTTTCGTTCGAACTGAGCGAAATAAGTTTCTAATGAAATTGCCATAGGAAATTTTAAAGACTATTTTTATTGATAAATGTGAGATCGGCGATTTAATTTTCGAAGGACCTATTGCTCTGTTTCTCTAAAAAGGTGGGGAATAAAAAAAAGTAAGAACGGGAAAGATTCGGGCCGAAAGTGAAAGTCGACCCGGATGAAAAAGAAAAAATCTATACTCTTTCTATGATTGTCGCGATTCCCATTCCTCCTCCAATACAAAGGGTAATCAGCGCATAACGCTTTTGCCTTCTTTCAAGTTCGTCTAATGCGGTTCCGAGAAGAATCGCACCAGTTGCTCCAAGAGGATGCCCGAGAGAAATGGAACCCCCGTTGACGTTGATTTTTTCCAGAGGAATATTGAGAGATTTCTGAGTGTAAAGAACCACGGAAGCGAACGCTTCGTTGATTTCCCAAAGATCAATATCGTCGGCCTTGAGTCCAGCTATCGCTAACGCTTTTTTAGAAGCGGAAACCGGGCCTGTTAACATGATTGTAGGGTCTTCACCTGTGGAAGCCATTGCAACGATTTTGGCTCGAGGTTTGAGTCCGTATTTTTTGATCCCTTCGTCCGAAGCAAGAAGAACCGAAGCCGCACCATCTACTATTCCAGAAGAGTTGCCTAACGTGTGTATGTGATGGATCTTCTGAATTTCTGGGTAGGATTTTAGCGCAATCGCATCCAATTCTTTCTCGCCGATCGTTTTGAAAACCGGAGCCAAATCGGAGAGCCATTCGAAAGTGGATTCGATTCTCGGATTTTCATCCGTATCGACTATGGCGCCGTCTTCGGTTTTTACTGGAATGATGGATTTTTTGAAGTAACCTTCTTTGATCGCTTTGTCCGCTTTGATTTGAGACGATTCCGCAAAACGATCCGCTTCCTCACGGGAAATTCCGAACTTAGTTGCGATCAAATCCGCAGAAATCCCTTGAGGCACCAAATTATAGTGTTTTTGAATATTCGGATTTCCGATATTAAAGTCTCTTCCGTTCATATCGGCTCCCATTTTTACACGGGACATTGATTCAACTCCACCGCCGAGGGCGATTTGCATGGAACCGGATTGAACGTGATTAGCGGCGTTGTTGACTGCTTGAAGTCCGGAACCGCAGAAACGGTTTACGGTATAACCAGGGACTGAGTTCGGCCAGAGTGCAGACATGACCGCATAACGTGCAATGCAAGCCGCTTGATCGTCCACTTGAGATACGCATCCCATAACGACCTCTTCAACAATTTCAGGTTTGATTCCGTTTCTTTCTTGGATCGCATTTAAGGTTGCGGCAGAGAGTTCCTGCGGGTGAATGCTTGCCAGGGTCCCTCTTTTTTTTCCTTTTCCTCTCGGGGTTCTGACCGCGTCGATTACATAGGCGTTTGACATTGTATTACCTCGCTGCCGATTCTTTTCTTAAGATTAAATTGAACAGCTGTTTAGTGATTTTGGGTATTCCGGTTTCTATTTTTGAGAAGCCAGGGAGTTTGCAATTCTTTTTGCGGGAATTCTATGAGGAGGGGAGACCAGTATTGAGCTTTTTCCCGCCATTCTTATACTACCGAATAAGCGACTTTATTCCGTTTTTGATGGTTGTATTTAGAACTTGTCCCAAAACCTCTATGGAAATATCATCGTGAATTTTTTACAGAACGAAGGAGTTCTCACAGATTATGTTCCTTCGGCAAATTTATTGGTTTTCGAATAGACTTTGTTGTTGAAACACTCCCGTAAGAATTCCTAAAATTCTTAGGTTTTGGGACAAATTCTTACATAAATTACGTAAATGTCCCTCCCTTTTATCGACCTATTTTGATCCCAAACTTGCCCCAAAATTCAAAATAAATCGGCCATAATCATTTTGGTAAATTTGTAATGAAACGGAGCGGTTCCTACTGATCGGTATGGATTCTTGAATAGATAAATCCAAAAAGAAACGAAAAATCTTTTTCGTATGTTTTGAATCTTTCAGTGTCTGTTATCACAATTAACTCTAATTTTACTTTTGGACTGTTTTAGAAAGTCTATGCGAGATATAAAAATCCAAAAATAACTCAGGTCTATTCTTGAACATTCTTCCGGCCTATTGATTCGAAGAGTTTGCTTTTTCGACAACCTTCAACGGTTTAAGAGGCGCCCCTTTTGAGTAAAAAGTTTCAAAATTTTTTCTTTTGTTTTGATGTTAATCACTATGAATCGTCTTGAAATTGGTCGGTCCTCATTCTTTAAAAATTTTGGACGTAATACCCTCTGACTCGAATTTATAAACGTTGTCGAATGTATATCGGTTCGATTCCGAAACATATTTCGTTTTGATCTTAGAGAATTCTATGAGGTCGACTTTTTTTCAAAGGATTCGCTTTTGCGGGAATTTGGACGGTGAAAAATTTTTGAAGAAGAACGCATAACTTCTTAAGTTATGCGTATTTTAAAAATTATTTCGTTTCCAATCGTTTGATTTAATACTTAAGACAATGAAATTCGAAAATCGATGCTCTTGATAGATCACTTAAGTATTAGATTTATTTGATATATTTTGTTTTTTCCAGATTGGAAATATTTTTCTTTAAAATCGTTTTCTTTCTCATCAATTTCAAGTCTCCTTCAAAAGAAGCTAAAACTTTCAAAGTAAGCAAAATGCCTGAAATACGAAAACGAATACTTCAAAAAAAATAAATAGTATAAGGCAAGTCGATGAAGAAAATCTTTTCTATTTCTATCTTTCTTTCCTTGTTTTTTCAAGGTTGTATGGTTTGGCCTCTCGTGGTTGGGGCCATGGGTTTGTCTGCCGGTAAGGGAGGCGGTAGCAACCCTTTCCTTTTCCTCCTTGGGATCGCTTCGGATCCGGTTATCACTCGAATCGAACTTAGTGCTCAAGATTCCTCAATTGCTAAAGGAATGAGTACGGCTCTTCAAGTTACCGCGATCTTTGATGATGGAACGAACATGGATATTACGGATTCCACTTCCATCGTTTCCGATTCTCAAGCCGTCGTAGAGGTCCAAGGGAATCGATCTCGAGGGATTTCGTTAGGGGCTTCCACGCTTCAAGCCGAATACAATGGTTTGCATTCTCAGCTCCGAATCGCAGTAACGTCCGCGACTTTAGATTCGATCCAAGTTACGAGTTTAGATCGGGATTCCTTGCCGAAAGGTTTGAATCGTCAGTTTTCTGCAATCGGTATTTTTTCGGACGGATCCCATCAGGATCTTTCCAACGATCCATTGACGATTTGGTCTTCCAGCGATTCGTCTTTAGTTCGTGTGAACGATTCCGGTCTGGCTTCCGGCGTTAATTTAGGAACTGCTCATATTCATGCATCCTTTGGATCCAAAAGTGGTTCTGCAACTATGACCGTCGGATCGGCGACTCTTTCTTCGATTGAAGTAACTCCCGTAAATTCGAATCTCCCCTTGGGAAAGAAACAACGATTGACCGCGACCGGAATTTATTCGGATAACTCGAATAAGGATATTTCTTCTTTGGTCACTTGGGATGTTTTGGATAATACGATCGCCACAATTCAGCCAAAGGGTGTGGTGGATACTGTTAGTACTGGTTCCACTACCGTTTTAGCTTCCATCGGTTCTTCGGTCGGTTCTACGACGTTGAACGTTGTGCCAGCGTCTTTGGTTTCCATTTCCGTTTCCTCCGTAAATTCTTCCAAGGCCAAAGGTCTTAAGGAAAATTTTATCGCGACTGGTATTTTTTCGGACAACTCAAATTTGGATATCACGAATCAGGTTACCTGGAGTTCTTCGGATGCGAACATTCTTACTGTTTCCAATGCGAGTGGTAGTCACGGTTTGGGTTCTGCTTTGAATCAAGGCGTTGTTAAAGTTATTGCTTCCATTGGCGGAGTCGAAGGTTCTACGGACTTTACGGTTACTCAGGCGGCATTGGTTTCGATCTCGGTTTCTCCGATTCTTCCTTCGATGCCGAAAGGTTTGACTCAGCAATTTAAAGCGACCGGTATTTTTACGGATAACTCCAAGCAGGATCTCACTTCCTCGGTCACTTGGACTTCTTCTTCGAAAGCTTTAAGTGTGTCTAACGTATCAGGTGGAGAAGGAATGGGACAAGCTGTTGCGGTCGGAAGCGCGACTATTACGGCCAAATTAGGAACGACGTCCGGGAAAACTACCATTAAGGTTGCTCCTGCCGTTCTCGCTTCGATTCAAATCAGTCCGATGAATACTACCACTCTCGCAAAGGGTTTAAGGAAAAACTTTTCCGCTAGAGGAATTTACTCGGACAATTCTAGTTCCGACATCACTTCTTCCGTTACCTGGTTTTCGTCCGATCCTTCAGTTGCCGTGGTTGATAATGTCCCGTCATACAAAGGAGAAGTTCGTGGAGAAAAGATCGGAACTACGAATATTAAAGCGGCATTGGGAAATGTTAGCAGTCCTACTGTCGCATTATCCGTGACTGCAGCGGAACTCGTTTCTATCGAAATTTCTCCCTATTTTGCTGTCGTTGCCAAGGGACTTACGAGAAAGTTTAAAGCCACAGGTACTTTTACGGATTATTCTACGCAGGATATTACGGAACAAGTCACTTGGAAATCTTCGGATACGGAAATTGTAAGCATTGAGAACGCTGCCGGAAGCAAAGGGTTGGCGCATATGCTCAAGCGGGGAGACAGTAATATTACCGCTACTTTAGGTTCGGTTTTAAGCTCTTCCAAGTTGGTTATGGTGACTTCGCCAGCTATCGTTTCGGTTGCGGTGACGCCTAGCAATCCGTCCATTGCAAAGGGACTAACGTGCCAATTTAAAGCGACGGCAACATATACGGATAACTCCACGGAAGATGTTACAAGTATGGTTTCTTGGTCCTCTTCCGATTCGAATAAAGCATTGGTCGGCAACGATATACTTTCGGGAGGTTTGGCTACCGCAATTGCCACTGGAAGCTCAAAGATCACTGCGAGATACGAAAACTTATCGGGCTCTTCTACTTTAAATGTCACCCCTGCGACTCTTACCTCTATAGAAGTGACACCGATTTTTTCCTCCGTTGCTAAAGGTCTTACGGAACAATTTACAGCGACGGGAATCTATTCGGACAAATCTACCCAGGATTTGACTCGGGTTGTGACTTGGATTTCCTCTAATTCTTCCCGTGTTGCGATTGAAAACACCGCCGATAAAAAAGGTCTTGCGCTCGCTTCTACTTTAGGAAGTTCGAATATTACAGCAACTTACAATTCCATTCAAAGTTCTCCGATTTCGATGACTGTTAAGGATGCAGAATTGGTAAGTATTACCGTTAGTCCAGAGTCCACATCGAAAGCCCTGGGGCTGACTCAACAGTTTGAAGCAAAAGGAACTTTTACGGACGGTTCCGAACGGGATGTTACGAATCTTGTGACTTGGTTTTCCTCCAAACCGTTAGTGGCTTATACTATTAACGCTAACGAGAATCGGGGATTATCAGTCGCACATTCGGTAGGTTCCACTGAAATTTACGCGTATTACGGTTCCATAAAAAGCAATTCGGTAAATTTCAATGTGACTCCGTCCGAATTGGTTTCGATTCAAATCAGTCCGGAAAACAGTGATATTGCTAAAGGACTTAGCCAGCAATATACTGCGCTCGGCGTTTATTCGGATGGCAGTTTGCAAGATATTTCCGATTCTGTTTCTTGGTTTAGTTCCAATGATTCATTGGTTAACATTTCCAATGCGGTCGGAACCAAGGGAAAGGCGACCGCTTTGCAAGTCGGAACAAGTAAAATCACTGCTACTTACCGTTCCGTTTCGGGAACTACCAATCTAAACGTCAGTGTGGCGACTCTTTCTTCGATCGTGGTATCTCCCACCAAGCCGAACGTAGAATCAACTTCAAAGACAAAGTTCTTTGCAGTGGGAATGTACTCGGACGGAACCAAAAGGGATTTGACTTCTACGGTTACTTGGTTCAGTTCGAATACGCGCAATGCAAGTGTGAGTAACGCGCTTAAATCGAAAGGATTGGTTGTTGCAGGATCTGAGTCGGGATATTTTACAATCACGGCGACTTACGGTTCTATATCCGGAAGCACGATTCTTACGGTAAATAGATATAATAAAGCGGTTCCTACCGTTAAATCGGTTACGTCCTTGTCGCCTACCAAGATTCGAATCGTATATTCCGAATTTGTAAACAATAAGGAAGCGTTGAAACTGTCCAATTACAAGGTCGTAGACAGTTCTACTTTTGTCGGAACCTGTTTCGATAACGCGGATTTCAAAAGAAATTCTCAAACCGGAGATTTCTCCTTGAAAAATATCAGTGGAGCTGAGGATACGTTTACGATCACGCTTTCTGGTTCGCAAAATTCGAACAAAGCATATACGCTCATAGTAAACAAGCCGGGGATTCACGATCGCTCTTTTGCTCCCAAATCCTTAGGTTGTCCGAATAACGTTGATTTTATGGGAAAAGAGCAATTAAGACTAACGAATGCGGTTTGTAATTCCGTAAACCGGGTGATCGTTTCTTTTTCCAAACCTTTATATACTGGAAACGATACCGCAAAGTCAGCGGAATGTTCGAATTCGTCTCAGTGTAAATCGAGGTATAAATTCGTAGGCGTTTCCTCTTTAGGAGATGTTACGAGTGCGAAAGTTTTAAATGGTAAGGCTTGCGGCGGAGCACCTGCGGATCCTTCCAAAGTATGTCTAACGCATACCTTTCTTCAATCTGGCGGTCACTACACGGTGATCGCGGCAAATCGGTTGGACGGAGACGGATTTGATAACGATATTTGGGGAGCGATCAGTGACTCATCCGGTCAAGAGAATTTACAATCTTCTCCGAAAGATAGGGCGAGCTTTGTAGGTTGCGGAAGTTCTCCCGTAAATTTTGCGGATGGTCCCGTTATTTCGGATCCGTTCGGAGATGGTTCGTCTTTCGGTTCTCTTACCAATTATAATTATCAAGTTTATCTCGGCCCGAATATGAAAGGAAATCAAGCTGTTCGTTTTCATTACGACGGAACTTCTCCGGAGTCGATTTTCTTTTCCTTCAAAAAGGATACGGTCGGGGAACAATCGGGTAACACTGCTTTGTCGGGAATTTCCTCTAATTACGTTACGATAGGTCATGCAGGTTGCACTCGTAACAGCGCGGACATTGTCGCTGGATGTGGTCCAGATAATGAGGACGGAAGAGGAGTTTTCGCGACAGGATTGTTAGGCGGAAGACCTCATATGTTCATAGCGGGTTCGAAATCGTTAGGTGGTTTAGACTATCTCTACTACTCTTCGAACATGGCCGCTAATCTTGGTTTTAAGTATGTTGATATGGGAACGATTACCGGAGAATTGACTGCAGGAGCTTCGTCTATTGCTGTTTTTGATAATCGGGTTTATGTTGGTTTCGCTAAAAAAAATAACCGTTCAAACGCGCCCGATTTCGGTAAAATCACCTTTAATGCTTCCGATTCAACTCGATGTGTAATTGGAAACGATTGTGATGCGACTGATGGACAACGTGGAAGTCGTTTTAGAATCGATAGAATGCCTTATTTCGGTGGAGAGAGTTTAGATGACGGCATAGGTTCAACGGTTCGTTCTGTTCGAACCCTTGCGGCTAAAAATAATGATAACAAACTGAATCAGTTTGGCGACTCGACGACCAATTGGGGTTATTATGTGGGAATCGATTTTCTTTTCGTTTTTAAGGGAAAACTTTATGCCGCAAACGGGGGATTTCCGAATTCCTTACATAACGGAAGTATTATACGTTCCACAAGCGCTAACCCCGCCCCTTGTGAAGGAAAAAATCGTTGTTCCGGTTGGGAAGATGTAGCCCCCAGATCCAATCCGAAATGGCATAACTCTCCTAACAATAACTGGTACTCTCTCGAACTTGTAAAGAATCGGGATTTGATTCCAGCGGATAAGGCGTTCTCCCAGTTCGCCGAATTTAACGGAAGGATGTATGCTACAAGAACGATCTGTGTAACTTCGGAAGACCGCTCCGGGCCCAGAAAAAGTTTGCAAACTGTGAAAGGTTGTACGGATGGAAGTTATACGAATCGAAGACCTCAACTTTGGAAATGCGATCCGACTCTGAGCGGAAACAAATCCACTTGTGATTCGGGAGATTGGTCGGTAGTCGGAGACGACGGAACTGGTTTTACGAATTTTGGAAACGTTTTCAATCATAGTATGACGATGGTGGTAGCCAATGGATCGTATCTCTATGTGGGTTTTGACAACGAAAACGGGATTCAAATTTGGAGAACGAATCTTCAAAATCCGGGAAGTTCTTCCAGTGGCTGGGAGCAAGTGGGAGGAGACGGCTTGGGAGACGTTACCAATCGCCAGATTTATTCGGGAATTACCGTACCAAAATTAAGTTTAAAATACGTCTACGTAAGTACCGGACAAAGTAATCGACCGGTTAAAGTTTACAGACAACAAAACAGATAATATGCGAAATTCGTTAAGAATCATTGTGACGATGACAGCTTGTGTGGTTATCTACTGTCAAGCAAATGGAGGTTCCGAACGGCTCGTTTTTATTCAAAACGAGCAAAACGGAATCGTCCGCCTTCAGTCGTTCGTCCACGGAAAAATATATCCCGAAAAGAGTATTCAAAATTATGAATTTACCCTCAATCAGTCCGAAAACGTATTAGGAATTTTTCAAGTCGATTCCACGGATTCGGACTTGAGGGTTCGACTTCTAAAAAAGGGATTTCTTTTTGATTCTAAGAGGGAATGTACGAATACGAACTTAGGGAACACGTATTCCTGTAAGATCGAAATTCCATTATTGGAAAAGGGTCAATACCATCTAACTGTTTATAAAAATACCAATGTGAATGAAACTGATTTTAATCTTTTTGTGGGAATATTTGGGAAGGGTTATGTCAATGTCAAAGCGGCGGCTAATCATTAGGATCTCGATAATATTTTTGATTTTGAGTTTATACGCAAACTGTCAAAACGTACAAATGAGTTTTCCTCAAAAACCACTTAAGTCTTGTGTACCGCCTGTTCTTCGAAGGCAATGTAAAAACGATTTGGAAGAAAGAGCCAGACTCAACGCGCAACCGCCTAAGGTATACGAAGTCTCCCAATCCTTTTACTTCTGGGGAATAGTTCCTAGAAAGTATCAGATTGATGCGACGGGTTATTGTCCGAACGGAATCAAAGAGGTGCGTCAATATTCCACGTTTTTGGATTTTATCTACGAGCAATTGACACTCGGGATTTATTCCCCGAGAACCTTAAATCTGATTTGTTATAATTGAGTTGAGCCATGAAACTATTTAAAATAATATTCTTTATTTTTGTAACTTTGACTACCGAGGTTTGTTACAATACTACATTAAGAGTTTATAATACATCGAGTTCTCTTCCTTTGAAACCCGAGCCAGAACAAACTTTCAAACAAGGAGGATATTTATTCGGTATAATCAATGCATTTGAGACTCCGAAGATTCAATGCGCTGAAGGGAAGCCGGAGATTCTGATTCTAAGAAGTTTTTGGGACACCGTCATCCATTGGACGATTGGTGGAATTTATACTCAAAGAACCATACAAATATTTTGCAAAAAAGATATGGCCGGTCAGAAGTCTTTAGGGCCAGGGTAAAAAGTGGGATTCCAGGCTACTTCCCAATAATATCCCTCCGGATCTTCGAAGTAACCGGAATAACCGCCCCAAAAAACGTCTTGAGGTTGTTTAACGATTTTTGCTCCGGCCCGTTCCGCTTTTACAATTACTTGGTTCACTTCTTCCTTGGATTGTCCGTTGTAGGCGAGGGTAAATCCCCTGAAACCGTTTCCTTCCGCGGAAACGCCTACATCTGCGGCGAGTTCTTCCAGAGGGTACAAAGCAAACCAAGTTCCGTTTAACGTAAAAAAGGCGACATTTCCCTCAAATTTCATTTTGGGGAATCCGAGACCTTCCTCGTAAAAACGAACCGCCTTTTCGAAGTCTTTTACACCGAGAGTAATAATATTGATTCTTGGTTGCATGGGACTGAGGTTCGGACAATTGAATGGTTCGGAAAGTAAAAAATTAGATTTCTAGGAATAGATTTGGTTGAAGGCCCTTGGAAAACTCGATTAAAACCGGCAATATCACAATATTAGAGATCCAAGGGAGTAAAACCAAACTTTCTTTTTGTTTTTATTCCTCGGTGTTTCACCTCGACTTCCTGAAACTTTAGAAATTAAAGATAGATTTTATTTTTTAGAAAAATTTTGCCAAGGATCCTCGGCTCGAAAGTGTTCAGTTCTTTTTTCAGATCTGGAAAAATTTTAGTCGAAGATCATCAATTATACTTCTGAAAATCACAAACAGCGGCGTTATAACCTTTAATATATTGGGTCGTGGTGATAAAATTAATTTAGGTACTTGATCTTTGGTGGTTCTGTATGGGTTGTGTTTTATAATTGATATTATATTAATAAGTTTAATTCATTTTTCTTCGAAAAATTCCAGTGGCATAAGGTTTGTATTCTTGTGAAAACTATCGAATTTTCTAAAAGCTAAAATTCGTCTAAGATTATCGCTTCGACGAATTGATTCTCTTGAGAAATCGTCGATCTGAATTTTCAGAGTTTTTTCCAATTCTTCGAAATCAATATCATTAAAACTGAGAGGTGTCTTATTTTTTATTTTGTTATAAGAAATCATCGAATGTGTCTCCCATCCAGCGAGGATAATTTGTCCGACAAAAAAAAATGGAATAAATACTAGCAACTTGCTTGGCCTTAACTTAAAATGTCTTTGTATGAATCGAATTCTCAATGGAGTAATTTCTCGGATTATAATTTAATTTTAAACTCTGTATCTAATACATAACTGGAGTCATATGTGTCTTTCTCCGTGCGCAAAATAAAATATCGGCTTAGTCTTAAGCCGATTGGATGCGAAAAGATATTTGTACGAATGAGATTTTCGTCCAAACACAAAGATTTAATACGAAAGTAGCAATAACATAGAGTTATCGAGGAATCTCATTTTGTGAATTAAAATGTCTCCATAATTTTCCAAAATCTTTCTTCAAAAGAAAGAGTAGGGTTTTGTTATTAAATAGAAGTGCTCCTTGAAGGAATTTGGATTGCGTAATTCGAGCGATTCTATCCAATACTATGAATGAACTGGAATATTCCTTCTGCATACCGATTGACTGCATTTTATGCTCCACGCATAAAAATCAAGAAAAAAATATTATTTAATAATGCAATTAGATGGAACTAAAAACACCAGGGCAAAGGATCAAATTCATTAGAACCGAAGGGACCGGGGAAAAAATAACGCAAAATCAATTTGCTTCTGCGATTTTTATTTCTCAGGCACTTTTGAGTAGAATTGAATCGGATGATATTGAGGTAACAGAACAAACCGCTTTTATTATTGAAGTAGTTTTTAATTATAAAAAAGATTGGGTTCTTAATGGAGTGGGACCGAGGATAACGAATGTTGTCAAATTTCGCGAGGATCTTACAATTAAAATAGAAGAATGGAGTCGTTTAATCCGTCGGGCTGAAAAGATTCCAAACGCAAAGTCAATTATCGAAAAATATATAAATTTAATAGAAAAAGATCGAGACACGGTTAATTTAATTGTAGCACGGCTTTCAGAGAAATAAGGTTTTCAAGATTGGAAAAAATAGAAAGATTACTTAATATATCGGTAATATTTTCTTGCTAATACTTCAGCCCGTCTATCTAATTCGAAATCCGTATTAAATAAAAGATTCATATCAGTATAAAGCATATCTGTTGTGAGAGCTGTCTTGAACGCAATGGATTTATCTCTAAATTCGTTCGGATCTAAATAACGAAAAAGAATTAGAAATGGAATTAAAACTACCCGATTGAAAAAAGAAACCTTTTGACCGGAAAGAACGGCGGCTTTGATTTCAAAAGCATTGTATTGTAAAATAGCAACTGCCCAAAATGTGAAAAATATCAATGCACCTATCGAAGATAAGAACCCATAAAAAATTCCTAATAGAGGAAGTATATATATAAAGATAAGCGTAAAAATTAAAATAATAAAAACTCCGATTACCATCAAAGTTAACCGAACTCTTTGTTCCCCGGAAAATAAAAAGATGGATCTGATTAATTTTAGAATGTTATATCCCACAAATCCTATTTGGTATCCGATAAAGATATGATAATGAATCGTGGAAGTATATTTAAATCCGTCTTTGTCGTCCAGAATGCTAAACGAGCAGGAAATTGATGCCCATAAAAAATACATTACAAAAATTGAAATAATTACTAATTGCCACTTCGGTGATTTATGATCTGGGTTAGAAATAAGAGAAACAATCCGATCAAAAAGAATTGGAAAGAAAATCGTAGGGATTAACATCCAATCAAAGGCATAATGGCGATACTCATAGCTTATAAATTGGCGTATTACAAAAGCCGAAATCCAAATCGAAAAAAAACCAGATAGAATCAGAAAATATCTTTGTATCTTTTTACGATCCGGAAATCTAAAAATATACATTCCCAAAAAGAAAATATATAGCGAAACACTAATACAAAGATAATTCGAAAAATTCATGTCTATTTACAACAGAAATACTACAATTTTGACGCGATATTTTGTAAAGCGTTTTCTTTGATTTCTATCAACTGAAAGAGAGCTAGTTCACCATTTAGAAAACATCCGGGGTAGTAAACCATTTCTGAATGTTCTTCGGAGGGAATTGCTCCATTATCAAAATACACTCGCTGTAATCCTTTCCATGCTGGATTAATCATACCGTAAACTATGCTAAATTTTCGAATCAGGCAGTACTGGGCCAATTCAGTTGCGGCAATTTTGAAAGCTTGAAATCCAATAATTGTTTGTTTAAAACTAACCGAGTTCCAATCGGCTACGTTAATATCTTTGAGATTATAGTGTTCTCCGGATGGAAATCTTTTGACGATCTCCAAAGGAATCAAGTTTTCTTGTGTTTTTTCTACAATTCTAGTCGCGGCTTGAAGATGTCCATCGAAGGTTACAAAAAACCATGTTGACCAGTTGTCTAAGTCAATGGTTTCATATTCCGAGTAGCCTGCATCTTTGTAGATTTGTTTACTGAATTCTTTTACCGGTTTTAATAATTCTTTGTTTTGTGTACTATCCCAAATGTGCAATTGGAATCCATTTAATCTTGATTTGATTTTTTGATTTTCTGAGGAGGTTTCTAAAGTTTTTATCATTATATAATTATGTCACATTACAATATTAATTCAAACCTTTCTTAATTTTTATATAATTACAAGAATAGGATGTTTGGTTCATTCGAATTCCTTCTTTTGGGGCTTTTAATCTATAAACAAGGCGCAAAACTGGCAAATTCGAGTGGTTTTGGAAATAAAAGGGCTTTCAAAGTTAACTAGTGTTAAAAAGTAGGTCGGTCTGATTGGGCCAAAAGGGAAAAAAGATTCAAAAGGCCAATGGATTTAGAAGAGAAACATCCATTTATAAGCAGAATTTCTATTGTTGTCGAGAAAATACTTGAAACGATATAGTCAGAACTTGTTTTTAAAAGCTTACAGTTTTAGCTTGGAACGTCGTTTCCGGGTATTATAAATTATTTTTATTTTAGAGATAGATGATTTCGATATAACTTCGTTATAACCTAGAACTATATAAAAATTCCGCTTTTGAACGAAGATTTATTTCAAATTCATTCTATCATATAGGCATGAGTAAGAATCGTATCATGCTTAAGAAAAGTATCCAAATTTTCTAAAATAATATAGTACAGCACTTCGCCTAACAGGAAAAAAACAAGATTCTAAATAGAATGTCCCAAGACTTTAAAAGAAATCAGTTATAATCATTCAGTGAGCCAGTAATAAAAACGTAGGAGTTCCCACAAATTACGTTTTTTTGTGCTTTGGAACGGACTTTATTGCTGAAAGTGGGAGTTGATTTGGAGCAGACTTATTGGAAAGGTGCACTTAAAAGCGCTGGGAGTTGGAGTTATTTTTGTAGGGATAAGTTGTACTTTGTAGTTTCATGCCTTTTGTGAAAAATACTTGGATTTTAGAACAAACAATTGTTCCAATAAATGCCTGAGCGAAAGTGACTTGAATGGGATTCGAATTTATCCGAGAAGGAATAAGATAAATCTTATCGTTTCAGACCGTATCTTGCTTTTACGAGATAAATCTTTTTTTCCATTTCCGACCAAAGTGATTCTTTGTTCGGATGAAAAGAGGCGAAAACTCCCTGGCGGATTAGATCCACAATTTCATCCAAAGAGAAATCCAAGAATCTCCATAGTTTATAATATTCGTATGTAAGATTTACATTGAATATTTCTGGATCGTCCGTGTTGATGCTGAGAGGAAGTCCCTGATCATAATAATAACGAACGGGGTGATTCTGTTCCTTTCGGACGTATTTTCCGGTGAAGACATTAGACGTCACACAAATTTCGATAGGGATATGATTCTCTCTCAGATATTTTACCAGTTCGGGATCTTGGATAGCAGAGGTTCCGTGCCCTATCCTTTCAGCTTTGAGCAGTTCCACTGCTTCCCAAATCGCCCAAGGGCCGTCGTCTTCTCCAGAATGTGCTACCACTCTCAGACCTGCTTCTCTTGCTTTTTGGAAAACGGCTTGGTAGTCTCTCGCAGGTCCCATAAGCTCCGCGCCACCTAGTCCGATTCCGATCACCTCGGGATGTCTGAGTTTCAAAACTCGGTTCAAATTGTTCATCGCGTTTTCCGGTCCGAAAGAACGAGATACGTCGACTAACAATCGTATGGTGATCCCGTCGTTTTCTTTTTCCTCTCGGATGCGATTTATGAGAAAGTTTACCATCTCTTCAAAATCAAGCCCGTTCTGGATGAACTTAGACGGAGCAAAAAATACCTCCGTATATACGATGTTGTTGGCTCTCATATATTCTGAGAGACTTTCCACGAAAAATGAAAAATCGGCAGGTTCTTTTACAAGGGATTGGATGAAAAAAAATACCTGAATAAATCCATTGAGATCTTTGAAGTTGAATTTAGCTTCGAACTCTTCGTCCGTTACGCTGATTCCATTCTTTGCCATCAACCGTTTCATGGTGTCTTTGTTGACACAAGCCTCAAGATGGAGATGGATTTCCGTCTTGGGAAGTTCCCGAAGGAAGTTTATTACGTCTTGATCGTCCGGTTTTTCCTTGGATAAATCTCCGGATGGAAAAAGCCCTTTGATCGGAACCGGTGTTTCCTGTGGAACCCCGATTGTGGGAACTCCTAGAATCCAAGAAGGTGGATCCAGAACTTCGAGTTCCATGAGCCCGACCCTTTCGTTTAAGAGTTCATTGATCTGTTTATCGAAAGAAATTTGTAAAGAAGACGAATAAGGTCGATCTGCGGGAAGCCTGGATTTTAGGCGACTCAGTTCGGTAACATCCCGGTCGATGATCCGAATTCTGTCTAGAATTTCCCCAAAAGTTAAGGCCACTAAGGCAAAATATATTTTCTGGGAAAAGATTTCAATTCTGATTCAAAATTGGGTTTTAGGTGTAGGATTCAAGAAAGTGAATTGGATATAGGGAGATGAGCGAATCTCCTGCGAATTTCATAGTAAACGATTCTGAACGCGTTTCCCAATTTCAATTTCGTCTAAAAATCTTTTTTAAAAAAGAGCATTACTCGGAATATAATGCGTTCACATTTTATTATTAACGACTTTGCAATCATGATTTCATTTCAAATTGGAGATTGTGGAGTTCCCACATTTTTCACTTTCACGGATCTATTTCCAACTCAGGAAAACCGCTAATCTGCCGAAGTTAAAAAAGCACCGGAGGTTATGTCCGATATATGATTACAGCACGCAAAACCTTTCTACCATTTGCTCTTCCTTGTATTTCCGAAAGGGCCATCGAAGAGGTTTCCGCGGTCCTCCGCTCCGGATGGATTACTTCGGGGCCAAAAGTAAAGGAATTCGAGGAAGAATTTGCGCGTTACACCGGAGCCGATTACGCTCTCGCTCTCAATTCAGCGACCGCCGGGCTTCACTTGGCTTTGGAAGCGATCGGAATGAGTCGTGAAGATGCCGCCATCTGTCCTGCGGTGACGTTCACCGCAACCGCTGAAGTAATCTGCTACTTCGATGCGGAACCTATTCTTACGGATGTGGATCCGATTTTCAATTTGATGACTCCCACAACCCTTCGCACCACCATAGAAAGAGAATGTATTTATCAAAATGGAACCCTATTTCACAAAAAAACCGGTAAAACAGTAAGAGCCATTCTTCCTGTACATCTCGCGGGAGTTATCTGCGACATGGAAGGTATATTAGAAATCGCTAAAGAATATCATCTTTATGTGATAGAGGATGCGGCTCACGCTTTCCCTGCCGTTCATAAAGGAAGAAAGATCGGAACTTTCGGCGATTTTACCGTTTTCAGTTTTTATGCGACCAAAGGAATCACAACCGGAGAAGGAGGGATGGTAACAACCAACCATTCTCATTTTGCCGAAAGAATCAAACTCATGCGCCTGCACGGAATCAATCGGGAAACCTACGATCGTCCCGGGTGGTATTACGAAGTTGTTTCTCCTGGTTTTAAATACAATATGGCGGATATAGCCGCGGCTCTCGGGATTGTTCAACTTTCCGAAGCAGATGATCTTTGGAAGCGAAGAATTTCAATAGCCGAATTATACAAAAAAGAATTTTCTGATCTTCCGTTTTTACACCTTCCTCTTAACGCGCCGAACGGAGAACATTCCTGGCATCTTTTCCGAGTGGAAGTGGATTGCGTTTCTTCGAAAATGGATCGTGATATCTTCGCATCCGAATTAAAAAAACGGAATATAGGTTCCAGCCTTCATTTTATTCCTCTTTACGAGCATCCTTTTTACGGTTCTCGTTTCGGTTTTAAAAAAGAACTTTTCCCCAACTCGAACGCGATGTATGCGAGATCGCTTTCCATTCCGCTCTTTCCCGGAATGAAAGAAGAAGACGTTCAAGACGTAATCAAAGCGGTCAAAGAAATTTTCGGCGCCCTTTAAGTAGGAGCGCCTTGAGTCTGCGTCACATAGTCGTCTTACTTGGAGAAGAATTCAGGATCGGTCTCGTTCAAAAAATCTCGGGTATTAAATTCTGTATCATTGGAGATTACTACGGTCGCGATTCCTCGGTCGGGATAAATCCTCATTTCGCTATGGAATCCGCCGCCCCCGCCCTCCTTGAAATAATACCGATTTCCATTCAAAGACCGAATATGCCAGCCCAAACTCATTTCTACTGAGTTTCCTTGATTGTCGTTTTGAGGTTGGTAAAAAAGAGACTTCACATTGTGGGAAAAAAGGACGGATTCCTCACTTAACTGATCCCGCAAAAAGAAACTTATTGATTCAGCGTTAGAAATGATTCCGCCGAAGGATGGACCGTTCAAATAGTGATCACGGATATGCAGCCAATTTCCTTCGTATTCTCCGAAAAACTTGGAATCCAACAGGAAAGATTTAAAAAGATTCAGAAACGAAAATTTTCTGAGATATCCCTTAACGTGTCTCGGTCCTATGGGAATCGAAAAACCCATCTCAGACTCAGAAAGATTCAACTTCTTGAATATTTTAGAAGTCATATATTCCTTATAAGAAACTCCAGAAATTTTCTCCACAATCTTACCAAGAAGCCAATAGGATATGTTTGAGTAAGAGTATCGTTTTCCAGGCTCGAAATTCAGTTTCGAATATTTTTCTAAGATTTCACGGAGTGCGCGATCCTCGTCAAACGAACCGTCCTCTTGTGCGGTATGAACCCAGCTTAAGGGAATTGGATCAGGAATACCAGAAGTTTGCGCTAATAAATGGCGGATTGTCACTTTCTCATCGTACGGTATATACGGCAGATATCTGCGCGCCGAATCATCTAGAAAAAGTTTTCCCTGGTCTATCAATTGAAGAACTGCTACCGCAGTGAACGTTTTAGACATAGAATGAATCATCATTTGTGATTCCTTGGTCAAAGGCACATTTCCCACTATATCCGCCGATCCTACGCTTGAACTATAAAGTAACTCCCGAGGAGATGTGACCGCATATTGCAGACCAGGATTACAACCATTCCCGGCGTATTTCAAAAGATAATTGCGCATTCGTTCTTCCTTATCTATAATTCTGCGATTTGTCGTAAGATTACACGTGAATACAAACAAAACCACAAGGCAGATCAATATCGATTCGAATCTATAAATCATTTTAATCCCTCTTTTGAAAAGTTCATTACGGAAATAATTTCCGATTCAATTGAGATAACGATTTATCTCTAAAGAAAGTTCTTCCGGTTTTTCCATGTGAATTGCATGTTTTGCCTCGGGAAGTAGAACGAGCTTACTCTTTTTCAGATAAGAATGTAGTTTCTTCGTCATTGCGACATCCGTTATTGGATCTTCCTTGCCCGACACGATCAACGCCGGAATTTTGATTTCTCCCAGTTTTTTTCCAAGAAAAATTTCTTCTTCTCTTTCCAAAGTATTTGCGGTAAGAAATTGATTTGGAAGTTCGTTCCAAGATCGAATGAGTGCCTTTCTCGCGATTTTTCCCGGCAATTCCGGAGTTTCGTAGTACAAAGCCTCAATCAGTTTTAAAAGGTCGTCTTCGTTTTTAGGAAACAGAAGTTCTTTCATCTCGTCCCGTTGGGGATGTGGGACTCCGCCGGGAGAGATCAAAACTAATTTAGAAATTCTTTTTTCGCGGTCTCGGAGAGCGACGTGCATTGCGATCAAGGCTCCCATGGAATGACCGCCTAATACAAGTTTGGTGAGTTGCAGTTTTCGGATCGCCTCGTAAATCAAATCTCCGAATACATCTATTTGATACAGATACTTTAGCGGCGGGAGTTTGCTTTTCCCAAATCCGGGTATATCCGGAATCAATATTCGATAGTCCTGCCGAATTTTAGGAGCCACTTTTCTAAGTCCTGTTGCTGAATCCAGAAGACCGTGGATCAAAAGAATCGTCTTATTTTGTTTCTGGTTTTTTTCCAGAAAATAAATTGAATTTCCTCCAGTTTCTACTTCAAAATCCCGAAACCCGAGAGTTTCTTTCATGTATTTTTTCTTTTTCCAATGATAATAGTTGAGGAATAATTCGTACATCGATTTCATAAATGCAGATTCTCTATTTCATTTTCTCTTTTCGGAAGGCGGATTGATTCGGAATTCGTCTTAACGCTCGATGAGCCGGAATCAGAAAAAGGCATAGCCGAAAACGGTTTGTTTGAATCCTATCTCAGTGGGATTTAAAGTTTCCTTTCAAGCAATTTTTCGTTTAGAATGTTTGTCGAAATCAGTAAAAATAAAATTCCGGAATTAGTTCTTGCAAAGAATCAAAAGTAAGTCGAGACTCACTCCAGGTTTTACCCGGAATCAGGATGTTAGACACTTTATCTTCCGTGCTTCGTTCCTTTTTCCATCCGATTCAGGAAGGAATTCTCGCTTTGGATGTGGAAACCGAAACCATTCTTTATCTAAACCCCGCTCTTGAAAATATCCTAGGTTATTCTTCCGAAGAACTCCAAGGGAAATCGCGTGATTTCATTCTTTTTAGTTCCTCGTATCCGAGGAAAACTTTTACGGTCAAACACAACGAACCTCCTTTAAAAGTTTATTGGCAACTCCGGCATAAAAGTGGAAAGAAAAAGTTCGTCAATTGTACGATCAACGCTTCGACTTTTGCCGGGCAAGGGATACTGCTATTTTATTTCACCGATCAGTCCGAAATTCAACAAACCGAACTTAGACTTTATTATATGCAAAGTATCTTAAGGACCTTGAGGCTTTTAAGGCAAAACCTGAGATACTTGACTTCGGAAGTTGCCATCTTCCAGAAACTCTGCGATACTTTGAAGGAAAATCCTCATTACTTTTTAGTCTGGGCCTTTTTTTATAAGGACGATGAACTTCAGGTTTTAGGACAAAGCGGCATAAATTCGGAGTTGAAACTCAAAATTCATTCATTCATTTCTTCGAATATTCCGTTTCCTATGAGGAGACTGATCGATACGAAGGATAACTTTATCATTCACGAGTTTGGAAACGGAAAGTATCCCGAATGGGAATCGATCTTTGTGGATTATAAATTCCGTAGAAGTCTTTCGATCGGAATCCGGGAAAAGGGACAATTCCTCGTCGGAATCGAGATTTTATCCTTGGAAGGAATGGCTTTTGATTCCGGGGAAAATTTTCTCTACGAGGAAATTATTTCTGATGTCCATAGTTCTCTTCAAAACGCGAAAACCGAAAGGACGAGAATAGAAAATTCTAAAAAACTGCAATTCCAAGGGGCGCTTCTTAATTCCATAGAAGTTCCTCTCATTTCCACTGACGACGAGGGTTATATAACTTACGGTAATCCGAGTCTCGAAAAAATATTAGGAATTCATAAAGAGGATTTTATCGACCTTCCTCTGGGAAAATTTATAGATCTATCTCCTGCAATTTTGGACAGGCTTTATAAGGAAGAGTTAAGAACAGAAATTAAAATGAAAATTTTTCCGGATATTGAAGTTCCTATGCTTCTTGCTTCGTCTAGAATCAGGGATGAATACGGAAACTCGATCGGAACAATTCTTTTGCTTCTTGACATCACCGAACAGAAGAAAAACGAGGAACTCATTCGTTCTTCCGAAATCAAACTTAGAAATTTATTTTCCGCAATGAACAACGGGATCGTGATTCTCACTCCGGAAGGAATCGTTCTGGAAGTGGCTCCGATTCTTAAATTTCTTTTATTCCAGGTTTTGAATGTGACTTCCGGAGAGAATTTCTTTTCTCTCTTTGATCAAAATGTAGAGGAAGAACTTAAAGCCGGAATCAAAAATTGTCTTGATTCTCGAAGGGCTGTCTTTCTGGATCTTACGATTCGATATATTGAAGAAGAGGAAAATTTCTTCTCAATCAAAATCCTTCCTCTTAAAAAATATAGAGAGGGCGGGGAGACTGTAATGTTGATCTTTTCGGATGTTACCCAGACGAAACTTTTGGACAAACAACTCTACGAGACTGCCAGGTTCGCTTCCATCGGAGAACTCGCCGCCGGAATCGCACATGAGGTGAACAATCCTCTTCAAGCGAGTCTTCTCTATCTTGAAGAACTCATCGAAGCCGAAGAATCCGTTCCGGCGGAAAGATTAGAAATTTATAAAAGAATTGAAGCGGCTAACGTTCGAATTCGTGACCTCATCAAATCTCTCCTGGATCTGG
>NZ_CP024871.1:725000-865000 GCF_000306675.2 Leptospira mayottensis 200901116
TTATTTAAAGCTTCAGAAGGAATTTCGTCTTAGGACTCAATTACGAAGTGAAGTGAAAATTTTCATCGAAGAATGTTCAGCTTTTCTTGCCGAGTATCCGGTGAAGGTTTTTTGTCATAGAGATTTTCACGGAAGAAATCTTTTGATCAATTCTGGAAATCAAATTTGTATGATTGATTTTCAGGATGCGAGGATGGGGACTCCCTTTTACGATCTTTCAAGTATTCTTTACGATGCATACAGACCGATTTCTTTCGGAATGAGGCAAGGGCTCTATCAGCTTTTTTTAAAGCTTAGCGAGCAGAACTTTCCGAGATTCAAGGAATGTTATTATATCCAGTGTCTTCAACGTTCTTACAAAGCGCTCGGCTCTTACTTTTATTTGGTGGCCGATAAGAAGATGGACAAATACAGAATGAGTGTTTTAAACGCGCTCGATAATCTTTTGGAAGTCGTTCAAGCCGGTTTGTTTCCGGATCAACTCTATGTGTTCTTTTATCTGTTAAAAGAAGAACTTTTGTCCAATTCTTTATTTATGAAAGGAATAAAACGATGAAGGATCCGTTTTGAAATTTTTTATTCCCGCGGCCGGTTTCGGAACAAGAATGAAGGAGCTGACAAAAAACATTCCGAAGCCCTTACTTCCCATAAACGGAATTCCACTCATCTATTATTCTTTGTTCCAGGTTTGGAAACAAAACGCGGAAGGTGCGGTTGTTAACACACATTACATAGGAGAAAAGATCCGTAAAGAACTCGAAACGTTTTCTCTTTTTCCTTTGATATTTTCGGAGGAAAAAAAAGGAATCTTGGGAACCGCAGGAGGAATTAGAACCGGGCTAGAAAAAGCCGGTTGGATGGGAGAAACGATCGGGATCGTAAACCCGGACTTCCTTTATTTTCCAGAAAATCTTTTCCAAATTCCAAGTTCTCTTTCAGAAAACGATTGTCTTTTGTATCTTCTACCTCGACCGGAATCCGCGAATTATACCGGACTGGAACTCAACGACGGAAAGATCGTTTTCGGAAAGGGTAATCTATTTTATGTCGGAATTTCCGTATTGAACAGCGGTATTCTAAGCGAAATTCAACCGGAAACCTTTTTCGATCTTTCTTATATTTTTAAGGAGCTTGCCGCCAAACAAAGATTAGCTGGAAGATTGTTTCCTGGGGAAGCACTCGACTTGGGAGAAAAAGAATATTACCTTTCTTTAAAGGAAAAAGATTTTTCGGGACGTTTGGGTTCTCGCTGGGAAGAATTTTTGGAACTTTGCCGGATTCCTGCTCAGAGATAAGAAGCAACACACCAGGCGCAGATTTTACTTTCCGTTTGGATGGATTTCGGGATATTTTTGATCGGAATATCGTCCGGAATTTTAGAAAATAAAATCCGATCGTCCACGGTTCTTCCGCAATGACTACAAGGATTTGTTTGCCAAGGAGGTTCGTTTTCCTGTTTATGATTGTCTTTCGGAAAAGGAAAAATTTCCTTATCGTTCAAGATTTGTTCACGAATGCTTCCGTATTTCCCTTCGAGAGGAATTTCTATTCTGGAAGTATATATTCCTTCTCCGGTACTGATTCGAAACAACTCTGGTTTTAATCCGATTTCCCGGAGTGTCAGGATTGAAAATGCGAGTCCTAAGTCCTTACCTTCCTTGTCTTCGGGATAAAATTTATAGTAATCCATTAAATCCTTATATTCCATTGAGAATGCGATGTATTGTTTTAGAGATTCTTCCATAGAAGGAATTGCTTTAGAGTTATTTAATACTTCGGCGATAAGCATTGTGCGATTGTGACGGATGATTACTTTTAAGAATAGACCTTTCGCCTTTAGAGAGTTTCGTACCGAACGTAGGTCTAAGGTATTTAAGAATTTTCTAAATTCTTCTTCGTTGTAATCGAACGAATTTTGGTTCAAGAAATCGATTTCCTGAAAAAAGTATTCTCTTAGGTTGGAGATTCCGGCACGTAAAAGCATTTCCTGGATCACGGAACAAACAAAGGGAGCCAGATCGTTTTTGTCGTAGTTTTTGAGACAGAGGCTTACGAATTTTTCCAGATGCAGTCGGAAAATATTGTTGAATACATATCCCGTAAGTTCGATTCGTGCACCGGCCTTGATCATCTTAAGAAAATGAGGCCATCTTTTAAATTCTTGGTCCATTTTTTTTTGAGGAGAAAATTCCTCAAAAAAACTATCCAAGTTTTTTGAGAAAGAAAACCTATTTTTAGCTCGGTTAGGAAAAAGAATATATGCGAATTTTAGAATCTAGGAAGTCGATTTTTTCCAAGTTGAAATTTCGTTATATTTGATTTTGCGGAACAAGTATGCCAATCCCGGATCAAGAAGAGTAGATTCTGATTGACAAAATTTGAAGATCCGTAAGTTGCAAATAGTAATAAAGACAATATTTGGAATCAACTGTGACAAAAGTGAGGATCGAAGACCTAAATGCGTTTCATTCAATATGGCAAGAATAGCTGAAAGCGAACTATAAAACACATTTCCCCGTGAAGGCAAAACTAGAAGATTATACTAGAGTTATACGAGAGAAGGAGGAGGTAAATTCGATAGATTGAGAGTTTGGATGTTACAGAAATGGAATTGGAACCTATCCTGGAGGGAAGTGATTTTACCTTTGAATACGAATGGAATGTTTTTATGGATTAAAGAGAGGGAACTGAGAAGGAGTTCGAATTCTTCCTCCAACTGAACCGGCTCTTTATATTCGGATTCAACCCCGTTTATTGTCTGTTTGTGATTGTGAGGATGGAACTTCCCAGGAAAATTGCTGGAAGAGAGGATTGAAATAGACAGAAACGAAAACGCCAAAATATAGGTCGTTAGAGGAAAACCGATTTTGTTTCTGCACCTCTTCATTCTTTCATCCATCTCTCAATTTTAAAAGATGTCAAGTAAGAAAGTTGGTTTCCTTGAAAAGAAATTCAACCGAGGTCCTTCTTCCCAACATTACGGAAGTGTAACTTTGGTTTTTAGTTTCCGAGAATTCTTTTGCGCAGAAAGTCTCCCTCTTTTTCAAAGCCGACTTTATTCAAAAGGGCGAACATATTCTTTTTATATGCTTCTACTCCGGGTTGATCAAAAGGGTTTACGCCTAAAGAATAACCTGAGACCGCGCAGGAATATTCAAAAAAATACATTACTTCTCCCAAGGATTCGGGCGATATATCTGGAAAAATGAGTTCCAAACAGGGAACTCCGCCGTCCGCATGTGCAAGTAGGGTTCCGAGTCTGGCTTGTTCGTTCACGTGCCCGAGCGTGTTCCCCGAAAGAAAATTCAAAGAATCCAAATTGTCCGGAGTCGGCTTCAAAATCAAGTTTGAATGAACGTCGGAGGGGCTTAGAACTGTTTCGAATAAAATTCGTTTGCCTTCTTGAACGTACTGTCCGAGAGAATGTAGATCGGTCGTAAAGTCCATGGAGGCGGGAAAAATTCCCTTGTTCTCTTTTCCTTCGCTTTCCCCGAACAATTGTTTCCACCACTCGGAAATATATCGTAGTGAAGGATTAAAATTTGCTAATATTTCTATATGTCTTCCTTCGGATAAAAAATAATTCCTAAAGGCGGAATAATAGGTAGCCGGATTTCGAACGGGATCAGTTTCGGCGTGAAGATTTTTTAAAATATTCTGAGATCCTAATATAAATTTTCGAATTGGTATTCCCGCCGCCGCCAACGGAAATAACCCGACCGGGGTTAAAACGGAATATCTTCCTCCTACGTTATCCGGAATTGTAAACGTGTCGAACCCTTCCACGTCCGCAAACGTTTTTAGGGCGCCTTTCGAAGAATCTGTGGTAGCCACAACTCTTGAAGCTGCGGACGCTCCATACTTTTTACGAAGTAATTCCCACAATAGGCGAAACGCGATTGCTGGTTCCGTTGTCGTTCCTGATTTGGAGATGACGTTCACTGAAAAATCTCGGTCTTTGAGATATTCCATCAATTCGGACAAATATCTGGATTCGAGATGATGTCCCGCAAAAAAGATTTCCGGATTCCCTTTAGAGGATTGTTTGAAAAATGGAAGGGTCGCTTCTAGTACGGCTCTGGAACCGAGATAGGAACCTCCGATTCCGATTACGACGATTACTTCGGAAGAATCTCTTAATCGTTGGGCGACTTGGATGATTTTTTCGATTTCCGATTCTTTGATTTCTTTGGGAAGATTCAACCATCCTAAATATTCGTTTCCTTTTCCCTGGAAAGAATGAAGTGTGCGTCGAGAAAATTCCGCTTCCGTTAAAAAAGATTCGAATTTCCCGGAATGTACAAAGGAAGAAGCGAATCTGGTTTCTAATCGAATCATAATTTATTACGAAGTTCCCTTTTTACATTTCTAATGACGAAAACGTTCTAAATTGGGAACGCTTGCACAGTTTGGAAAAGCGAAATTGGCGGGCAAGAAAAATCCGAGTCGTACGTATGTCTTAAGAATCAATGACTTTCAAAGTTTCGAGGTTCTTTGTACTGGGAAATTACGATGCAAAAGGCGGAGAAGGATTGACTAGAACAAAACTTTTTAACAATGTTTTCGGGATTTCTAAAAAGGATCGAATGAATCAAGAGAACTTAACAAAAATTCTAAAAAGCGAATTCCCTTCGGACGGGGGAAACATTCGTTTTTTCTCGGCTCCTGGAAGAATCAACATAATCGGTGAGCATGTGGACTATGCGGGAGGAATCGTTCTTCCCGCGGCGATCGACTTTTCGATTCGAATTGCGATTCGTAAAAATAAAGAACAAAAATTTAGAATTTATTCCGTTTTTTCCGGAGAAAAAGTTGAAACGGAATCAATCGTGTTCGATTCCAAACGTCCTTGGATAAATTACGTTTATGGAGTGATCGAGGAGTTTCGAAAACTCAATTTCATTTCGGATTTTTTCGACCTGGTCGTCTGGGGAAATATTCCTCAAGGCGCGGGGCTTTCTTCTTCCGCCGCGTTTGAAGTCGCGGTTGCGTTTGCTCTTTGTGAAATTCACGACTGGAAACTTTCCAGAGAAGAAATCGCCTTGTTAGGCCAAAGGGCTGAAAATCATTTCGTCGGTGTTAATTGTGGAATTATGGATCAGTTTGTAATTTCCATCGCAAAGGAAGGTTTTTGTATCGCTCTCGATACGGAAAGTTTACGATACGATTTTCATGAGATGAATTTGGAAGGTTGCGAGTTTTATCTGATCGACTCAAAAGTAAAACATTCTCTGAAGGACAGCGACTACAATCGTCGTAGAAAAGAGGTGGAATCCGCGTTTCATAAAATCAAAAAACACAAACCTTCCATTCGAACGCTTTATCAAGCCGGACCGGAGGATTTGGAAAAAGATCTTAATGAAATCGAAATAAAAAGAGCAATGCATGTCATCGGAGAAAGATTAAGAACTTCGAAAGTAATCGAAAATTTAAAAAGCGGTAATGCGAAAACGGTAGGTGAAGTTCTTTTCGAATGCCATGATTCTCTTTCCAAAAACTACGAAGTTTCTTGTGACGAAACGGATTTTATCGTAGAAGAGCTTAAAGTCCAAGGAACTCTGGGTGCAAGAATGATTGGAGGTGGTTTTGGCGGTTGTATTTTGATACTGGACAAAGCGGGCAGGAAAAATACTTTGTTTGAAAGGATAAAAACTCGCCATTTCGGGAAATTCGGAATCGAGCCGGAATTATATTCGGTTCGAATCTCCGACGGAGTCAGGGAATTTTAAAAACCCGAAAACCGAGTGATAGATCTGATCGGTAAATGAATTATATCTTATTTTTTGAATATGTAGAGGGGTTCGTATCCGATTTTTTGGAATTTGAAAAATTAAAACCTGTCTCAAAACCTTAGAATTATAGGAATTGAACGACGAAAAAGATTGTTCGAAAGTCCATAACTACCCAAGAGACGTAATCTGCGGGAACTACTGCGTTTTGTTACGAACAGCCTAAGTGATTGTAATTGATTTATTGTAAGGTTTTGAGACAGGTTTTAAATTCTTGAATCCGAGCGGAAGAAGATTTGACGCGCATGCTCAGGATATTTATCAATTCAATCTCTCCGTCCTATGAAAAGTAGAAAATTAGAATATTCGAATCATATTCATCGTCTTTTGAGTTGTAGGAAATGTCCCAAAATGCAGGGCAATCCGGTTCACGGTTGTATTCCTTCCTCAAGAATTATTAGTCTAGGCCAGGCTCCCGGAATCCACGAAGAAAGATTTGGCAAACCTTTTGCCTATACAGCGGGAAAAACTCTTTTTGGCTGGTTCAAAAAAATAGGGATCGAGGAGGAAACTTTTCGAAGTAAGGTGAACATGTCCGCTGTTTGCAGATGTTTTCCTGGTAAGGCGAAAAGTGGGGATCGTAAACCGGACTTGGAAGAAGTGAAAAACTGTTCCGAGTTTCTCGAATTTGAAGTTCGTTTTCATAAGCCGGAACTTTTGATTCCTATCGGCAAACTCGCGATTGATCAGTTGTTTGAGTTTGGAAAATACAAGCTTGAAGACGTGATCGGTAAAACTTTTTCACGGGAATTCTATGGGGTCCGACTCGATTGGATTCCGTTGCCACACCCGTCCGGACTTAACGTATGGAATCATACGGAAACCGGTAAAAAATTGATACAAGAAGCATTGGATATACTCAAGAATCATCCGGTGATTCGGGAAGAATTTTTTCTTTGATCGAAGTTTTTCGGGGAACTTTCTATTCCTTGTAAAATGTAAGACGAACGAATGGAGAGATTCATACAGAAACTACAATAAGCCGACGATTGATCCTTTTTACTCCGAAATCAGGAAGTGGTAAATATTCAATTTTCTTTATCAATATTTCTGATTCCTATAGGAAACGTTTTGTCTTAACGGGAAATATGGAAAAATGGAACGGTGCAATTCTCATCGACGAGAATCGTTCTTTCGGCGATTCTTGTCTTGTATGGAATTGAGTCCCGGAAATCCTATCTTCGATTATTGTGTCCTTCCTTGTTTTATCTTTCTTGCCCGAGTCACCGACGTGTCAATCGGAACGATCCGAGTGATTCTTCTTACTAGAGAAAAGAAGGTAATTGCGGCCTCTCTCGGATTTTTAGAAGTTCTTCTCTGGGTTATCGTGATCACCCAGGTCATTAAAAATCTAAACAACGCCCTTTGTTATCTCGCATATGCGGGAGGATTTGCGACCGGCACCTTTATCGGAATGATTCTCGAAGAAAAACTGGCGATCGGTTTTTCTCTTTTGAGAATCATTTCTCCCACAAACGGAGATGAAATTGCAAACAAACTTTCCGAATCCGGATACGGAGTTACGACAATGAACGGGCAAGGAAGTCGCGGCCCGGTGAAAATCATTTTTACGGTTTTAAAAAGGAAGAAAATCGGTCAGGCAATGACGATCGTCAAAAACGTGGAGCCGGACGCATTCTATTCGATAGAAAACGCCCGAAGTACTAAGGTGTCCGAAGATTCTCCAGGACTTCTCAGAAGAGGAATCCTGGAAAGAATTCTAAAGGTTAGAAAGTAAGATTCTCGCTTTGAGCCTCTTTAGACCGGAATTTTAACGTAAAGCTTTTTGATTTCTTTTTGGATGAATTTCGGAAAGTTCATCTGATATTCATGAATCAGAAGTTTCCAATCGTCCTTGCGAATAAATTTTCTACAGTTTGTCGACCCGCAACCGCACTCAAAGGTTTGGTCGAAGTTTACGATGAAATTCGCGTAGTCAATGGTAAGCTCTTCTCCCGCTTGGATTTCCCTTTTTGCTACGATGTTATCATCCTGATCGTACCACATATTTGGATCGCAGGAGTGATTCATGAAATTGGAATGGTTGATGACATACTGATCGCTAGTAGGCCCGGTCACTAACCCGAAGTCCACATCGTATCCGTATTTCATGAAAATGTCCTTTTCGGATTCGGGAAGCGATTCAGCTTCGTCGACCGTTAGAACTTTCCATCCAAATTCTTCGTCTTCGATCCACTCGCTGTAACTGAACAGCAAGGTTCCCTTGGGGATGGTCTTCGTTGCGAAGGTTCCGTTTTCCCCGAATTTGTTGATTCGTTTTTCGATCATGCAGAAAGATCCCTGCGTTTATTGCCAATGGCAAAATTTTTATCTATCAAGAATGGTATAAAAAAAACTTCAATTAAAATACTTAATCCGAGTAATATTTAATGCAAGTTCTTGCTGACTTGTCTCATAAGAAAAACCCATTCTAAAAACATAAATAAATTTTCTAAGATCAACTTTCAAGGGGGCTGCGGCTTCAAGAAAGTCTCTCCTTCTTGTGTTTGAGACGAATCCATTTGTAAAATCTTAAGATTATTTCTGCTGACCAAGAAGAACTTGCAAAAAAGCCGATCTCAGTTTTGGGACTTTCTAGTTTCGGCCAAGACTTTATCTGTCTCTAAAAAACGAATCGCCGAAAATCGGTCTTTGATTTTTTCTTAGAGAAGTTTCACTTGTTCTTCGAAGTTCTCTCTTTGAAAAGAGAATCAAAGGTCGAAAAAATTTTTACGACATCGAAAGTTTTTCCGGATAGGTCGGAACCTTGGGAAAGATGAAAATCGGATAAACTGTTTTACCGTTGAATTTTTTTTCGACGAAACACCGAATTGCTTCTTGTTTAATCGGATCTAAAAGTGTGATGGATAGGATCGAATGTTTTGGGAGATGGATTTGAAAATACCAATTGATCGGGCTAAATATGTGTGTAGCCGTTTGTTAATGCGACATGAGAAGCTACATTGAAATTTTACGAAAAAAATTTCCGAAGATAAAAAATAGGAACTTCGTAGAATGATTCAAATCGCCGATTCTATACAGAATTTCTATTATTTTCCCTTAGGAAATTTTTTGAATGAGACTTTTTAGAAAAATAAAACCGGAAGAAGCTCCAAATACTCTCACACATCTTTATCTCAATCCGGAAAATTCTTCTTGGGCAAATCTAGGTTATTGGAAAGACACGACGGATTATCCGACTGCCTGTAAAACGTTGGCTCGACTCTTAGGCAAAAGAGCGGATCTCAAACAGGGACTCAAGGTATTGGACTTAGGTTTCGGATGCGGGGATCAGTTCTTTATCTGGAAGGAAGAATTTTTCCTAGACTTTGCCGATCTTATTGGAGTCAACGGTTCCTCGGTTCAAGTGAGGTTTGCAAAAAACCTGTTAGAGTCTCGATTTGATACTTTGCCTGAACTGATTTGTTCTCCCGTCGAAGCGGCGATCGTTTCTTTTCCGCATCAGTCTTTCGATCGAATCTTTTGTTTGGACAGCGCTTCTTTTTTTTCCGATCGAAAAGAGTTTTGCAAACAAGCCTTCCGTGTATTAAAACCTGGAGGTAGATTTGTTTCCGCAGAGTTGGTCTTAAAAAATTCTAGATTGGGAATTATAGACTCTTGGTTGAGAGATCTAGTTTGTACATTGAGTTCTATTCCTAAAAATAACCGAGTCACACCCGATTCCCTTTCCCAGCTTTTAAAGTCTTCCGGATTTGTATCGGATGGTTTTGATTTTTTAGAAGAAGATGTCTTCAGAGGATTCTCAAGTTTTCTCAAAAAGAAAACGAAAGATCCCTACATCCCGCAAAGGATCGCTCGTAAGTATTCCCGTTTTGCGGAATTTCTCGGCGGGGAAAAAATGAAAAGATATTTTCAATTTGTTCTTTATGCGGCCGTGAAACCGGGTTAAGAACGCATTGAATTCTCAACCCAACGTCTTACATCCAAGGAAGTGGAAACTCCCGCTTCTAATAGAGGAATTCCGTACCTTGCATAAGAACCGCAGAACCAGATTTTTCTTCCCGGTTGTTCCTGAAGGGCCTTTAAGTCTTCGGTGGTCTTTCGATTTTTCAGATCGATGATCGGTCTCTCGAATCGGGAACGGGAAATCAATGTTCCTTGTTGAGGTTCTTCCAATGGATTCCAGGTTTGAAAAATTTCGATCTTTCCGATTTCGGGAAGTACCTTGTTCAAACGAATCGTAGCCGAAGGTTTATCCGTTTCCGGCGAAAGAGTGAAACAAAGAGGAGCCCAATGTCTTTTTTTATTGGGCATAAAAGAAGAATCGGTGTGCATCAAAATTTCCGATTCTTCGTAGCGAAATGAGGAAAGAAGTTTTTTCTCCTGAGTCATTTCATTCGGAAGAAGCGGAATCGCCTGATTTGCCGGAGTGGCGACCACGACCCGATCGAATTCCTCCTTTCCGTCATCGAAAGAAACGAAAACTTTTTTTCCGTTCTGTTCGATTCTTTTGGGATTGGATTTTAGTCTAAGTTCTTTCGCTCCAATTGAAAGTTTTTCCGTGATGTCCCTAGTTCCCCGGCTGGCGGTTAAAAATCGCAGGAACTTCAATCCATTCGAGTGATATCGAATCACCGCTTCTGCCGGATAATTCTTAGCGCTTTTGAGTGTGCAGGTATTGATGGTGGCGAACATGGGGATCAGATACTTATCCTCGAATTCTTTCGAATATCTGAATCTTTGTAGGAATCCGGAGATCGTAAGTTGTTCTCCTTTGAGAGATTCCCATTGATTTGCGGATTCACTGTAGAAACGAATCGTGTCGGAAAAAATTTTTCTGGATTCCACGTTCTTAAAACAAACAGGAGAAACGAACGGATAGAACTTGCCGCCAAACCCAAAGGTGCTGAACTGAAAGTATGTGGATCCGTCCCTTTCGCTCAAAGAAAAGGAATAATCCACGGGTCTGAATTCGATTCCCGCTTCGTTGTACATTTCGACCAGACAAGGATAATAATTCTGTTTAAACGCTCGAAAAGGAACGTCGAAACGAAAAGTTCCGTCTTTTAATTCTACATCCGTTCCATGCGCATCCATTCCTGGAACTGAATGACGCTCGATCAAAACGACATCGTGTTCCTTGCTCAAATACCAACATGCGCTAAGTCCTGCGATTCCAGTTCCTAAGATTGCGATTTTCATATTCCGTTCTTAAAATTAGATTTGTTAAAAGAAAACATAGAAATTTTTTTCTTTCGAAATAAAAATCATATCAGAAAGGAGGACATAAAATTTGAAAGCCCAAAGATTCACAAATCGAATTTTAAGATGGAAAGTTATAGGAAAAATTTGTTCCGTTATTTCTTCTGTAACCGATTTGTCGAAGGATCGAATTTCCTTTTGAGGAGGGCGGAATGTTCCACTTGAGAGGATTGATTTTAATCTGTATCATATTCTTTTTTTCTACTTTGATGGCGGTTCCTAAAACGGAAAAAGCTACTTTTGCAGGCGGTTGTTTTTGGTGTATGGAAGGTCCGTTCGAATCTCTTCCGGGAGTGATTTCGGTTACTTCGGGTTATGCGGGCGGAAAAGAGGTCAATTCTACGTATGAAGACGTGAGTCATGGAAGAACGGGTCATAGAGAAAGCGTTCAGATCGAATTCGATCCTTCTAAGATTCGTTACGAGGAACTTCTAAAAGTGTTTTGGAAACAGATCGATCCGACGGATAACGGAGGACAATTTGCGGACCGAGGAAATCAGTATAAACCCGGAATTTTTTATCACAATCAATCTCAAAAAAAAGCAACGGAAGAATCCAAACGATCAATTGCAAAGTCCGGAAAGTTTTCCGGACCAATCATAGTCGAAATCCTTCCATTTACTTCCTTTTATCCCGCGGAAGATTATCATCAGAATTATTGTAAAACGCATCCGGAGCATTATAAGTTATATCGAAAAGGTTCAGGAAGAGAGGCTTACTTGGAAAGGATTTGGGGAAAACATTGAAACGAAAAGGATCAGAATCCTTTGCTCGTATTCGATCCTTTTCGTTCTTAGTTGAATGTTAGCAAAGACGAATCAAAAACATCGTGAGTCTTTGTAATTTATCCCTTCCTTGACCCGGTTGGGCTAAATCTTTTTCGATCGTCTTTCTGTAAATGGCCTTGAGATGATTCTTTAGAGTTCCTGAATGTACTCCGAGTTGTTGAATCAGAGAGGCCCTTGTTTGACCAGCGACTAAACGTTCGCAGATTTTTGCTTCTTGGCATGTTAGACCGTAATCTTTTTGAAGTTGAGAAAAAAGCAATTCTCTGGCTTTTTCGCTCTGACCACCTTCTACAGAAATCAAATTCTCTTCGGGTGTGTTCGTTACTTTCTCATCTTTCGAAGGAATGTCCACTCTACACAGGAAATTTGAAATGTTTCCCGTTTCGTCCCGAAGAGGTGTAATTCTTTCTTTCCAGGAAATCGTTTCCCCCGATCCATTTCGGTTTAAAAAATTTCCTTCATATTCTTTTCCGGAAAGAATAGTTTTCCATAATTCTTCATAAAAATTCGGGTCATGGACGCCTGCTTGAAATAATCTTGGATTCTTCCCGATCAGCTCGTTTCGGTTGTAACCGGAAAGAGTTTCAAAAACGGGGTTAATGTATTCAATCATACCGCACCGATTCGTGATGAACATCGCGTGTGGGTATTGATAAAAATAAGAAATTAAAATCGAGGAAAGATTCATATTTTTCTTACCTCCTCAATTTTGATTTTCATGGTAGACATAGATCCCTCCCTATCTCTTAAGGAATAAGCGATTCTTCTTTATATTGAACCGCTATAAACATACCTAAGTATTTAGTTCGATTCGTCAACTAAGAGGTCTTTAAAAATCCTTCGAAATGTTGATAAAATCAGAAAATTGAATGAGTTAAGTAATGGACAAGCGAGTTTAATCGATAATATTTATCGAATTAATATCGTGATTCTATAAAGAAGAATTCGTATGTTTTTTCTTGTATGATATTAGACGAACAAAGATAAATTTATGAAACAAAGTTTAATGCCGAAAAAAAATCTGATCGGAATCGGAACCCGCACAAAAAATGCGGACGAAATGGGGAAAGACGGAAAAATTCCAGAGCTCTGGAAAAAATTTTTTTCCGAAATCTTGCCAAAACTTAAAAGAACGGAGGACTTCATCTATGCGGTTTATAAAGATTATGAAAACAACGAAAACGGAGAGTATTTTTACTTTATTGGAATTCCTTCCGATGAAAAAAATCTTTTCGAAACCGTTCAACTTCCGGAAGGGCGATATTTAGAACTGTCTTCCTTAAAAGGAAAAGTTCCGGAGGTTATCGTTCAACTCTGGCAGAGCGTTTGGTCCAACCTGGAATTAAAAAATAGAAGAGCTTTTAAAGTAGATTACGAAATCTATCCGATGGACTTTTCAACCACACCCGAAACTCAAGTTCTACTATTTCTTTCGGATAAATTTTAGATGTTAGTGTGGATTAAGATTTTATAAGGAATGAGGTTCCTTGATAGATGGGTGACAACTTCGGTTCCACTGATGAATTTGACCGTATGATAGATCTTCAACTTGTTATAGGTGATAAAAAATTCTCCTCTTGGTCCATGCGTCCTTGGATTTTATTAAAAGAAAATAATATACCTTTCACGGAAATTTCACTTACTTTGAATACTCCGGAGTTTCACGAAAAAATCAGATTTTATTCTGACGCGGGCAAGGTTCCGGTTCTTGTGGACGGTGATGTCAGAATCTGGGACACTTACAGCATTGTAGAATATTTGGCTGAGACCTTTCCCGAAAAAAATCTTTGGCCGAAGAATAAAACTTTACGAGCCGTTGCCCGATCGATTGTTGCGGAGATGCACTCCGGTTTTGCCGATCTCAGAAAAAATTTATCGATGAACTTAGTCGAAAAACTTCATGGAAAAACGTTTTCCGAAGAGGTTTGGAAGGATATTCGAAGAATCGAATTCATCTGGAAAAAATGTTTGGACTCTTATCAAGGACCTTTTCTGTTCGGAAAGGAATTTACGATTGCGGATGCGTTTTATGCGCCTGTCGTGGGAAGGTTTATTACTTATGGAATCAAGACAGGTTCGGAAACAAGTGAATATGTTTCTAAGATCAGCAATCTTTCTTCTTATAAGGAATGGGTCGACGGCGCTTTGAAAAAGGGACAATCATAATCAAATGGTTTGCGTCTCTATTTCTAAATCTAACTTTTTGTAAAATAGTTAATTCAGATATTCTAATGTATTTGCTATAAGATACAAAGAAAGCCTCCATAAGATCATCTTGTCTGATGGATTATCGGAGAGATTCATTTTCTTTGTAAACGGAGTGCGTTCAGAACTACGGAAACCGAACTAAGAGCCATGGCTCCACCCGCGATCCAGGGGGTTAGTAGTCCTGCGGCGGCGATCGGAATTCCCAGTGTGTTGTAGAACAAAGCCCAGAATAGATTTTGTCGAATATTATAAACGGTCTTCTTGCTTATGGAAAACGCGTTTACGATCGAAACCAGATCTCCGTTTACAATTACCACGTCTGAAGATTCCATAGCTACATCCGTTCCGGTTCCCATACTTATTCCAAGATCCGCAACGACCAGAGCAGGGGCGTCGTTGATTCCGTCTCCCACCATTGCTACTACTTTTCCGGTGTCCATTAGTTTCTTTATTTCCTTTGCCTTTCCTTGGGGAAGAATTTCGGCTAACACTTGTTCGATGCCGCAGATGTTCGCGATCGCGCGGGCCGTCCTTTCGTTATCTCCCGTAATTACGTAAATTTTCATACCGAGAGATTGTAGTTTTTCGACTGCGATTGGAGTTGATTCTTTGATCGTGTCCGCTAGACAAAGAATCGCCAAGTGAATTCCGTCCAGACTTAGGTGAACGACTGTGTTTCCTTCTTCTTCTCTGATTCGTTTTAGATCCAGGAGTTTAGGATTCAACTCGATTCCCCTTTTGCAAAACAATTGATCTGTGCCGATCAAGATCTTTTTCCCCTGTACAGAAGCGGAAATACCTCCTCCCGGGATCGTTTCGAAATTTTCAGGCATAGAAAGCAAAAGCCCTTTTTCTTTGGCGGATTCTACGATCGCTTTGGAAAGTGGATGTTCCGATTCTTGTTCTGCGGAAGCGGCTAACGTGAGTAGGAGATTTTCTTCCTGAGAATTTAAACTTTCAAGACCTTTGAGAGTGTGCTTTCCTTGAGTTAGAGTCCCGGTCTTATCGAAAACGATTGTGTCTACTTTATGAGCGATTTCTAATGCTTCTGCAGTTCGAAACAAAATTCCCAGAGTGGCTGCTTTTCCCGAGCCAGTTAGGATAGAAATCGGAGTTGCTAAACCTAAGGCACAAGGACAGGCAATTACGAGAACTGCTATCGCCTTTTCCAGAGCTCCGGAAAAATGAGAGGGTTCTATCCAAAAATACCACAAAAACAATGTAAGAATCGAAATTAAAATGACTACCGGAACAAAAATTCCGGAAATTTGATCCGCGATTCTTTGAATCGGAGCTTTGGAACCTTGCACTTCCCGAACCACTCGGATAATCTCGGAAAGCAAAGTATCTTTTCCTACTTTAGAAGCTCTGAGTTTTAAAACTCCGTTTTGATTTAAAGAACCGCCGTAAAGAGGGCTGGAAACCGTCTTTTCTACGGGAATACTTTCTCCGGTTAGCATTGATTCGTCGACGGAGGAGTTTCCTTCCTCTACGGTTCCATCCACAGGAATCGTTTCTCCCGCCTTTATCAAAAGTAGATCTCTGGGACGAACGGCAAACAACGGGATTTCTTGAATTTCTCCGTTTTGAATGACTCTTGCGTTTTTGGGTTGTAAAGCGACTAAGGATTGAATTGCTCTTGAAGATTTTCCTTTTGCGATATGTTCCAAAAATTTTCCGAAAAGTATCAAAGTAATCAATATGGAAGAGGTTTCGTAATAGAGTGGAATTTTTTCGTGAGTGTGTGTTCCGAATTCAAGAAAGGTCCGATAGACGCTGTAGAAATATGCGGCGGATGTTCCTAAAACGACGAGTACGTCCATATTTGCTCCTCTGTTTCGAATAGCCCGAAAACTTCCTTTGTAGAAAGATGCGCCGATCCAAAATTGGACCGGAGTGGCGAGGATAAATTGTAGCAAAGGGTTCATTATAAAAGAAAAATATTCAAAAATTTGATTGTTTTCTATATGTCCGATCATGCCGAAAACCATGGGAAAGGACAAAAGGGCGGATATGAAAACGCGGACTTTCAAGTTTTTGAATTCTTTTTCGTGCGCTTTTTCGGCTTCTCCGTGGATTTCAAGGTCTTCGTGAACAAAGGCTCGGTAACCGAGAGAATCGATCTTGTTCAACAGAAGTTCTTTCTCTACCGAAGATTCGAATTCCACTTTTGCGGTTTCCATAGCAAAGTTAACTGTCGCATCCTTTACTCCCGGAACTTTCTTGAGTCCTTTTTCGATCCTAAGCGCACAATTCGAACAAGTCATTCCGATGATATCTAATGTGATCTCTCTGGAAAAAATTTCGTTTTTAACATTCATTTTATTTCACCCGGAATATACCCTTCCTCCGTGAGAATCGATTTGATTTTAGATAATTCTTCCGGAGTTCCTTCTCCTTGATAAACGACTTCTTTTTTCCCCAGATTTGCTTTTCCCGTTAATCCGATTTTTCTTAGAGCGGATTCTACGGTTCTTAAACAATGGGAACAGGTCATTCCTTCCAATGCTAATTTGATTTCTTTCATTTCATTTTCCTTTTATTTTCATTTAAGAATATGATTTATAGTGTTTATAAACTCTTCTAAGATTTTAGAATCATTTTCTCTAAACCTTTCGATTACACTAGTTTGGATATGGCTTCTGAGTAAAATTTTAGACATGCCGTCCAAAGCCGACTTTATAGACCATATAGACAAAATTGATTTTTAAGTATTCTTTGTTAAGAGAAAATGTGTTAATACGACAATATTCTTTTGGAACCATATCGAAATTTATTTTACCACTTGGGCGCATAAAAATGGTATCAAAAATTAAGGGACGATTTTTGCAAAGATATAGAAGTCCTCACAAGATTGCACCGAATTAAAAATTGTTGGCTTTTTTGAAGAAGATCTAACATTCTAACTTTTGAAATAAATTTATTACTTTATTTTTTAATACGTCTGAGTAGTAAATAAAGCGGTCTTTCTGTTTGGAATATACAAACAACTTTGAAATTCCTTGCGATTGACCGTCTTAAAATATTGAATGCAATGGTGAAGAAATATAAGACCGGAGTTCATTTAATTTTCTGAAGTTTTTTCCAGCCAATAATAAAAAACTGGGAGAATCACCAGAGTTAATAATGTGGAAGATATAATTCCCCCGATCACTACGGTTGCCAGAGGTTTTTGCACTTCCGATCCGAGCCCTGAACCGAACGCCATCGGTAGAAATCCGAAAGACGCTACAAGCGCCGTCATGATTACGGGGCGAATTCGGCTGGTAGCTCCTTTTAAAACCGCTTCTTTTAGGGAAATGTTTTTTTCTTCGCGAGTCCTGTGGATCGTATCCAATTTGACGAGCCCATTTAGCACGGATATTCCGCATAACGCGATGCATCCCACAAAAGCGGAAACGCTTAAATCCATCCCTCTTAAAAAGAGAAACCAAATTCCTCCGGTTAATGCAAACGGAACACAAAAGAATACGAGTAGGGCTTGACGAACCGATTTCAGGCCTAGATATAGAACCACAAAAATCATCAAAAATGTAGTAGGGAGTATGACGGATAATTTCTCTTTTGCCTTCGAAAGATTTTCAATTTGTCCACCCCAGAACACGGAATAACCTTGAGGGATATTTATATTTGAAATTTTATCCTTGGCTTCAGAATAGAATCCCTCTAAGTCTCTTCCACGCAGATTCACCGAAACCGCCACAAATCTTCTGGATTTATTTCTGGAGATGGTCATGATTTTTTCTTTTTTTTCGATAGAAGCTAGAAGTTTAATCGGAATCATCCCTCCGTCCTGTGTTCCTACTCCTATATTCGATATTTCGGATTCACGATTTCTGAATTCTTCGGAGAGTCGGATTTTAATTGGAAACCGAACTTCCTCCTCGTAGTATCCTCCTAATTCAAATCCACTCATAGAAGCCTCGACTACGTTATTAAATAAAGGAAGAGATATATTATAATATTTTAATCTAGATGGATCGGGAACGATATCAATCGCTGTGGATTTCCGAAGAGCCATGATTGGATCGAGTTCCACTTCCGCCGCTCCCGGAATCTTATGTAGATTTTCTTTCAAAGAATTCTGTAATTCTAAAAGAGTATTTAGGTCCTTTCCGAGAATTCTTACACTGATATCCGCTCTACTTCCTTCCAGAAGTTCGTTGAATCTTGCTTCCAAAGGTTGGCTAAGAGTCAGTTCTGATTTCGGATAGTTTTCCTGGACTTTTTTATGGATTCGGTTTAAAAAATTCTCCCAATTTTTTTCCTTTAATAGATCTTCCAGGGATTCTTTTTTAAGAATGATAAACGTGTCGGCGTTGAATGTTCCCATAGGGTCGTTTGCTACAGAACTGGTTCCGATTCTGGAGAACACGCTCTGGATCTCGGGCATTTGCATTAGGATTTTTTCTACTTCCTTTTGTTCTTTCAAACTTTCTTCTATACTAATATTCCCTTCTCTTACGATTACGAGCATCAAGTCTCCTTCCATCAATTTCGGAAGAAAAACCGTTCCCATTCTGGAATAGATGAATAGGGTAAGCAGGAAAAACACAATAGATCCGATTACAATTGGTTTCGGTTTATTTAATAGGATCGAAAGCCGCGTTTCATACAACGTTACAACTTTACTTTTTTTTACTTCTCGGTTTGAGATATCTCTTGTTGGGGTAATAAAAAAGAACAACAAAGGAGGGAGAAAAAACACCGCCAAAATTAAACTAAAACCCAACGCTAGAAGGACGGTTTCAGCCATTGGACGAAACATCTTTCCTGATATTCCGTCTAACGTTATAATCGGAACATATACGAGCATAATGACTACGATTCCGAAAGAGACTGGTTTTAAAACTTCCAAAGACGCGTTCAGGATTATTTTGATCTTTTCCTCGCGATTGATAATGGAATTCTTTTCAAATCGCACCAGAACGTTTTCGGTAATCACGATGGAAGCGTCCACAAGGAGGCCGAAGTCGATTGCTCCTAGACTCATTAGGTTGGCGGAAATTCCGAAAACCCTCATAAAAATCGCAGTTAAAAGCATTGATCCTGGAATGATCGCCGCGACAATAATCGAAGCCTTTATGTTGAAAAGAATGAAACATAAGGTCAAAATTACTAGAATCGCGCCTTCAGAAAGATTTTTAGTCACGGTTCGAATTGTGGAATGGATCAGAAACGATCTTTCTAGAAGAATTCTGACTTGTACGTCCTCCGGGAGATCTAAACGGAACACGGCTCGATTGAGGTCTGCATTGACTTGATAACTGTTTTCCCCCCGTAACATCATAGCGGTTCCTAAAACAATTTCCTTCCCTTCAGAACTTGCTCCGCCTAATCTTTGTTTGCCGTGTTCTTTCACCTGCGCTATATCGGAAACTCGGATCGGTGAACCTGTGAGAGTACGACGAACCGTAACCTCAGACAAAGAGTTTAGGTTTTTCTTAATTCCATACGCCCTAACGATGGAGAGTTTTCCTTCGTTTTCGATAAAACCTCCCCCGAAACTTTCTCCGATCGTAGATAATTCTCCAATCAATTGATCAATCGTGATTCCCAAAATTCGCATTTTGGAAGGATTTAGATCGATATGAATTTCTTTTTCGTATCCTCCGTTGGAATCCACTTCTACGATTCCAGGCACAAGAGATTTTAACTGAGGACGAACCATATAATCCTGTACGGTTCTCAAATAAAGTAACCGATCCTTTTCCGGGAGAAATGTCAATTTACTTCCTGGCTTTGCTTCCACAGTATAAAAGAAAATTTCCCCGAGTCCGGTCGTATTTGGAACGATCGTGGGAACAATTCCTTTCGGAAGTTTTTCTTTGGCGCTTGTAATTCTCTCTAAAACCATACTTCTGGCTTGATAAATATCCGTACCCTCCTTGAAAATCAAAGATATATTAGAAAGTCCGAATTTAGATATAGAACGAACGTCGATCAAATTCGGCATCCCCATTAGTTCGGTTTCAAGTGGAAATGTGATCACTTTTTCAATTTGCTCCGGATCCAAGGAACCCGTTTTGACGGTTACGATTACCTGCGTATTCGTAATATCGGGAACCGCGTCGATCGGCACTTCGTTCAAAGTAAAAAAAGAATATATGAATAAAAATAATGCGGTTCCAACGGAGAGGATCGGATTATTTAAGCTGATATTCAAAAGTTTGGACAGCATTTTGAAACGTTCCTATGATTTCTTTTTCGTTCGTGATATACAGTAGATTGAGTAGCGCTTCAAGGTGAGCGATTTGTGCGTCTAATATCGCGTGATGAGTTTCGTGAAGCTGGTTTTCCAATTCCAGATAACTCAACATTAAAATTCTCCCTTTTTTAAATTCTCCATCTGCATAGATCAGGTCTTTTTCTATTTCGTCTAACTTTGATAAATTAAAAAGTTTGAGATTAGTTTTGGACTGTTCGTAATCTAAAAAGGCTTGTTTAAAGGCAGTTTTTACGAGGTTTTCCTGATGGTGAAAAATTCCCTGCTTGGATTTTACGTTAACCTCGGCAGCCGAAATTTTATTTTGAAATTGATCCCATATCGGAATCCTAAATTTAAGACCAAAGTCGTAAAATCGATTAGAGACTCCCGATCGGTCTTCTCCTATTTGACTGACGATGGAGTAGTCCGGATATTTTTCTAAGTTTGCGAGATTGAGTTCCGTCTTTGCCTTTTCGATTTCTTCTTTGGCCGCCATAAGAATCAAATTTTGTGAAAGTGCTTTGATCTGAAGTTCGTTGAAATTAAATTTCACTCCTTCCGAAAAAAAAGGGATTCGGAGCGAAGGAATCGATTCGAGCATAAGATATAAATTCATAGCCTCGTATTGTTTATACGAATCCAATTCAAGATCGTTGAAATGTTTTCGCAGAGCCAAAATTTTTCTTTGAATTATAAATAGGTCTGTCTTTGCCTGCGGAGTTATGAAAGGTCTCGCACGGATGTAACTTTCCAAGATCGATAATCTTTTAAGACGTTCCTTAACGTGATTTCTTTTACCCACGGAAACTAAATAACGATAAGTGAACCTGAGCGCGTTGAACCGAATCGAATTGTTTGCTTCCGCGAGTTGGATTTCTTTAATTTTGGAATCGTTATCCACCAAAAGTTGGCGCAGTTCCTTGCGGCCCGGAAAATATACGGGTTGTTCGAACTGAAGCGCATACTCCGCTCCTCTTTCGTTGGCCGCGCTTCTTTGACCGTAATCCAGAGTCAAAAAAGGATTTTGAGTTTTTCCTTGTTGTTTACGCTGGTAAAAAAGCGATTCCAAATCCGCATTTAAGGAAAGGAGTAACGGAGAATTTTTTTCTGCCAAGTCAAGAATAGTCCGGATGTCTAATTCTGAACTAACTTCGGATCGAATCGGTAAAAAGAAAAGAACGGAAAGAAACATGAAATTCGACAAAACGTTTGTGCTTGAGGATCCGTTGTAAAAATTTTTGATTAAACTCGATAATAATTTCAAGAAATAGAATATACTCTTATGAGTTTCAGAAATGTGGCTTCGTTTCAAGCGCATAGATTATCTCCTCGAAGTAAAGGAAGTTTTTCTCAAGTTTCTAAGATAGAGTGGAACATATACAGTTCGATCCGATTTCAGAAACCGAAAGAAGATGATGGGAGAGAAGGTTGAGGATTAAATCAAAAGACGGACGGAACTAAGGGGAACCCTATTGGAATTTATTTCTAACAATTTGGGAACGAATTCAATTCGTAAAACGGAAGGATAGAACGGGAAGAAGATATTTGTCGAATAAATATGAGGTGGAATAAAAAACGACTTTAAGGATTTGGAAAGATGAGAATCCACGAGAACGATCGAACTGGAATCCCATTCGCAACCGGAGGTCTTTTCAGAATTCGATTCTTGATGACAAGAAGTCGAAGTTTCGACAATTCTATTTATTTTAGAATCGAATCCACAGATTGGTCCGCAATTCAAAATCAACACAAGAACGGATAACAAAGTGCATCCGATCCACGTTTTAAAAATTGAAGAAACCATATCTCCAGCTTACCATACCTCAGAGCTTGTCAACGGAAAAAGCGATTTTAAGGCTTTTTCAATCACTATTTATCATTCCCCAAAACTTCGCCTTAAAAATGAAATGAGCCGTCGAGCCTATTTCAAGTCGTTTTTTATCGTCCTTCAAAATAAATTCCCGTTAGATAGAATATTCAAAAATATGAATTTACTTATTCTTCTAAACGATAAATGTCTTATCGCGGCTCTTTTTCATATACGATCAATGGGGATTAATGCGTTTCGAATTTATAGCGGAAAATGTCATAGTCGCGAAAATCCTTGTTTATATCTATGTTGAGATCCAGGAGCATACCTTCTTTGAGATTGTACACCCAGCCGTGAAGTTGAAGATCGTTTCCCTGACTCCACGCGTTTTGAACGATCGTAGTCATACATAGGTTATAAACTTGTTCTCTCACGTTTAGCTCTACGAGTTTTTTGTGTTTTTCATCCTCGTCTAAAATTCCGGAAAGTTCTTTTCGGTTCATTCGGTAAACCTGTTTGATATGTCTAAGCCAAGCGTCGATCAATCCGTGGTATTTACCGTCTGTTGCCGCCTTGACTCCGCCGCAACCGTAATGACCGCAAACGACGATATGTTTGACTTTCAGAACTTCGACGGAATATTGAAGAACCGACATCAGATTCATGTCCGTATCTATTACTAGGTTTGCGATGTTTCTGTGGACAAAAAGTTCGCCTGCGTTTGTACCCGTCATTTCATTGACCGAAATTCTACTGTCGGAGCACGATATAAGAAAATACTTCGGAGTCTGACCTAAAGCAAGATTCTTAAAGTAATCCGGGTCTTTTAAAAGTTTTTCTTCTACCCAAATCCGATTGTTCTCGAAAAGTTTTTGATAATCTTGTTGGATGATCGGGTCCAAGGGTTTGTTTTTAATCTTCTGATAAGAAGAGGTTACGTCGATAATTTCCACTTTGATATTGCGGAACTCGGCTACGATCTTAAAGTCTTCGATGATTTCCAAAACGTCTGGATCGATATATTTAGACTTGGAACCGTCTATGATCAAATGTGCGTTATCCGGAACTTTATCCAATTTGTACAACATGCTCGATTTGTTCAAAAAAGACACGTCTTCGGAAAGATCGATCTTTACCTCGACTCCGTAAGTCATTTCCTTTTTGTTGAATTCGTAAGGATTCAGGATGTTCCTTCTTACGATAAAGAACACGGAAAATAAACAACCGATTCCGATTCCGATAAGAACGTCTGAGAAAACGATTCCAATTAACGTTGAGATGAATGGAATAAATTGATCCATTCCTTTTCGGTATTGTGTTTGGAGAATTTTATAATCCGTAAGTTTGTAGCCTACGACCAAGAGTACGGCCGCCAAAGAAGCCAAAGGAATTTTTGAAATCCAAGTCGGAATCAAAATCAGGGATAAAAGAATCAGTAAGCCGTGTAGGAATGCGGAAAATCTAGTTTTCGCCCCGGCTTGTAAATTTGTGGAACTTCGAATGATTACAGACGTGATGGGTAATCCGCCAAAAATCGCAGAGAATAAATTTCCGGTTCCTTGGGCAACGAGCTCGCGGTTTTTGGAGACGATCCTTCTTTGAGGATCTAACTTTTCGATTGCATCCAGGTTCAATAAGGTTTCAAGACTCATCACGAGACAGATCTTAATCGCGGTCAGATAAATCGCCTGATTTTTCCATTGGGAAAAACTCGGGAAATGATTCCCTTGAAAAAAGTCGGTAATCCCGTTTAATTGAATCGGTTGGATCATATGCTCTGAACCGACGGCGATACCCAATTCGAAAATTTTAAAAACTTCGTTTAACAAAACACTGACTAAAATTGCGACTAAAGATCCATGGATTATGAATTTTTTATGTAGTTTCAGCTTTTCCCAGATCAAAATTAAAATCAAGGAAACAGAAGATAGAATGATTGCTCCGGGAGTAAAACGATGAAACGCGGTCAGGATCTCTGAAAAGGTATTTTCCTGGTCTTGTTGAAAAAAGACCATATCTCCTTCGTAATCCATATCGTAACCGATTGCGTGTGGAATCTGTTTTAAGATTAAAACCGCTCCGATTGCCGCTAACATCCCCTTAATGACCGAAGACGGGAAAAAATTGCTTAGAATTCCTGCTTTCAGAAATCCTAATATGATTTGTAAAACTCCGGCTAGACAAAAAGCAAAAAGAAAGTCGTTAAAACTTCCTAATGTTTGAATCGAATCGAAAACAATTACTGTAAGTCCCATGGCGGGACCGCTCACGGATAGAGGTGATTTGCTTAACAGAGAAATTACGATGCCTCCCACAATACCGCTAATCAAACCGGAAACGATAGGTGTACCTGATGCAAATGCAACTCCGATACAAAGGGGAAGAGCGACCAAAAAGACGACGATACTAGAGGAAAAATCGTGTCTCAAGTCGTTCCAAGAAACGTTAGGAAAAAAGTATAAGATATTCATATAGACTCCTTCGGGTCGAGGCCCGAAAATTTTGAAATTGCTAAGTCGTGAGATGAAGGTTTTCCGGAGGTGGGTTTTCTATTTCCGAAAAATGTTGAATAAGAATTTGTTCGACTGGGTCACCGTAACAGACCATTTCTAAATCGTAATCGAATGTAAACTTATCTTCTTGAGATACGAGATCTTCTAGTTTGAGTTCAGTCGCTTTTTCCTTTTCGGTTTCTGGGGCTTCGGAAGATTCGCTTGCGGTTGTTGATGTCGGGAGATTTTTACCGAAGACACTGGATTGGGTCCATACAGTTGCACAATAGAAAGTCAGAGCAACGTAGAGAAAAACAAAAAGTTTATGGCTCAAGCAGTTTAGAAATTTCATAGGCTTTTTAATGAGAACACTTTGTAAGTTGTTTTGTAATGGAAAAGCATTTTAAAACAAGTCGTTCGTTTGAAATTTGAATCGCATCGCTTTAGGTGCGGTCGATTCTCATTAAAAATATGTGTTATAGGTGCCTTACAAGTTAAAGTCTGTTCGTTTTTCATAAGAATCGACGCACTTGACTTAAACGGGAAATCTTTTGGTTGAAATCCGATCAAAGCCGGGATTTGGAGTTTGTCCCAAAGCCTTAAGAAAAATCGGTTACAATCCTTCCATAAGTTTGTAATAAAATGTAGGAGTTCCCACAAATTACGTCCCTTTGGTGGTTTATGAACTTTCTAACGGACTTTATTATTGTTAAACTCCCACAGGAGTTTTTGCGTCTGAGGTTTTAGGACAAACTCTTAATCTTGTTTTAAATCAGATTCAATATGATTGAATCAATATCGAATTTACGAAAAAATTTGATTGAGACTGCTGCGGCTTTCACCTAGATCTTAACTTATATTCAGTAAATCATTCTATGAGTACTTTCAAGCATTTTTTAACATTATAATAAACTTCATCTTTTTATAATTTAAATTTTTTCGTTTACTGAATTTTTCCCAAGAAGATACTCATCTTAAATCGATTTTGAAAGTGCATTACTGATGGAATATTTGCAAAAAACCGAAAGAGAAATGGATATCATCACTTCTGTTGAACAGAAGAATCATGTCATTGCAAAGTATCTCTTAGAACAAGAACTCACTTTTAAAATTTATCCCTTTGATCGAAAGGCGGTGATTAAAAAAATTATAGAAGAGGGCGGAAAGATTCTCGTTCAATTTTTGAATGTGGAAAATTTTCAGAAAGGAAGTTCCTTTACCCTCTATATGATTCTCGCAAAATACATTGAACTGGAATGTATCTTTCTTCAAAAATTGGAAAATTCGCTTTTTATTGTTAAGGTGAAAAAGCTTGCGATCGCGAGGAAAAATAGGGATAATCAAAGATTTACGGTAGAACCAGGGGCTATGTATGTGACTAACGTGGTATCTTCTAAAGCCATAATCGAAGCAAATATGTTCAGTATTCCGACCTTGGTCAAAGTAAATTTTGAAGACTATAAGAATCGTCTCAAACAAAAAACGGAAGATATCGTGGACATTGATATTTTCAAACCAGACTTGGATCGTAAATTTCAAATCGTTAAAAAAACGCTCAAATATCTTCTTATAGAAAATACCCAAGATGAGAACTCTTATAAAAATGGTTCTCCGGTAAGGATCAATTATGAAAAGGAAGTGGACGACGATCTATCTTCCTGCATTAAAAAATATAAAGATCAGCAAATCATTTCCGAACTGATTGTTCCGATCATCTATCTGAATCTCGAACAAGAACAAATCCCGATCGGTTACTTTTCAATACAGAGCAAGGAACAAGAGCTTACGGAAAAATACGTTCTAGAACTTCAATCTCTTGCTAACGAAATGGTAGATAGAATCAAAGAGTCGAATACGATGAAAACAGCCGAACATTTTCCGATCCTTAACGCTTCTAGGGCGGGAATCAGTGTTAAGATCGAACACCCTCATCTGATAGAAACTTTGCCGAAACAAGACGATTTTGTGTTCGACATCTTTTTTAAGATGCAGGCCCCGTTTACGGTTCACGGTTTGATTCGTTGGTTGGCCAAGGACGAAAATAACCACCTCATTTTAGGGATCGAACTCGCTGGGAAGTCGGATTTACCGGGAGAAAGAGCCCGTTACGAATCAAACATCGAATCTTTGTCTAAAGAATAATTGATGGATCGGAAAATTCTAAAATTGGGTCTGATACGGATCTAAATACTCGTGATCCTTTCTCCAGGGACGTAGTCCGTGAAACTCCACTCCCGCCGCTTGTTTTGCGTTTAGAACGGTTTCTTTTCCACGATGACGTATAACGCACTTCACGTTACCTATGTCACTTTGCTCAATGTATCTAGGACTTCCGTCCGGATCTCGATAGATATAACCGGCGATTTGATCCTTATCCATTTCGCTTTCCACCGATATCTCATAGTCATCAAGACGTGTTTTGAAACGAAGTTTCGGATATTCTACTTTTGTCGAACTTCTTAGGGAACGAAAGATGGAATGCTGATGGATCGGAATTCCATCTTTCAGAAGAGTGACAAAGGTCAAAGTCGGAGTAAACGGCTGTGGACGAACCGTTGCGATTTCCATCGACCAATCGTCCGGATCGTTGTCGAACTTAGGAACGAAGGTCCAGAATAATTCGGAAACTCGGTTTGTTCCCCAGATATGATTGAAATGTCCATTCGCATTTTGGAATGTGAATTTTCGGTTTGCAAGTCGGATCCAACCGGCAACCTCTGTAAAAGGGGAAGAGACGATACTTCTCGTTTTGGGAATCGGAGTTTTTTCCAACCAGCGCGGAAGATGTCCGGTGGGTTCCAACTTATGTCTGAATTCCAAATCCCAAGCTAGATCTTCCGACTTTGGGGTTTGAATTTTGCCGCGCATGTGGTCGGGTCCTACGGATGCTTCCGGAAATTCGATTGCATGTTCCTTGATCAGAACGTCCTCATAGGGAAAAGACTGCACTGTAGTTCGATGATTCTTCGGGTTTTTACGATCAAATAAAGACGCCCAAAGTGTTCCCATCGGAATCAGATCGCGATTGTTTCTAGGATTGAGAGTGGAATATCTCACCCAAAAAGCCTGGTCGTTTTCAGGAATGAGAACGGCCGCAAACCAGATTTCGAATCTGGGTTTTACAAAACTCGCCGCGAATTTTGAAATAAAACTTTCTCTTAAGTTCATTTTTTGACAACATCCCAGCGAGCTTTTTTGAATCGAAAAAATTTAAACTCGACTTTTTTTTCTTTCCTTTAGGTATTCGATCACCGCAGGCATGACAGAAATAATAATAATTGCAAATATTACAATTTTAAAATTTCTTTTTACGAATTCCAAATTCCCAAAATAATACCCGCCCAGAATGAAAATAGAGATCCAGAGAATTCCGCCTATGACATTATATGTAATGAATTTAACGTAGGTCATCGTCCCGATTCCGGCGACAAAAGGGGCAAAAGTGCGTATGATCGGAATAAATCTTGCGATGATGATCGTTTTTCCTCCGTAGGTCTCGTAAAACCGATGTGCCTTTTCCAAATGTTCCTTTTTGATCATAGGTATTTTTTCTTTTTCTAATATCTTTTCTCCCGTAAAATTCCCGATCGAATAATTTACGGTATCCCCTAAAATAGCGGCAATGATGAGAAGAATTAATGTGCTTCCTAAATCCAAAGAACCTCTCGCAATAAACGCTCCTACGGCAAAAAGTAGGGAGTCTCCGGGAAGAAAAGGCGTTACTACCAAACCGGTTTCCGCAAAAATAATCAAGAATAGAATAACGTAAGTCCCGTTTTGATACGTCTGAATGATTGCATCCAAATGTGTTTCCAAATTTAAAAAGAAATCGAAAAAAAACTGAAGAGTTTCCAAATTACCTCCCTTGTTCGAAAGAACGAGGCCCTATTATTGAATTTAGGATAGGATTTATCCGAGAGCGGGTAAGTCAAACGCGTAAAACCCTAAAAAAGCAAACGTTCTTTTTCCGAATTATAACGAAAAATTTTTGTCGGATAGTTCAATCGGATCGAATTTGAGGAGATACCTTTTCGATCCGGTTTGATTCTTGCGTCGAACTCAACCTCGTCCCCTAATTGAAGATTCATGGTTTGAAATTTTCGGGATAAATAAAACAACTGAGATTGGATTATCGATTTTCCAGAAATCAAAAGACAAATATCCTGCAATAGAATTCGGGATTGTTCCGGATTTTTATGATGTAGGATAGACCCAACCATTCCACGAAAGCGGGTTCTTTTGCGAGGAAGAATGTGAACTGAGTTTTGCGCCGTCATTTTATCTTATAACCTTTCTTCCGTAGTATTTCTGAAAAAAGAAGTTTGATTGGACTCAAAGTTTAACCGATTGGAATCCTGAAGAATATCGTTTTATATATCATGTGTTTGCCAAGTCTAAAAATTCAGTCCCGAAAAAACTTTAAGAGTTGTTCTAAAACTTTCAGGGTCAGATTGATTGTGGAAAAGGAAATGAGCTTCCAGACAAACTCCAATTCAAGATCAAGAATTTTCTAAAACGATTCCTATAAGAATTGTTTCCGATTGATTTAAAGAAATCTTATACTGCTCGGACATATAGAAATCATATTATGATGAGCTTATTTCAAAATTCAGAATATTCTTTAAAAAGTCGGTAATTCTAGATTGCGCGCAATTTTTGAGCCTTCTACATCTTTGAAAGATCAACGGTTAATTTTTGGCGCTTTTTTCATACGTTTGGATGGTTAGATACTAAAAAACATTAAAGAAGTTGAATTTTCCCTTTCCAAGATTTGAAATCCGGAGCCGTATTTGTAAGAGGAAAAAAATGAATAAGAAAGTTCAGGCCCAAAAAACGGTGATTGAAAAGAACGTAAGATTTATACAAGTTGTAGCTGCAGCGAGCTCCGGAAAAATAAACAGATGATAGGGATCGTTGAACAAATCTTGGTTGAAGCCTAGAAATGTCTTGATGATCTTTCCGTGAGTGGGACAATCAATATCCGATGTTCAGTAAGTCTTGGAGAAATAATTGGGAATCGGTTGTTCCTTTTTTACCATAACAACTTAGACAAAATGGCGCCCCTTCTGGGCTTGAAAACCTTAAAAGAAATCAGTTACAATCATTCAATAAGTTCGTAATAAAATAATGAATCAGTTTTCGATTCTTTTTAAGAAACGTCATTGATCACAGTATTGCTGATAATGCCCTTATTTTTGTGTATTAGCGCTGATAATTCAACTAATGGATGTTAAGTCCTCGGATTGCAATATGATTTCGATACTTAACATCCATTATAGTTTTTAAACTAGGTCCTTACTGTAACGTGCACCTGCCTCCTGAACACTGATTTACTAACGAGCTGATTGGATATCTTCCTGAACCTCTTCTGTCGTCTCCTTCTCCAGTGCAATCCCTGTTAGAAACCATGAGGCCAAAGGCACTTTCGTAAGCCCCCACCGGCTGTATAGTTGTAAGTACCGTCAGAGTCCTGTCTGGTCCTTCCAGATTGGCAATTACCTCGTCCGGATTTGTCATAGGTGTTAGAGATTGCCTGTAGTCGTTAAACGATATCGTAGGTGTGTTTGTTCGAATTACCACTAACCCCTGAGAGGTCCTAAGAATTGGAACGGCATGTCCCGAAACAGTTCCGTTTGCACGTCGTCTTCTCATTAACGCCAACCAAATACTTCCAGGAGGGGAATTTATGAGTGATCTGATATGAGATAGCATTTCAGGCCGAGTAGTGATTGGAGAAGAGCTTTCCCATTCGTACTGAGGCATCATAATCGTAGTGGATGCGAATGCCAGAACTCTGCCTCTGTTACTGTATGTTACAGGCACGTTTGTCAGTAACCTGTACAATTCCCGATAACGTATGCTAAACGAGATAAAAGGATCCCTATCAGGAGCTGTATCGAAGAAGTAACCTCCACTCTGAAGAGGTCTTTGAGAATGATACTCTTGGAGTTCTGCTAACATTTGAAAGCTATGAATTAGGCAAACGCCGCACGCCCCGATCCGCTGGGGTCTGTAACCAGGCCTCGCGGATTCGTATGTGGCTGATCTAGCTATGTCGTAGAGCCTCCTAACCCAATCATCAGTTAATTGAAAGTCGGATGATAAGTTCCTCTTTACTCTTTTATATGCATCGTTTTTCTTATTGCCAGCTGGACAGTACTGTTCCGTATTTCCAAGATTACCGGTTGTGTAACGTATCCAATTCAATAAATCTTTATCAACAATAAACAGAGACGTAGGACTATGAGTAGTAACTACTTCCAAATAAGAGGGTTTAGCTGCATAAGCAACACCCCAATTCGGTCCGGCCTTGACAACTCTAAGTATGTTGCCTTGATAGTCTGTGATCATCCCTCCTTCTATTGTCTCAAAATATACGTTCCAATAAGCGGAATTCTCCTTGTTACTGACAGGCACATCATTACACGGTGCCCAGTAAACCCAATTCCAATTATATTTACCTACTTTAGAATACATACAGGAGAGAAGCCCGTTAGCAGAATTGTATTCAGCAAGATGTCCATTTTCGGGGTTGTAATAGATAGGCGTGGTATTTCTATCTGAACCTCCTGAATGAATAAAGTAGCGGCTAGCTATGTTATTCCAAAGTCCATCGCCCCAATTTGAATCCCAAGCTATGAAAGTTTGAATGCTAACGTTTCCAGGAGTAGCCACTGTCTTAACCCACTCATTCATCGTAGAGTCTAAGGTATGGTTGTAGTAATCCGTAGAGGTTCTTGAGATATACGCAAACCAATTCACGTCCTTCAACTGATAACGCCCATCCGCAGTCCAAAAGGCGTTATTCTTTACTATCCATCTCTGTTGAGGATTATTGATAGTACAAGGTCTGAGATTCACATAATCCCAGTTCACTTCTCCTTTAATTACTTTTTCTGAAGTAGTAATACATAGCCACGTGTTATTAATGTAATAAGAAATTCTTTGAAACACGTCGTATCTTGCTTTAGGAGTCCTATCACCACACTGTTCAATCTGGATGTAACTTTCATTATGGCTAAACATAGGAGAGTAACAATAATTCCTCCCATTATGTGCAACGATTTTGATAGATTTGTCATTTGGTTTATCAGTAGGCTTTTGAATAATCGAACCTGAGATACCATTCGACGAAATAGAGTTCCCTCCGTAAGTAAAACTAACCCCAATTGAAACTAACAAAACTACCGTTAGAACTATCCAACGACCCATTCTTACCTCCTTTTTTTTGAAAAATTAAGACGTAACATTTGCACCCTTAAGGATATGAAACAAACATACATTCCTCGCAAATCTTGTCTGAACCGGTTTGCTGATAAGCGGAACTATCGGATTGAGTGGAAAATATACTACGTCACTTTTTGTTTCTCAATGAAAACAAAACTTTTCATTTTTTAGAATATTCTAATTAAAAGAAATGAAAAGATGTTTTAATATGAACACGTTGTTCAGTCTTTATAAAATATCAAATAAAAATTAATTCTATATAAATCTAATAGGTCTTTGGAACTTTAGTGATATTTAATGTGAATAAAGCGATTACTCAAGTGGATCGTCTAAACAAAAAAAAATATAAAAAAGACATTAATGCGAAAATAAAAATAATTAAATTCAATTTTGACTAACTTAATCCTGAGTAAAAATATAAAAATAACAACATTATATTTAAATATTCTAAAGTAATATTTATGCGCCAATCTGAGAGTTATTTTCGAATTATCGGAACGTCAACCCGCTTTCAATTATAAAGCCGTTCTATGCCCTAAGGCGGACATTTTAATTCAATAATTTATTTCAAATTTTGTTTTACACGACTTTGCCGCAGTCTTAAAGTTTTCTATAATTTGCAAAACGTTTGGAACTATGTATTTGGGTTTAGAGCTATCGATCCGATGCGTATTATCTGAATTTAACTTATTCAACACGTTCGCTTATTCAAAAAGGAAACGTCTTCGGAAAAATTGATTTTCACTTAGAGCCGGTCTCAAAACTGGTTGTACTTTTGAATCGTAATTATTTACTTGTGAAATGGACAAATATTATTCAGAGATCCCCGATGCACTTTGGGAAAAAATAGAACCATTAATCCCAAAAGTTAGGGCAAATCTCCAAGGAGGTCGCAATCGATTACCTACAAGAGTGGTAATGGCGGGGATCATCTATCGAATGAAAACAGGCTGTCAGTGGCGGGCAATTCCGAGTAACTTCGGATCTGGTCAAACTTGTCACAGAAGATTCCAAGAATGGGAGCGAGCGGGAGTATTCAAAAAGGTTTATAAATCTATTTTAAAATATTATGATGTGAAGAATAAGATAGCATGGGACTGGGCCTCGATGGATTCCGCAATTGTTAAAGCTCCCAAAGGGGGAGTTTAACCGGCAAAAACCCTACAGACCGCGCCAAATTAGGGGTTAAACGGCATATTCTTACGGATGGAAATGGAATTCCATTGGCCATAACATTGAGTGGAGCCAATGTTCATGACAAGCATAACGTAAAAGAGACTTTAAATTCAATCCTGATTTTTTCCGGTAGAAGAAAAAAGAAACCAAAACATCTCTGTCTTGATAAAGGATATGACTTTAAAGATACGGAAAAATTAATTAGAAGAAGAAATATCCGGCCTCACATTCGAAGAAGAGGCGAGAAACCATTGATCGGTAAATATAAAGGAAAGCCTCGAAGATGGGTCGTTGAAAGAACGAACAGTTGGCACAATCGATTCAGGGCTATCCTTATCCGGTGGGAAAGAAAATCTGAAAATTATATGGCTTCTCTTTACCTCGCGAGCACTATTATTGTTTTCAATTTCTTTAATAGATAGTTTTGAGACCGGATCTTAGGCTCCGCAAACCGTTTCCTTTTAAAACCGCGTCTTTAGAATCCTGTGATCTGTAAGTTTGCAACTTGCAAAACGCGGTCAAAGAAACCAAAGGAATTTTTACGATCCAAGTCAAAATAACTGAAACCAAAATAAACAAATCCTGTAAGAAGGCGGAAAAACGGATTCTATCTCTTGCTTGTAAATTCGCGGGACTGCAAACGATTGCAGAAGTAATCGGCAATCGCAGAAAACAGATTGAATGAGTATCCCTATTTTTAGATACGATTCTTCTTTTCGGTTTCAAAGAAGAGTTATTACTTGTTTTCTAAACCAATTAAAAACATCAAAAAAATTGAATTTTCTCTCTTCGAAATTTGAAATCCAGAACCGTATCTGTAAGAGGAGAAAAAATGAAAAAAGAAGTTCAATATAGCCCTGCCCAAAAAGCAGTGATCGAAGAGAAGGAACGATTCGTACAAGTTGTAGCTGCGGCGGGTTCTGGAAAAACAAGCACAATGGTAGGAATCATTGAACGAATCTTGGTTGAAAACCTGCTTCCAGAAGAATCTATCTTAGTTTTAACATTTTCGAGAAAAGCGGCCAAAGAAATTTCGGATAGGATTCAAAGGTCTACCGAGAAAAACTCCATACGGGTCCAGACGTTTCACGCATATTGTTTGTATGTACTGGGTCGCTGGCATCCTAGATTTATAGTGCAAAAACCGAAGATCCTTCCGTTGGAAGAGAAAAATCAATTCTATCGTAAATTCTTAAAAAAGGAGCGAAACATAGTTGGAGGGATTCCCTACGAACTTTTTTGGGCGGAGAATATTCCTTATATCCGAGAGAATTTTGCCGAGTTCAAAGAGAATCTCGAATTCGCTTATCAAAAATACAAAAAGGAAAATGGCTTTTTAGACTTCGATGATCTGGTAAGAATGTTATTGGACGGTCTTCGAAATGAGGAGGAATGGACTCATAAATCTAGAAATATACTTCGAAAAATCATTGTAGATGAATTTCAAGATACGGATTTAGAACAACTTGAGTTTCTTCAGTTGTTATCCCGGAGCGCGTCAATCGTCGTTGTAGGGGACGACAGCCAAGCAATCTATAGTTTCCGGGGAACTGCACCTGGGGCGTTTTTAAGTTTTCAAAAACTTTTCCAACCTTGCAAGCTTCATTTTTTAAATACGAATTATCGGTCCTTACCGGAGATCGTTCAAACGTCTGCGATTCCTATCCAAAAGAATCGGGAAAAAATTGAAAAAGAAATTTTTCCTTCGCGTCAAGGGAAAGCTTGCGTTGGTAAGATTTTCATGGAGGGGATCGTCGATCTAATTCCGTATTTAATTCGAGCGATTCCTTCGTCCGAAATGGACTTGAAAATATTATGTAGATCGAATTTTAGAATTAGCGAATATATTAGAGTTGGAATTCCGAAAGATTACCTTATGACGATTCATTCTAGTAAAGGTTTAGAGTTTCATACCGTTTTTGTGGACGTTGCAGACGGTTGGAATGTAAGACCCGATTCTCCTTTGGAAACGATCGAAGAGGAAAGAAGGATCCTTTACGTCGGTTTATCGAGGGCAAAAGATCGTTTGTTGATTTTGGGAGCAGCTAAGAATTCGAGAAGAGAAACGATTGAAAGCGAGTTCTTCCATTATTTTAAAGGTTTGAAAAAGATAGAACCCGAGGATTTATCGAAGTAAATAACGCGATTTCGATATAACAAATGCAAAAGCGATTGAAGCGGGATCGACAAATTGGAATGACGAGAGAATTACATTTTTCGAGCGATTGATCAATTTGTTGGTCAGAGTGGAAAACACGGGCCATTGTTTCTATGAAATTCGTGCCTAAACTTTCTTATGCTAAATTCACGTTATATGAAATGTCTTATTGTTCTTTACCAGTCGATCGGAAAATAATCTTTTAAAAATTTACCGCACCAATGTTTTCCGGTGAGAATTCCGTCAAAGAACGGATCGCAAACTCTTGCCGCACCGTCGACGATATCCAATGGAGGTTGAAAATCGTGAAGATCCTGTTTTTTTTGGGACAACTCGATCGGGTCTTCGTCGGTTACCCAGCCCGTGTCGACGGCGTTCATATAAATCCCGTCTTTTGCAAAATCACTCGCGGAAGTGTGCGTAAGCATGTTCAATGCGGCTTTTGCCATATTGGTATGAGGATGTCTGTCCTCTTTTTTGAAACGATGAAATTTTCCTTCCATTGCGGAAACGTTTACGATATGTTTTTGTCCCGTGTTTTTTCTTCGCATAACGGAAACAAGGCGATTACAAAGAACAAAGGGAGCGACCGCGTTTACAAGCTGGACTTCCAGCATCTCCGAGGTCTGAATTTCACCCAATTTAAGTCTCCAACTGTTCGTTTTTCTAAGATCAATCTGTTGAAGATCCGCATCCATTTGACCTTCGGGAAAAACCGTCTCTAGTTCGAAAGAATTATCGTGGGAATACGGGATTTGAGAAAGCCGTGCCGAAGAACGGATTCCTACTCCGGGTATTTTTCCGTTCCAACTTACGGGAAGCGCGGATTCGTCGGCAAGATTCATTCCTCCGAAAGATTCAAGTTTTCGTTTGCAATCTCTATGAAGTTTCAGGAGTTGACTCGCTTCTTCCGGTATATCATGAAAATCTAATGATTCGAATTTCATCAGATGAGTATAGAATCCGGGAGGTCTACGAACCGTCTGGGCCGCGTTGTTGATGAGAATGTCCAAACGATCCACGGTTTGTTCTATATAACTCGCAAAAAGTTCTACACTTGGAGTATGTCTTAGATCCAAACCGAAAATCTGAAGGCGATCAGACCAACTGGAAAAATCGCTTTCTTTAGAAAATCGTAATGCAGCATCGATGGGAAAGCGAGTGGTCGCGATCACGGTCGCGCCGGCTCTTAAAAGCATTAGGGTCGCTTGATAACCGATTTTTAATCTAGAACCGGTGATCAATGCGACTTGACCGTGTAAAGACGCGGTTTGAAATCTTTTCTTATAATTCAATTCTCCACATGGCGGGCACATGGCGTCGTAGAAGAAATGAAGCCGGGTATATTCCTTTTTGCAAATGTAACAATTGCGAGGTGAAGAAAGTTCTGGTGCGTTCTCGCTTTTCCAGATATCAGTTCGATCGGTGATTTGCAGAGGCGCTTTAAAGACTGGGGTTGTTCGCGCGGTTCGAATTCCGGTTGCCGCCCTCGCTTTTCTTTCCTGAGTGACGATCTCTTTTCTTCTGGAATGTTTGATCGTTTTGTTTCGAATCCGAATTTCATTCCGATCGGGTCGGGAAATCCTACCCGCAACAGTCATCAATGCGATTCGTTCTTTTTCGGGAATAGACGTTAACAGTTCGGGATTTTCCGTTAATGATTCAAGAAGCCGGATACATTCTTGAATTTCATCAATGGCCGGTTTGTTTTTGCCGTTTGTTTGAGAATCGCTCATACCGATATGCCTGTTTTTTAAAGGAGAATCCTCTTTCCAACTATACCTCAAAAAACAAACTCTTGAGCAACTCTATTTCCTAACTCTGCAATCCTATTGTACCTGATTGTTTCTGATTTGGAGTTGGGCCTTCACGTGTTTTACTACTCGGACGCATGAAAAGAATACTGTAATAATAAGCTTGTTTCAAAAGTTAGAATGTTAGATTTTCTTCAAAAAAACGACAATTCTGGATCGACACAATTTTGTGAAGACTTCTACGTCTCTGTAAAAAATGCCTGTTAATTTTTGGTATCATCTTTATGCGTTCGAGTAGTAAAACGGAGTTTCAAAACGAGGATTGAAATATATCCTTGTTAAAACCTGAGAGTCTCGACGATTTTTTCCTTAAAAGGGTTTTTGTTTCTTCACAAACCAAAGCTTTAGAATTTTATGAATGAAAGCGGACGGGTTAGGTCTATAATTCGGATAACGATGTTCATGAAACAAAGAAGAATGGAAATGTCCTAAAGACCGGTAATCGGTCGACAGAAGATAAAATTCATAATCGTAAAAAAATAGGAGTCGGCTTTATATTATTTTGAACTATTCTGAGAACGAACCTTTCATTGCTAAACCAAGACAAAGATTTTTGAATATAAAAACTATTATCTTTACATTTTGTGTGATTCTTTTTTTTATCGAAAATACAATTCAAACAAAGTGCAAATAACGGGTCGTTTTTCAAATCAACGTCTTTTCCGAAACTCTGATTCCTACATAGTAAGGTATCGTGTTTTAAGACGAATTCCTAATGTAGAGGAGGAGTTTTAGACATCTACTATGTGGTTCTTTGAATAAAATCGAAATAAAAGGTCAACCGTCTAAAACAAAAGTGTACAATCGCATGAACAATCTAAAACAAAACATAACGTTTGCAAATGATGAAGGAATGAAAAATATCCTGAATTGGTTAACCAGCCCGGAATCCAGAGCCTTGGAAGCAAAGGAACTGATAGAGATGCTGAATCGAAATATTATAGAGGCGGGAGTTCCGGTTTGGAGATTCTTTACAAGTATTCCCACTATGCATCCCGAAGTGATGGTGCGTTCTCTCATCTGGACGAGGGGAGAGGAGACACAAGTATTATTCATTCCTCATGAGGGACTTAAACAGCAACAATACAAGGACAGTCCTATCTATCTCATTCGGGAAGAACAAAAGGATTTCATTCGTTGCAAGCTGACTGGCCCCGACGCGGATCTTTCGTACCCGATTTGTGTCGATTTATACGAAAAAGGCGGAACGGATTATTGTATTTTCGCCTCCGTATTCGGAACAAATGTTCGAAGCGCTATGTCCTGGAGTACGGATGCTCCCGGAGGTTTTTCGGACCAACAAATCGAGTTCCTGAATTCGATTCGAAACGTTCTCTGCTTACGTCTGGACCTGGAATCCAGAAAATTCGCCATCAACGAACTTTTAGAAGTATATCTAGGTTCCAATGCATCTAAAAGAGTTTTGTCGGGAGAATTTAGAAGAGGGACCGGTGAAACGATGTATGCTGCGATTCTTTGTGCGGATTTAAGGGACTTTTCCTATTTGAGCGAAAACAATTCTCCCAAAAAAATCGTGGAAATTTTGGACAATTACTTCGAACTTACCGCGCAGCCGATTCAAGAAGAAAAAGGGGAAATTTTAAAATTCATCGGAGATGCGATTCTTGCCGTTTTCCCCGCGGAAACTGACCCGAATCAAGCCTGTTTAGCGGCTTTGAATGCTGCTCAGAAAATTAAGAATTCTGTAATGCGATGGAATACGGAACATCCGGATTCCCAAATTCATCTGGGTATGGCTCTGAATGTTGGAGACGTAGTTTACGGAAATGTTGGCGCAAAAGACAGACTTGATTTTACCGTGATCGGAAATGCAGTCAATCAGGCCTTTCGAGTAGAGTCTTTGTGCAAGGATTTAGGAAAGAATATCCTTACCACCGAAGAATTTACGATCAAAGCCGGAAAAGAAAATTTCGAATTTATAGGAGCAAAACGACTTAAAGGAATTAGTGGAGAAAGGAATATTTATTCTCCTAAGCACGACTAATACCTAAAACGTGTAAACTTCTTAGACAACGCCGTGGTTCACAGGCTCTTCGGGGGTATTTAAAGAATTGTCGATCGCGCGTTCGATCCTCTTGGCGTCAACCCGATCCGTGATTTTATCAATGATCGTGATCTCTTTGCGGTCGGCGCATGACGACAGGTTGTCCCGCGGAGGCATTCTTCTTGTTTCAACACTCTATTCTAATTTTTGAATAGAGTGTTTTCAATTTTACCTTAAAGATCATCCTGCTGCGTATTGGTCCATTAGGGATTTTGCAATTACTCTTAGGGCCATTACTTCTTCGGCGCCTTCGAAGATGGAGAACACTCGGGCGTCCACGAAGTATCTGGAAACCGCGTATTCTTCCGCATAACCCATTCCACCATGAATTTGCATCGCTTCTCTTGTCACCCATTCGGCGACTTTGGACGCGTAGAACTTGATCAAAGTGGCTTCCATCTGGCCTTGGTGATTGTCCAAAAGATTCGCTACGTGATTTGCAAATTGACGAGAAGCCTGTAGAATCACCGCCATTTTCGCTATCTTATATTTCGTTAAGTTGTATTCGTAGATCGGTTTTTGAAATACGGATCTCTCTTGCGCATAACGTAGTGCGGCTTCCAAAGCTGCTTGCATCACGCCGTGTGCACGGGCTGCGGTTTGGATTCTTCCACCGGCAAATCCTTCCATCTGGAAATAAAATCCTTTTCCTCTTCCCGCTTCTCCGCCTAACAGGTTTTCTGCGGGAACGAAGTAGTTGTCGAACGAAACTTCAAAAGAATGCATTCCTCTATATCCGATGGTTCCGATTGCTTTTCCTTCTATTTTTCCGCCTTCGGGTTGAGTGTAAGTAAATTCGTGACCGGTAAAACTCGGTTTTTCTGCAAGTAGAATGGAAAGTCCTTTGTGTTTCAAGGAAGGGTCTGATTCGGTTCTACAAAGGATCAAAAGAAGGTTTGCATAACCTGCAAACGTACACCAGGTTTTAACACCATTGATGACCCAACCTCCATTTGCTTGTTTTGCTGTTACGGAAACTCCTGCTACATCGGATCCGTAATTTGGTTCGGTCACCATAATTCCGGCCATTCTTTCCCCGGATGCAAGAAGAGGAAGCCACTTGTCTTTTTGTTCTTGAGTTCCTCCTTTCAGAAGAGCCTTGGACATGATTTCCGGTCTGGTAATGAGAGAACCCGCAATTCCCAATCCCCCTCTGGAGAGTTCTTCGGTAACGACGAGCATGGATAAATTATCCGGTTTGTCGTTCGGTTGGATTCCGCCGTATGATTCTGGAATACAAAGTCCGAAACATCCCATATCTTTCAATCCGCCGATGATGTCTTCGGGAATGATGTCGTCGTGTCTATGGACGTGTTCTGCATGGGGTATTACTACGTCTTCTGCAAACTTCTTAAACGTTTCACGGAACATTTCATGGTCTTCATCCAGACCGTATGCTCCGAAATGACCTTTGGCAACGATCTTGTCCGCGATCTGGTTGTAATTTTGGATCGCCATTGCGTTTTCTAAGAATTGATTGATTTCGTCGTTGAATATTTTGGAAACTAGACTGGAAGCTTTGATTCCGTACTCGGAAGGGCGGGAACTGATTTCGGAACGAACGTGGTTCACGGTTTCAGCCGCAAAAACGACTGCCATTTCCTGTTCGAGATCCCCTGTTCCTCGGGACGCGTCCCAAGCGTATTCAATGAATTTCTCCGCGATTTTTTGTTCGGAAGTAAGCCAAGCGATTTGGTATTGAACGAGTTGGTTTTCGTCCATCTTATCAACGGAGACTTTTCCGTTTATATTGCAACGTGCTGCAAGTGCTTTTGTAACTTCTTCGATCACTCCTGCGGAAACGGAAAGTGCTTTTTTCGCGGTCGCTTGATCAACGACGGTATTGGTTGCGCTCATGGGTTTTTAATCCTGAAGTAAAAAATTCGAATCTGAAACCTACAAAATCACGACTTCTACCCCTGTCATTTGCTTTTTGAACGACCATTCCCGGGCGATGGAAACCCGTTTTAAAATCGAAAATAAGAAGTCGGGTATTTTGCTTTCTTTTCTGAATGAATTTAAGAAAGTCTTCGGTTTCGAATCGTATAACGGAGACGGAATTGATTTTGGAAATCGAGAAAATACAAAAACGTCTGGACGAACTGAAACAAGAAATCGTATCACTCAAAAAAGAAACCCTCACACATATTTCGTGTTGTATCGTATTATTTTGGGGAGATAGAAAATGTGAAACGAAGCGGATTTTCGATTTCCTTCCTATTTATCAATGTGACGTGTTTGTTTACGGAAAGGTTTTTTTCTTTTCGAAACTTTCGCAAAGGAACGAAAATTTGGGAGGGGTGTTTTCTGAGTGGAATCGGTTTTTTTATCCCGTCTTTTTAGTTTTGAATTCCTTATGTTTCGGATATAACAGGTGCTTACAATTACGGAAATCTTATCCGAATTTAAGTCCGTAATTTACCTTGTTCGGAGCCGTTCTGTTTTTGTTATGGATCTAAGTAGAAAGTATGAAACTTTAAATTGACAAAGTTGTATTGGAAAACTTCCTTATCCTATTAGTTCAAGTAACAATTATGAAATTTAGGATTTTAACCAATCTCTCTTTAAAAAAATTAGTCTTAATTTTTCTTTGTTTTCTTGTAGAACTACAAACCCAACCTAAAGAAGCGAATGTCTATCGAAATCTATCTGCGGCATTAAAAACGCCTAAAAAGGTTCAGATTCTTGATTTGAGTAGAAATCGACTAACGACACTCCCTAAAGAAATTGTACTGCTGGAAAATTTAGAAAGGTTGTATCTGCGCGACAATGAGCTTACTACTCTTCCCGAAGAGATCGGAGAATTAGAAAATCTAAAAATGCTGGACATGACCAGAAATCGAATCTCTACTTTGCCGAAAGAATTTTGGCAGTTACAAAATCTAGAGGTGTTATTGTTAGATGGGAATAATCTCTCAATTTTACCCGAAGAAATCGGGGAATTAGAAAAATTATCTGTATTAGATTTAAGCAATAATCAACTTACAACCTTACCGAAAGAAATTGGACAGTTAGAAAGTTTATTATATTTGGAATTGTCTACTAATAAACTTGTATCTCTTCCCGAAGAAATTGGACAACTGAAAAAACTTAGAATATTAAACTTATGGAATAATCCATCTTTCAAGTCCACTGAGCAAGATATCCGAAAGTTATTTCATAATCAAGAAATAAATATCCAAAAATCAGGCTGTCAATCTTGTGAATAATATCGTTTATTTGGTAAATAAACCTGCTTAACTTAATAGATTGAATCGTTTTGTTTTCTAACACTTGAATTCATATATATCAAAAGAAATTTTAAATATTTCTTTCCAACTCTTAAACTTCGTATTTTAACCTACAAATCTGTTCCATTCTGGATTTATTTAACATTTCAATAAAAGCCTGTCTTAAAAACCTTCGAACACAATAGAATGAGACACTTTAGTTTTACAAAAATGTAGGAACTCCTACGAGAGTATTCCAACAATAAAGCCTATTAGAAATCTCATAAACTACCAAAAATATATTAAATTTTAATTTACAATTTAATAGAATATTATGAAAAAATTATTAATATTATGCCTATTGTTCGTCATCCACTGTAATGAATATAATTCACCTAGCAAAAATGTTATGAAGAAAATTCGTGTCCAATCGCCGTCAAGCTCTGCTTACTGGGTGCTGCTATAGTTCAAGATCTATTAAAAGTTAACTCGACTTCATACAAGAGCCAAAATCCCAATTTTATATGGTCCTTTGATTTGTAGTAATGCCAAGCACAACATATTGCCTCGTCCATTTGACTAAAGAGTATTAAGGAACATATTTTTCGTAAGTCGAGCTTGCGAGGATACAAACGTTTCCGGACTATTTTATCGGTTCCTGATTTTGCATATCTTCTCTAATCGAAACACCTCCGGAGCATATGGCTCCGAAATATGTTTTAAGTGATTTAATTCAAGGAATTATAATGTGAAAAATTCGACCGTGGAAACGAATTATCTGAATTTCATGAGGAAGAGATCCATGTCTCTTCTAACTTGATAATCTTTCTTATTATTGTCTGTAATTCCGGTAGAATAAAGATTTTCATCTGAGTCGATGCCGATTCCTCCAGAGTATAAGACTTCCCCGGGAGTGCCGACTTGACGTATCCATTCGACTTGTCCAATAAAATTGTGTTTAGTCAGGAAAATATCTTGGTTCCCTACTCTTTTGCTGTGTTCATTGATGGTATTTCCAGAGGTTTGACCTGTTGTAAAGATGTTTCCGACTTCATCGGTGGTGATTCCAGTTATCTTAGTTGATTTTATATATTCGTTGCTGTACGGACCAAATTGTTTGACCCATCTTTGAGTACCATCAAAGTCGTATTTTATTAAAAATCCGCGAATGTTCGTCCTTTGGTTTGCTTTAGATTCTAAATCTATGTCGCTTTGTCCTCCCACTAAGACGTTTCCGAATGGATCCACAGCAAGAGAGTAGGGTATTACATTATCTGAATAAATTGCCGTTTGAGCGAAGAATTTTTGATTCCCATTTCCGTCGAATTTAAGAATAAAAAGATCTCTAGGTTCTAAACCATAGGCATAATTGAGGGAGGTATTGGTTCTAAAATTTGCGTTAATCGATGTTCCAACTACGTAAATACAATCTGCGTTTTCGTCAAGGGCGACTTTTTTCGGAAGGATACTGGCTCCGAGTATCGAGATTTGTTTTACCCAAATTTGGTTTCCGTTAGCATCAAACTTAATAATAAATCCACCGTTAAGATTACCCACTGCGTTGTCTCCGAAAGGTCCGTCTGAGATTCCAACTACATAAGAATTTCCGAATGTATCTACAGTGATCCCTTCTGTAAAAACGTTATAAGTATTATAAACTCCTTTGGCTCTTTTGGGCCCCGCCTGTTTTTTCCAGGCTATTGTTCCATCCGGATTGAACTTAACTACGAACATATCCTGTTTTTCGGATATAAGCGCTTTTTCAAAAGGGCCATTTGTATAACCGGTTACATACGCGTTTCCGTTAATATCAGCTGCAGTACCGGTGACCTCCAAACTCACGTTTCGAACTCCGACTCGTTTCATCCAAAGTTCATTTTGCTGAGAATCGAATTTTTTAAGAATGATATCTTGGGTTCCAATTTTTGATTCGTCACCAATAAGATTGGCTTTCGAATTGGCCGCGATATAAATGGAACCGTCCCCATCGACCGCGACATCCGGTTTCCCGACAATTTCAGTAGGAATTTCAAGTAATGAAGTCCATTCTAAGACAGGCGGATTCTCACCAAAAACGGTGGGAATTTCCTCGATGACGGCTAAGTTTTCACCAAAGACGACAGGGTTAAGGTTTTCTTCCTCTGGAGTTGAAGTAATCGAATTCTTATAAAAATTAGAATTTCCTTGAGCTAAAGGAATCAAAAAGAAGTTGTTCGTTTTTGCATCGGATGTAGGCGAACAAGCTTGAAATAATAATATAAAAAAAAGAATCAGAAAATGTATCATAATTTTCCTTAATACTCAACATACTTTCTATTACTTTGATTAAGAAAAGTCCAAGGCTTTTTAAAGAGAAACTTTGAGAAGAGTAGGGCGTTTTACCCTACTTGAAAAAAGAATAGGAAATGAGTGCTTCACTATAAGAGTCGTTGTGGAATTTAAAGTTCTTTAGGGGAATGATTTAAATATTCGATCTCCAAGTAGACATACACGAAGATCGAAATGATATTTTAGAATAAAAGCCTGTCTTAAAACCCGTCGAACACAATAGAATGAGACACTTTAGTTTTACAAAAATGTAGGAACTCCTACGAGAGTATTCCAACAATAAAGTCTGTTAGAAATCTCATGAACTACCAAAGAAGTGTAGTCTGCGGGAACTCCTACGTTTTATTACGAACTTGCCGAATGATTATAATAAGGTTGGACAGGTTCTTAAACGAAAACGCGAGCTCACGTAAAAAGCGGTAGGATTGTGGCACAATAAACATAGTAAGAAAAAGCGCGCTGAATTTTCTATATTGGATTTAGTAATGGGAAATTTAAGTTATAGGGTGAGATATAGGGAACACAGTAAATATACGTTATGTGATCCTTAGCAAGTTGGGTCCGAGGTTTCGCGAAATTAAAATCCAGTTTGCGGAAGAGCGGGAAGATTAAGATCTTTCCCGTTCTTTTTATTCTTTAATCAATCTCTCGATCGCTTTTTCCGAAAATTGTTTCATGTGAATATTTTTGCCGCTGATAGTTTCCAAAAACTTGGAAAAGTTATCCCGATCTTTTAATATTCCGATGGAAAAAATATTTTCGGATTCTACCTCTAAGTTACGAATCGTATCCGTGAGTTTATTTTTCTTTCCCTGAATCTGTTCTTTCAAAACGGCCTGGTCGATATCCGGATTCTCTGCAAGTTCTCTAAACAAAGGTGTTTCGCCGAACAGAATATTGATAAGTTCGCTGTTCGGAGTATTTTCTTCGTTTAAAATACCGAGTTTCATTTGTTCACTGGTAAATTCCCCTTGAAGACTAGCAAGGGTTTCCTGAATTTTCAGATAACGGGACGTGAGTCCTGAAGAAAACTCCGTTTTGTCGAGGCCTCCTCGCTCTTCTTGAGCGGGTACAGCTTTGGCATTAACGGAAGACCGTTTGTCGCGGATGAGCTTTTCCGCAGAGCTAATCAGATTTGTGAGTGGAACGTCCATGTTCTTTCCTCCTCTTCAGAATTCAAGATCCGGAAAGAATACCAATTTGGTATGAACTTTTTAGTAGGGACTTCTTTTCTGAAATGCCCTATGTCGCATCAAAGATCTTACTTCTGGAGACAATCTAAACTATATATCGGAAGGTATACGGGAAAGAAATGAATTTTTTTCCGAAATTATAAAAAAATTCAATTTTCACTCAAGTGGCTCATAAATTTTTGACTATCGTAGATTGGAATCACTTCGAATGAGTAATACTCCCGGTTTTGTAAAAGATTGGTCGCTACTATTATGTGGGTATTAGTATTCTGAATGTTTGTGCTAATCGACGTTCTATTACTCGAAATACCCAGTCCTTTTTCCCGATCGATCTGGATTTTTTCCACCAGAGAATATATGTTTTTTCTACGTTTTAGGTAAGGTTTTGCACACAGGCTTTTTAGGTTTCGTGCCAATAGAAACGCGATGGTCGAGTTCTCCATGTATGAATATAGTTCTGGGACCGGAATTTGCGAAATCGAAGACTGTCTGTAGAGGGTTTGAGAAATCCTAGGTTTGTGTTTTCGACGGCTTTAATAAATTGTTTCAGTCGTTAAGCATATACTTTTTCTGTGCGGTGATCAAGATCGTGCGGGCTGATAAGCAAATATCGTAGGATGAAATGAAATCGAAAAGCTGAGCCAAACTCTGGTTTGCTGATTCGTGTGAATTTTTGCTCGCTGTACCAAGTGCTGCTGACAAAGCGCTCGTACTAACGGGCCGAACGGAAAATTTTGCAGTTGGAATTTGCTTAAGTTCGATGAGTTGAATTTTTATGCCAACTTTTAAGCCGTGATAGATTAGGATCTTATATATATGCAGTATTTTCTGAAAAACTTGGTCTTACCATTTTCAAACCAGCGGATCCAAATACACGCTTCCAAATCGGTTTCTGAGAGTTTAAGAAAATGATTTATATGTACTATAACTTGAGGTCCAAAACCGGGAGTGAGTATATAAGAATTTCGTAATTAAAAGATGTCTGCTATGACAAAACCATTCATGATCTTGTTGCCATCTCTCAACTAAAGATTCATACGGCGAAACATCCAAAAGCACAATCCCAAAAACAAACTGGGAGTGATCCAAACTCCTACGAAAGGCGGTATAACACCGTTTTCTCCTAACGATTTACCCGCAGAATTGAATATATAATAAATCAACACTACACCGATCGTGATTCCTAAAGATGCGACTCCCGCGGTTTTTTTGGTAAAATAACCCGCGATCGTTCCGATCAAAGTTACGATGATCGTCATCATAGGCAATGCAAATACGGAATGTTTTTCGGTAAGAACGTCTCCGTAAGAAAGACCTTTTTGAATTCTTCTTTTTTCTTCTACTTTCAATTGAAAGAGATTCATTTCTTCCACCGAACCTGCAGGAACCTTAAAATAGGTGGGATCTTCGGGAAGTTCGTATTCTTTTTCCTCGAAAGATTCCTGAGAACTGAGTTTTAAGTCGTTATCAAAATGCCACTCTTCCACCTTCTTCATCTTCCAAAGTTTGGTTTCGTAGTTGTACTTCGCTTTTAAGGAGGAAATTACGGTTTCCGGTGATCCGTCGGTCCGGAGTCGAATGTAATTGAATCCGCCGTTGATCTCGTCCTTATTGGGATCGTAAAAATACAAATAATAAAAACCTTCCTTCCCCTTCACATGAAATTGATATACGCTGTTTGCGAGAGTTCCCATTCCTTCTGTAAGAATATCGTGTTCTATCTTTGCCAATTTGTTGACCGGCCTTACGATGAGCTCCGTCGTGAGAAGCATCACGATCCACATTAAAATTCCGAATAGTATAAGTGGTGCCACGATTCTGAAAAAGGAAACTCCCGCGGCCATCATTGATACGAGTTCTTTATTCACGGAAAACTGGCCGACGGTAAAACAGATCGAAAACATTAAGGACATTGAAACGACTGTAGTAGATATGATTTTTGGAAGACTGTAGACCAAAAAAAGAGCTACGTGGTATCTAGGCGCTTTTGTAGCCGTGAAGTTTCTCATATTGTCGTTTACGAGAGAGAGGAGCATGATTCCAGTAAGCAAAATTACGGTTCCGATAAAGACCTTGAAGAACTCTCCGAATAAATATCGATCTAAAATTTTAAGAGGAATAAATTCCTGCTTCCATTTGTGGAAAAAGTTTTTGAGTGAATGAGGCTGGAAAGGAATTGCGGACATATTCTTCTTTTTAGAAATTTGAGGTCGTCTTGACAAGGTTTTCGCAGATGCAATCTCTTGGTTTATTTTTTGAATGCGATCGAATGTGCAAAGCAAATTCCGGGAAATCAATTATGCCCTTAGAATTTTAGATTGACTCTTACGTTTCTTTACACGATTCTTCCGAAGGAAAGGAGTCACTCATGAAATTTCGTTCTCTTCTTATTCTTGCGCTCGCCGTTTCTTTCACGTCCGGCGCTCTTCTTGCGGAAAAATCCACCGAAGAACATATCAAAACTCTTTCTTCCGGTTCCGATTCTGAAAAATACGAATCCGCAGTCGCTCTTGGAAAGAATAAGGAAAAGTCCGCGATTCCGGAACTCATCCATCTTCTCAACCGCAATAATGAACCTAAAATTGCAACGGCTGCGGCGATCGCTTTAGGGAAAATTGCGGAGCCCGGTGATGCGACGATTGCTTTGAAAAATAAAATTATTTCTTCCGAAAACGGGGATATCGTCTACGCTTCTCTGGCTTCACTTTTGAATATCTCCACAAAAAATGAAAAATTGGAAGATTCCACAAAAGAAGCTTTCGAATTCGCCGATAAAAATCGCAGAGGAGACGAGTTCGTTGCCGACTTTTTAGATTTGATCAAAAAGAAATTAAAACTTTAATTTCACACTAAATTCTCGTTTATTCCTTTTCCGGAATCGGTTTTTTAGAAATTTCTTTTCGGAGAAGGAATCGAAAGCGTGAATGTTTACGGGGCCCTTGAGATTGCGAGATTTTTCGTTTTTCTCTGAATAACTTTTCTTATCAATCGTTGTAATTATCGAAGTGTAAATCCTCATTATATCTTTATTTTCTTTGTAAAACCTATCTCAAAAGTAACTTAGAGTCTGTCCGAAAATCTTAGAAAAAAATCGGTTCCAATCATTCCAATCATTTCGTAATTAAACGTAGTATGAATGGCTGGTTTATAGGTTTTCTAAATGGACTTTATTGTTGGAACACTCTTGTAGTAGTTCCTACATTACTGAGATTTTGGGACAAATTCTAATTTGAAAGCTTCTAACTTTTTTCATATTCAAAATTCTTCAACTTTTGAATTCGGATTTAACTTCGTTCTAATTTTTTAGAGATTCCTAAAACTCGTCTTGCAATTCATTTTAGTTTCTGTTGAACTATAAATTTGAATTTAAATAGGAGACTCGTTTTATGAAAATCAAAGGATTCGTATTCGTATTTTTGATTTCCGCAACTTTACTGCAAGCGGAACCGTTTCAATTGAAAAGTCCCGAATTGACTTCCGGTAAACTTATCGCCAACGAACAGGTGTTTAACGGTTTTGGATGTTCCGGTGGAAACATTTCTCCCGCACTATCTTGGACTGGTCTTCCGAAAGCTACGAAGAGTATTGCTATAACTGTTTACGATCCGGATGCACCGACCGGCAGTGGATGGTGGCATTGGGTAGTTTTTAATATTCCAGCTACTACAACTTCTATTCCTGCAAATGCTGGGAACTTGGAAAAAAATCTTCTTCCAAAAGAAGCGATTCAAAGTAGAACCGATTTCGGCATGCCTGGTTACGGAGGTCCTTGTCCGCCTCAAGGTCACAAACCTCATCGCTATTATTTCACCGTTTACGCTCTTAAAGATAAGATTTCGGCCGATCAGAATTCTTCCGGCGCCTTGATCGGTTTTTACATCAATTCTCTTAAAATCGGTGAAGCTAAAATTTTAGCGAAATACGGTAGATAATAAATTACAAGTGATCGGAACCTGTTCTTTGATTTTGGAGCGGGTTCTTTTATATTATAGGCGCCTTGTTACGTAGTTTTCAGTAATATTATTGGAAACAACTGATTTGTTAATAGGTCGAGCGTCTCTCTATATTTCCAAACTTTTTGCGTTATGCGTGCCTTTAATCGTTATTTCAGTTAAGACTATTTCGCTCGGTTCTTTATAGAGTTTTTTCTTTTTTAATTCTTTCTTTTCTTCTTACGTATACGATCTTATCAAGTTCGGCGACTACCTTCCCCGTTTTCGCATCGTAAATTTTAGTTTGAAAAAGCGCGTCTAACTTTCTTTTTTCGTCAGCTTCTTTTCGAATTCTTTTTATCTCTTCTTGAGGAATCTCAAAATCTGCATAGACTTTACCCACTCCGGGGGTGATAAATCGAATCGTCGCCGCTTTATCCCAGACGATATATTCCTCTCCTAAATTTTCCATAAGAATAAGCATGTAAAACGGATCACACATAGAGTAAAGTGAACCGCCGAAGTGAGTTCCAACGAGGTTTTGATTCCACCAGTGGAGTTTCATAGAAAGTTGAAAATGGGTAAAATCTTTGCTGATTTTTTTGTATCGGATTCCGGCGGCAAAATAGGGAGGATAAAAATTAAAAAAATAAAATCGAAGTCTTTTCCGTAAGTTCATATGATTTGGCACCAAAACACTATAGTCAGTTTGTCTTTTGTTATCGATTCATATGATTTTGAAACTATAAAATAAGTGATTTGTAAAATTATCTAAAATGCTCCGTTTGAAAAAAGACATCTTGGTTTTTCGGGACGAATCCAAAGCTGATTGGAAAACTTTGCGCGCGATTTCAAAGGAAACACACAGAGGTAATTCTCCCGATTATCATAAAGATATGTGGGGTTTTATCGAGTCTAAAATATTTGGCTTTGAAATATCAAAAAAATCTTATCAATTTTTTCGAAGTTTAGATAGGAAACTCGACACGAACATGATGTATTCTTATCGTTCCAAAAACTGAAAAGTAATTATACAAATCTCTGTGTTGTTTTATTCAAACGGCGGTTATACCGTCACTTGCAAAGATGGTGAGCGATAGCGATTTGTATGCGTGCTTGTAATATGTTCTTGGGAAGGGATGTCAATCTATCCGTTTTGTTGCCTTAATCCCGAATTTCATTCTAAACGAAAATGTGGATTTGTAATTGTGTCTTGTGACAAAGAGAAGGGTTTTATTTTCCCGAGTTTTGTTTTGATTGTCGTGTGGGAATGGGCTTTCCGAAAAGCAGATAATAATTTTAAGACGTTATCCTTTGAATCGAAAATTTGATCTAAAATATTCTTTTTTAAGTTCGCTTGACTTTTCATCCGAATTTAGATCGAAACAGTTTTGAAAATTCTTCTTGCCCTCTTGTTTCGAATTTTTATAACTTCCTTTCATGCAAAGAACGATCGCCCTTGTCAGAAAAAAAGGATCTCTTGAAAATGTTCATTTAGAAACGGAAACTCTTCCCGAACCCGGCGAGCACGAAGTACAAATCGAAGTTCATTCGATCGGATTAAATTTCGCGGATCTATTTGCGATCCAGGGATTGTATAGTGCGGTTCCGGAAGGAGCTTTTATTCCGGGACTTGAATATTCGGGAGTTGTAATCGCTGCGGGAAAAAAGGTTAAGAACATAAGGAAAAAAGATAAAATTATGGGAGTTACCCGTTTTGGCGGTTACGTTTCTCATTTAAATATCGATTCAAAATATGTGTTCAGACTTCCTCCTAAATGGGACTTTGATCAAGGTGCTGGTTTTTTAGTGCAAGGATTGACCGCCTATTACGCGTTAGTCGCTTTAGGGGATCTTAAAAAAGGACAGACGGTTTTGATTCATAGTGCGGCCGGTGGGGTCGGAATTTTGGCAAATCGAATCGCGAAAAAATTGGGTGCGTTCACGGTTGGAACGATCGGAACTTCTGCCAAAATCGATTTTCTTAAAAAAGAAGGTTATGACAGACAAATCGTCCGTTCGAGTCGATTTAAAAAGGATCTTCAAGAGTTGCTTTCCGAAAGAGAATTGGATCTCGTTTTAGAATGTATCGGGGGAAAAATCTTTCAGGAAAGTTATGATGTCATGGCTCCGATGGGAAGGATGATTGTTTACGGTGCCGCGGAGATGATGGGTGGGGGCAGTGGAGTAAACTGGCTTCGGCTTGCCTATAAATATTTTTCCAGGCCGAAATTGGATCCGATGCGCATGGTTTCGGATAATAAAGCGATTATGGGATTCAATCTGATTTGGCTTTACGAAAAGGTGGAAAAACTAACCAAACATCTAAATGGTCTTGTCAAACTCAATATTTCTCCGCCTCATATCGGTAAAACATTTCCGTTCGAGAGGATTGACGAAGCTCTGAAATATTTTCAATCTGGTATTTCCGTTGGAAAAGTCGTATTAAAAGTAAAATCTTAAGTGTTGAGGAACAAATAGGGTCTTGCGAGTTTGGGAGTATTTTGAAAGGATTGTATTTGTAGATTGTCAAATAACTCGTAGCCTGTTCCAAAATCTGAGATGAAATCGGAATCAAAAATTGCGAAGTCTTCGATAACAAAGCACAATTAGTTCCCACAGATTACACCTCTTTGGGAAGTCGATAGGTTTTTAAATCGTCTTTTCCCCGTGTGTTAGTAGAAGTTCGGCATGAAACAAGTTCTTAACTTGTTCCGATGCGCCGTCGCGCGTAAAAAAGAATTAAAGGAGAAAATTAGGATCGGTTGTCATTTTATGGATCTCTTTTAGGCTTCATAGTTTGCGAAATAAGTTTTTATATTGAGTATTGGACTTTGCTTTACAATTCGAAGTTTTCTTTCAATTTGGAGGCAGAGTGAGTCGAGCTTCTTTTTCCGCTATATTCCATTCTTATAGAGTTGTGTTTGAGAATTTTTTAAACTCTCAGACCCTTTCTATGCTTTCCGAACAATCTGCTCCCGAACTTTTTGAAGCGATGAAATACAGCCTTGTTGCCGGAGGTAAACGACTCAGACCGGTTTTGGTATTGGCGGCTTTCGGGGGATCTCAAAACGAAACTAGAAACACTCTTCTTCTCGGGTCGTCTTTGGAATGTATTCATACCTATTCTTTGATTCACGATGATCTTCCAAGTATGGATAACGATGATTTTAGAAGGGGTTTACCGACTCTTCATAAAAAGTTTTCTGAAGCCACGGCGATTTTGGCGGGCGACGCGTTAAATTCTTTCGCGTTTTATTTTATCTCTTTGGTTCAAGGGGAGAATGAGGATTATTTTTTGCATCGGGATTTATTAGAAATTTTACATGCGGGGTGTGGTGCACCCGGAATGGTTTCCGGACAGATCTATGATTTACAGATGGAAAGGAAAAATACGAAGGACCAAAATTCCAAGAGTGAACAAGAAAAGGTCGCAATGGTCCAATTAACTCATCGTTTAAAAACGGGAGCTCTCATTAAGGCGGCCTTACTTTTGGGGAATCGTCTTCGTAAGGATTGGAAAAAAAGAGAGGAGCCTTTATCCAAATACGGAGAAGACCTGGGTTTACTTTTCCAAATTACCGACGACATTTTGGACGTGGAAGGAACTCAGGAATCCTTGGGTAAAACTCCGGGTAAAGATCAAAAAACGGGTAAGATCACATATCCTGCGTTGTTGGGAATGGAACGTTGTAAACAAATGGTCAAAGAACTTCAAAAAAACTTAATTTCAATTTCTTCCAGTTTTGTTTCCACTGACGAAGAGGGAACATTCTTTCAGGAACTTCCGATTTACATTGGCCAAAGAAAAAATTAGACTCGATATCCTTCTGCTTGAACGGGGACTTGCGGATTCCCCGGAAAAATCGAGAAGTTTAATTCTTTCCGGTTCCGTCTTGGTAAACGAACAAAAGATAACCAAAGTCGGATTAAAATTTCCAAAAGATTCGGAAATTAAAATCCTCAATGTCATACGAGAATATGTGAGTAGAGGCGCGTATAAATTATTGAGGGCTTTTGAGATTTTCCCCTTACAGGTAGATGGAAAACTTTGTATAGACCTTGGTGCTTCGACTGGAGGATTTACACAAGTGCTTTTGGAAAAGGGAGCTTGGAAAGTTTTTGCATGCGATGTAGGCTATGGTCAGTTAGCTGAAAAGTTGCGAAACCATTCTTCCGTAATCGTGAAAGATCGTTTTCATCTGAAAAGATTGTCCGCTTCGGAAATCGAGTGGGAGACAAATCGTTTTCAAGCGCCTCATCCCGAATCGATCGTAATTGTGGCGGATCTCAGTTTCATTTCTCTCCGGTCTGTTTTTCCCGTATTCCGAAAGTTGAGAGAGGAGAAGTATATTCCGAAATTAGAATGTATTACTTTGATAAAGCCTCAGTTTGAGGCGGATAAAAAAGATCTTATAAAAGGGATTTTAAGAGATCCTAAAACTCGGATTAGGATCGTTCGTTCTCTCTGTAACTATCTCAAAAAAGAGATCGGAGGTGTTGTTTTAGGCTTAGGGTGGTCTCCGATTGAAGGTAGATCTGGAAATAAAGAAGTCCTTTTGTATTGGAAATTGTAGCGGGGAAAATCGGAGTTTTAAGAAATTGAAATTTATACTTTTTATCGATCAAATTCTAAAAGTAAGTCTATGAGAGTTCGTTGTGTCGGGATTTTAAGAGTGTCTCAAGAACGAAATCTGTTTTAAAAACTTAAAATCAATCGGTCTGTTTGTAATAAGGCGCAGTAGTTCCCACAGATTACATTTTTTAAGGAAATTATGGACTTTCGAACGGACTCTTATTGAAAATACCAAGCTAGTAACTAACGTGAGTCCGATATAATAAGTGCGAAAGCGATTGTAGTGGAAATTCCAAAGGAATTGAAACGAAAAGAACTCAATGAAACGCTTTTTACGAAAGTGTTTCAGGTCGCAAGCCATTTTAGTTATGAAATTTGCGGGCGATCGCCCAAACTTTCTTATATCGAACTCACGTTGACTAATAAAAACGTCGTGTTCTCTGAGCTTGTCTCATTTACTCTCTTAGCCCGGAATTTTGCTTTCTTTTATGATTTCTGTGTCAAGCTTTCCCTTTATTTTTTGCATAAGACCGTAATAGGCAAGTTTTCAAATTTTGCTCTTGGATAGAATCATAAAGTTTCCCCATGAATCATTGAATCTAAAATCTCGATCGTTTTGTAGTATGCAGAGATAATTGTTTTTGGTAATCGGGAATATCGGCTTTGGGAAGGGAACGACTGAAGCGGATAAAATTTGACAAAATGGAGAATCGAGTGTGCGTCAAATTTTCAAAAGAAAAATGAATCATTAAGTTCAAACGAGGAATTTGAAAGTTCACTTTACATTTTGGTTCGAAAAAATACAAAGTACAAATCTTAAAAGTTTTCAGGAACTTATAAATCGTTTTGAGGGAGGGGTTTTTCCGAAACCATAAAACGAAAGATCCTGATTTTATCTTTTATCGACTTTATTTGAAAGTAAAATACATTATAAAATATTAATGTAAGAATGGGGTTTATGGAGCAAAAAATAGAAAATAAAAAAGGAGAAATCCTACCGCTGAACGGATTGCGCGCGTTTGCAATTGTCGTTGTATTTGTATATCATTATTATTTTTATTCCGGATATACCTCCGCAAATAATAATGTCATTCTCCAAGCATTTATCGAAATACTTCATCACTTTGAAGTGAACCTGTTTTTTATCCTCAGCGGTTTTTTAATTTCTATGGCCTTGTGGAGAGAGTGGTCGGAGAACGGAAAAATTCGTTATTTAGATTTTTTCTTAAGGAGAAATTATAAGTTACTTCCTGTTTATTATCTTTTTATCACGATTAGCTATTTGATAAATCGGATTTCCTATTCTATGAGTAAAAAATGGGTGGCGACAAAAGAGTTATCCGTACCTGAAACATTGATGGCTTTGAATGTTATGGAGAGTACGGATAACGGTTTACGAAACGCTTGGGCTGATTTCGTTTTTCTTGGGAATTATCTAAGAGGGCCTAATATTCATACTTGGTTCCTATCCATAATAGAACAATTTTATCTGATATTTCCTTTTTTCTGCGGATTCGTTCTGTTTAAACGGGATTTTTTTACAAGACAATGTATTCTTTGGGGATTGTATTTGATACCCGGCTTGTTGAGAATTTGTATTTATCTTAATCCGGGTATTTTTGGAACGGATTATGAAACCTTAGTTTTCCGTCCTACGCATACTCGCGTGGATTCGATTGTTATGGGAGTAATTCTCATGGATTGGATTGTCAATCGCGGAGATTATCTGAAAAGATATCTATCGGGTCGTATAGTGAGTTTTTTATTGATTCTATTACCCTTTTTGATTTTAGTTTTTATTAATTTAAAAAGCGAATCCATTTATTCTTTTTTTTCAGGGACGATAAGATTCAACCTAATTGATTTCGTTTACGCGTTTATTCTTTTATCGGTGATCTTCTTTCCTGACACTCTTTTGGCCAAAGGATTAAGTTTAAAATTTGTTACTCAGATTGCAAATCTAAGTTATACGATTTATATATGGCATTTGCTTCTTTCCTTGATTTCTTTCGGTGTGTTAAAAGTATTGTTACCCGGTCTTTTTGAAACTGGCCTAACTTTTTTTACTTTAAGCCTTATGCTGAGTTTTCTTTTTACCTTTGGGGTTTCTTGGTTGATACATCGATACGTTGAAGAGCCGTTGAGTCGTCTTTTTAAAAAGATTTTTTCGTCTGTATCTCGGTGACATTCGACCGAACTTTATTCGGTTATTTTTACTGGAAGGATTTTCGACATTTTTAATGGCCCTCAATTTAGAAGTTGGGTCAAAGAGGAAGTTACCGAACTATAGTTATAACTAGAACGAAATATATGAATAATCTCGGGCTGAAATTTTATTGGGAGTTATGGAAAAATTATTTGGTGGATGAAATGCATCGTCACGTATCGATTAAGATTAAAAATCGGATTGAACGAAATCGATGTTTATTTTTTTCGAAAATTAATCATACATATTTAATAATATACTAAAATAGAGTTGTTGGGTGGAGTGAAAAGCCAAAGGGGATTTTTAGATCTATTTTTGTAAAGTTACGATTTTATGAAATTATTCACGTTCGGATTTGCAAACAGATTAGAAAACGTTTCCTTAAAATTTTGAATCCTTCGAAAACAGGGATAGTATGCTAATGTGCGGGAACGGAAATAATATCGGGATTTTAAGACGGTATTTCCGATGTGAAAAAATCATAGGTTTGGACATTTCCGGTCGTATGATTCAACGTGCGCGAGATCGTTTTGGGTAGAATATGTTTATCTTACGGAAAACTCATTAGCTTCTTCCGTTCCTTCAAACCATTGCGATTCAGTCAGTTGTGTTTTCGGATTAAAAACATTAGTAAAGGAGTTTTTTAGTTTCCGAAGTATATAGAATTTTAAAACCTTTCGGGTAAATTCGTCTTTACGGAGTTATCCGGACCTTCGAGCTTTTTTACGTTTCACTGGAAATTGTATTTTATGTTGTTTCTTCCGTTGATAGGAAAATTGTTTTTTATCCGTTTGTGAAAAAAAAGTATCTAGTGGGTTCGATCTTAGGCTTTTGATAATATTTTTCTAACGAATCGCATTTTCGTTCCGTATTTTCGGAGGTAAACTTTTTTCGTTGATATAACGGAATTGTGACTGGGGTTTTTAGGGAAAAACATTCCTTGAGTTTGCCTTTATGGATATGTCATGTTTGGAACATCGTTCTAAAATTACTGATCGAAAAAGCCTGTTCAAAAAATTTCAGAATGCAGGCCACAGAAGCAAAGTTCGTTTGAAAATCCGTCTATATTCCGTGTCAAATCGAGCCGGAATGGACGTTCCGGCTCTTTTTTCTTGACTTTGGGGGTCAAAGCGAAAATCTGGCCTCTACAGGACGATATTTTCATGTCAGTATTATCAAAAGCGCATAAAACTCCTTCTCTTACGAAAGAAAATGCCGTAAAAGGTTGGTTCGTAGTAGATGCGGAAGGAAAAACTCTGGGAAGACTCGCTTCCGGGATCGCCGCAAGACTTCGCGGAAAACACAAAGCTACCTTTACTCCGAACCAAGATTGCGGGGACAATATCATCGTTATCAATGCGTCCAAAGTGAAAGTAACCGGTAACAAGGAAATGCAAAAGATGTACTATCATCACTCTCGTTATCCGGGTGGGATGACCGAAACCGTGTTCAGAGATCTGATTACAAAACAACCGGAAAAGGTAATCTACGAAGCGGTAAAAGGAATGCTTCCAAAAAGCAAACTCGGAGATAAAATGCTCACCCACTGTAAAATTTTTTCGGGTGCGGAACACAACCTCCAGGCACAAAAGCCTGTGAAACTGGAAATCTAAGGAGACCTGATAAGAATGGCATCCACAAAAGAAATTTGGGCTGTAGGAAGAAGAAAGACCTCCGTTGCTCGTGCTAAAATCAAAGAAGGTTCCGGTAAAATTACCGTTAACCACAAAGATATCAAAGACTATCTTCAAAATCGCAAAGCAATCATTGATGAAGCGATTCGTCCTCTTTCTCTTTTGAACGTTCAGGACAAATATGATTTGAATCTGAATGTAACTGGAGGAGGAATTACCGGTCAGGTAGGGGCGATCCGTCATGCACTTGCAAGAGCGATTTGCAGAATTAAGCCGGAGTTCCGTCCAACCGTAAAAAAAGAAGGGTTCTTAACCAGAGATCCAAGAATGGTGGAAAGAAAGAAATACGGTCTGCACAAAGCGAGAAGAGGAACTCAGTTTTCCAAACGTTAAGTTTCTTTTTTATTTCATTTCGTTTTTGAAATGCCTGAATCTCTTTCGCCAGAGTTTCAGGCATTTTTTGATTTTAGAGGTATCATGAAACCAAAATCCGTATCGGAAATCCGCGAAATTTTTTTAAACTACTTCAAAGATAAATCCCACAGCGTGGTTCCGTCGTCTTCCCTTCTTCCGGCGGGAGACCCCACACTTTTATTCACGACCGCGGGAATGGTGCAATTCAAACCGTTCTTTACCGGCGCGGTCGAGCTTCCTTATACAAGAGCGACTTCCTGTCAAAAATGTCTTCGGACCACCGATCTCGAAGTGGTCGGTAAAACGGAGCGTCATTGTACTTTTTTTGAGATGCTCGGAAATTTCAGTTTCGGAGATTATTTCAAGGAAGAAGCGATCGAATACGCGCTCGATTGTTCCGTAAATTATCTCGGGTTCGACAAGGATAAGATTTGGGTCACGGTTTATACGGACGACGACGAGGCGGAAAAGATCTGGCTTTCCAAGGGAATTCACAAAGATCGCATAACGCGCTTAGGAAAAAAGGATAACTTTTGGGGACCGGCGGGAGACAGCGGGGCTTGCGGGCCTTGTTCGGAACTCTATTTGGATCGGGGAATCGAAAAGGGTGGACCCGATTGTGCGACCAGCGGAACTTGTAGACCCGGTTGCGACTGCGATCGTTTTTTAGAATTTTGGAATATAGTTTTCAATCAGTTCAATCAGGACACCGAAGGAAATCTGCATCCTCTCAAACAAACTGGGATCGACACCGGTTCCGGTCTGGAGCGAGTCGCCTTATTGCTGCAAGGCGCAGATTCCGTTTATGACACCGACGAACTCCGAAAGATCATTTCCTTTTATGAGGAGCTGTCTGGAATCAAGTATGATGATGTGGTAGCTTTATCTAAAATTCCGGCTCAGAAAAATAATACAGCACAGATTGCCGCAAATCAAAAGGCTGCGTTCCGAGTTGTAACCGATCATATTCGTTCGGTTTTGTTTTCTATTGGAGACGGAATTTATCCGGACAGAACCGGAAGGGGTTACGTTATCCGCCGTTTGATCCGCCGGGCGACTCTTTTCGGAAGAAAATTGAACTTCAAAGAACCGTTTCTTTATAAACTTGTCGATAAGGTCGTAGAAATTTACAAACCGCGTTATCCGGAACTTGGAAAAAACGCCTCCGCGATTGCAAAGATTATTCTCGCGGAAGAAGAACTTTTCTTAAAAACCTTGGAACTCGGCCTGGAAAAGATCGAGTTTCTGGTTCAGAGAACGAGATCTGCTGGCAAACCGATCTTTTCCGGAGCAGATGCATTTTTACTTTATGGAACTTACGGTTTTCCCGCGGAGATGACAGAGGAAATCGTAGTGGAACAGGGGCTTGGTTTCGACAAAAAAGGATTTCAGGAAGAACTAGAAAAAGATAGGCAGGTTTCCCGCGAATCCTGGAAAGCCAATAAGATCTCTTTAATGACGGGGCAGGAGACGGGAAAGACGGAGTTTTTGGGTTATTCTTCCATATTAGGAAAAGGGAATATTGCGCATTTATTTTGTACTTTGTCCCGAAGCTCGGATTCTATATCGCAAAAAGATTCAAAGCCACTCCCAATCGAACGACCTGAACTGCACTCCAATTCATTGAGTTCAGGAAGCGGGATTATCAAAAGTCAGCAGAATGTCGGAGTTAGTCCTTTGGGAAACAAAGATGAGATGGGTTCTTACGATTATAGACCTTCTTCTACTTTGAAAGAAGGACAGACAGGCGTGATTGTTTTAAACAAAACTCCTTTTTATCCCGAAGGAGGGGGGCAGGTCGGAGATATTGGTTTCTTGCGTCAGGGAAAAAACGTATTCAAAGTTTTGGATACCCAAAAGGAAAACGATGTTATTCTTCATTTTGGAGAGGTTTTGAGCGGAGAATTTTCCATTGCCCAGGAACTTGAGGCCGAAGTGGAGACGACTCGCAGAGAGAGACTTAGGTTTCATCATTCTGGGACCCACCTTTTAAACGGAGCACTTCGAACTCTTTTAGGAGATCATGTCCTACAAAAGGGTTCCGTCGTTTCTCCTGAGTATCTTCGTTTTGATTTTTCTCACCCTTCCGCGCTTACTTCGGAAGAAATTCGCAAAATAGAATCCTGGGTCAACGAATCGATTCGCAAGGATTTCCGAGTGGAGACTAAGGAACTGCCGATTGACGACGCGAAAAAAACCGGTGCCATCGCGACCTTCGGAGAAAAATACGGAGACCGAGTGAGAGTCGTCCAGATGGGAGACGCTTCGGTCGAGTTTTGCGGTGGAACTCATGTTTCTCATACGGGAGAGATTGGATATTTTTTTATTAAAAAAGAGTCTTCTCCGGGTGCGGGCAATCGTCGTATCGAAGGCGTATGCGGTCCGGCGGTAATTGAAACGTTCCAAAATCGTTTTGCGGAACTCACCGAATCCGTGCAAAATTTAAACTTAAAAATCAAATCGGAGTTAGGTGGGGAGGAAAAAAATCTTCTGATAACGTCTCATGTTCCCGGACCGGAGGAAATTCGGGAAAAACTTGAAGAGGAGGGAGCATCTGCGGTTACATTTTTCCGAGATCTTTCCGAAAATATTGTTTTTAAAATCGAGGAAAATACTTCTTTATTCTTAAAAGCAAAAAAAAGTTTGGAATCGAGAGATTTTGAAAATAACAATTCCGTAATCGAACAAGTATTTTCTTCTTCGATCGAAACTGGAATCGGTAAGATCGTTTCCGCAATCTTCGATGACAAGGATCCGAGTTCTCTCAAGGGTCTTTCGGATAATCTCAAGATTCGGGAAAAAAATCTTCTTGTGATTCTCGGAAGTAAAAATGCGGATAACGCGAGTGTCGTGATCACTTGTTCTTCCCAACTCGTTTCTAAGGGAATTCATTGCGGTAATTTGGTCAAAGCCGTCTGCGAAATGTTAGGTGGTAAGGGCGGTGGAAAGCCTGACATGGCTCAAGGCGGCGGTAAGGAAAAGCAAAACTTGGAATCCGCAATCTCTTTCGCGATCCAATTAGCAAAACAAACTTTAACCGGAGAAAAAGTATGAGTGATCCATCCTTTGACATAGTGTCCGAAATCAGTAAACCGGAGTTAACCAATGCGGTGACGCAGGCTCTCGGAGAGATCAAGAATCGTTTTGATTTTAAGGGTTCCAAGTCGGATATTCAACTCGAAGATGAACAACTCGTTTTAGTTTCGGACAATGATGCCAAACTCGAAAGTGTGATCGACGTTCTTGTTTCCAAGATGGCAAAGCGAGGGATCGGATTGAAGAATTTCGACTTTAAATCCAAGATCGAACCTGCAACCGGAGGAACCGTTCGGATGAAAGTGAAAATCCGTAAGGGAATGGAAAAGGAACAAACCAAGGAAGTGACTAGAATCATCAAGGATTCCAAACTCAAGGTCAACGTCACGATCATGGGAGAGTCCGTCCGCGTCACCGGTAAGAAAAAAGATGACCTTCAGGAAGTGATTCATCTTTTGAAAACTTCCGATCTTTCGTTCGACGTTCAGTTTACGAACTACAAGTAACGGTATGTCGCGTATCGGAACACCGAACTGCTGCATCCCGGCATCAAAGAAATCACTGCTTTTTCGAACCGACCTTCTACTTGGCAGAGTTGCGATCCTCTGTCAAACTTATCGAGCGACCTAATTTCACTACCTGAAGTCTTGAGTTCAGGTAGTAAGATAGTTTGAGTGTTATCGAAGGCCCTTAGCGAAGCTGAACGGCTGGAAACGATAGAAAACGTAGATGAATTCCTCTATGCATACGACCGAATTAAAAACGGATAAAGAACTGGTCCAACTTCCGGAAGGGACCTTGGCGGAGCTTTTGGGTGGTGAAATATTTATGGTTCCTGCTGTGATCCCCGAGCACCAAAGAGTGTCCGCTGAACTTCATTTTTCTTTAATGGAATACGTACGGAAAAAAAAACAACGGAATCGCGTTGGCTTCTCCGATCGACGTATTTCTCGACGAACACAACGTCGTTCAACCCGATCTGATCTTTATTGCAAAGGCGCGAAATGCTATCATCCAAGAAAAAAGAATCGAAGGCGCGCCCGATTGGTCGCCGAAATTTTTTCGGAAGGAAATGCGTATCACGATCTCAAAACCAAAAAGAAACTCTACGAAAAACACGGAGTCCGGGAATATTGGATCGTGGATCCGATGGAACGTTCGGTGGAGATCTATCAAAACGGAACCTCCGGTTTTACGTTTCTTGTTTCCGCGGATTCGGGTACGGTCGAGTCTAAAATCCTCGACGGATTTTCTCTGGAAGTGCAAAGTCTTTTTACGAAACCGTTTTGAATCTTCAATGAGTGTCCATTCATTGCAACGTAAAATGCGGTTTTTATTCTTGTTGCATTGTTTTCAAAGTCGCCCATCCATTCTTCCAAAAACTTAGCGCTTGTTCTAAAACATGAAAAAAATTAGTTCCAATCATTCCATAAGTTCGTAATAAAATGACGTGAATTCGATATAAGAAAGTTTGGGCGAATCGCTCGCAGACTTCATAATTAAAATGGCTCGCGAGCGCGCTTTTCGTTCCAATTCCTTCGGAATTTCCACTACAATCGCTTTCGCATTTGTTATGTTGAACTCACGTTAAAATATAGGAGTTCCTGCTTTCTCTTCAGGTTTTGGACAGACTCTAAATTTGATTTCGAAGTTTTGTTTCGCTTTTCCCAATGATATCGAAACGAAATTACTGTTTTTAAGTACATCAAATTCATTTTATAGAGGTTCCTTTAAACAAATCGAGATCTGATTTGGTCAAACTAGTATGAAAAAAATATTATTCATCGGTGTTTTAGCAAGTTTTATTTCCTCCGGAATTTTTGCTGGAGAGGAAAGTCCGGTAAAATTCAAACTGGAAAAAAGTTTTGGAAATTCTTATCTTTTGAAAATCGTTCATCCGGCTAATTACGGTATTCAAAAGGATGCTCCTCATAAGATTTTTTTGAATGCAGGTAACGGAGTAAAAGTGGAAAAAGCCGATCTGAAAGTGAAAGGAAAAACTTCCGAAAAGAAAAAAGAATATTTTGCATCTGTCGATCCGATTCCCCTCATCGTAACCGGCAAAGGAGAATTAGAAATTCACGGAAAAATTTACTACTGCAATTTCGATAAAAATATCTGTATTCCCGGAAAAATCCAACAAGTCGAAATCATTCGATGAATTTCTACTTTTAAAGAGAATCGGATTGGATTGAGGTTTTACTTTAAATGACGTCTAACGTTTTAGGGTTGATTTCAAGGCGGGAGAATTGACTTGAAATAAAAAATAGATTTTGCCTTGGATCGAATCGGAGGACTTTACGATTCTACCTTTGGACTCCACTAATTCTTTGATAACTGCTTTATCCGAGGGGCGAAACTTGTCCCCTTTTTCCGCAATGAGAAGATTGATTGCCCTTTTACGTGCCTGGTCTTGAGCGATATCCGAATTTCCTTCCAAAGAAGAAACGACTACTTGAAAGGTATCCGAGTTTAAAAACCCTTCTGTCGCTTTAATGAATTCATCCTCGTTGGATTCGACCATCTTTGGGGGATGTACGTTTTCTATTTTTGAAGAAGGAGCGGATGAACACCGAACCGTTAGCAAAAATAATACGACGACTAAGGAAAGTTGAATCGATTTCATGGAACCTCTTCTTTGGAGATAGGTTTTAATCCTTTAGATATGACGTTCGAGTACAGATCTTTCTGAATATTTCTATAAATAAAAGTACAATTTGAGGCATCGGTATAATCTTCTCGAAAAAGAAACAGGGAATTTAAAAACCAAGCGAATGCCCCTCTGTAAACCAAAATATCCTGGGTCAAAAGTTTCTCTTTTTCTTTGTCTTTTTCTACCGCTTTCGGATCGGAAGGAGTCGGCGTAGTCGTGGTCGAACTCTGATTTGTGTTTGTCTGTTGGTTGGTTCCTGAAGATCCTCCGGACACGGCGATACTTCCCGGAGTGGTGGAAACCGAAGTTGTATTTGTAATCTGACCGGGGAGAGGAAGAGGTAAACTGCTCGTTAAATCGGGAGGGAGTGCTCCGTTGAAAGTGCGTTCGTTTTCCCGGATCTCTGTGAGAAGAATGGAGACCGCAATTTCGTCCCGTTTTGTTTCTGCGATTTTCCTACATTGGTTTCTGAGTTCCCGAATTCCCGCGTCTTTTACGGGAAGAGGAACCTTGACTAAGATCTGAAAGAATTCTCTGGAAATAAAACCGGTATCTCGAACGTTTTCCAAAACTTTTTCTCTGTATTCCGGATCTGCGGGAACACAAACGAAGTGGAAACATAGAATCGACAAAAATAAAAAACAGATCCGCCGCATGAGACAAACGTTTTCGAATCAACTTGAAAAGGAAGCAGGATTTTTCCGGGAACTTTCTGGACACCAGGTCCTAAAGGGGAAAGTCTGTAAGCTATGTGTTTCATAAAACCGATCCTTAGACTTTTCATGATCTATGTCCTTCTTTTGAGCGGTTCTCTGTATGCGGACGCCGCGATTTTTTCCGAACTTAAGAAATCCTTAGAAGAAAAAACCAGAACGTTTCAGATGGATAACGGACTGAGAGTCCTCATGATGAAACGGGAGGATTCTCCCACTATTGCCATTTATACAAAATTTTTAGTAGGTTCCGCGGATGAAACTCCCGAGATCTCGGGTACGGCGCATCTCTTAGAACACATGCTTTTTAAGGGAACGAAGAATATCGGGACCACGAACTACGAAAAAGAAAAACTGTATCTGGAACAAATCGCGGTTTGGGGAAAACGATTGGATTCTCTTCGCATTCAAGAACTGGAAATGAAATCCAGAGGAGAAGAACCGTCTGCGGAATTTAAGGATCAGATCGACGTTTTGAGTAAAAGATTTTCTGCGCTTCTGGAACTTCATCGTAAATTTGTAATATCGAACGAAGACAATTATATCTATTCCAGAAACGGAGGAGTGGGATTCAACGCGTATACTTCGAACGACGTTACCAACTATCAGATTCTTCTTCCCGCAAATCGTCTGGAAATTTGGGCTAAACTCGAATCGGATCGATTGAAAAATCCCATATTCAGAGAATATTATACGGAAAGAGACGTGGTTCTGGAAGAAAGAAGAATGCGCGTCGAAAACAGAGGAATGGGAATCTTAAGGGAAAAATATTTGGACGCTGCTTTTCCGGAAGGTCATCCGTATCGAATGCCTGTGATCGGTTACGAGAAGAATTTGGGATTTTTGGATTTGGAAAATACTCAAATGTTTTTTAAGAATTACTATGATCCTCAAAGAATGGTGATTGCCGTTGTGGGTTCTTTGGATTTCGAGAAAACCGAAAAAATTCTTCGCAACTATTTCGGAGATTTGAAAAAAGGAAATACTCCGATCTCAAAAAAAGCGACCGAAGCCGGATGGACCGGACCGAAGTTCGTATCTGTGGTTCATTCGAGCGCTCCTTCTAAAATCATCGGCTTTCATAAACCCTCTTTTCCTCATCCGGACGACGCAGTGTTTAGCGTGATCGATACTCTGCTTGCGGAAGGAGAATCCGGAAGACTTTTCAAAAAGTTGGTTTTAGAGGAGCAGGTCGCTCAAGGAGTGTATTGCTGGAACGGAGACCCGGGCGATAGACTTTCCAATTTGTTTTCAATCTACATCACCAACAATCAAAATACGGATCAAAAGAAAGTGGAGAGTCTCGTTCAAGGAGAACTAGACCGGTTGAAAACGGAACTAATCACTTCGGAAGTGTTATTTAAAATCAAAAATCAGATCTTAGGCGAATATCTGCGTGCCTTGGACGATAACGGCAAATTGGCGGATGTTCTTTCCCTTTATCAATTGTTATACGGAGATTGGAAGGAACTTTTAAGGGGTTACGAAGAATTGGATACTGTGACTCCGGAAGATGTGCGGAGGGTCGCAAAAAAATATTTCGTACCCGAAAACAGAACGATCGCGGAACTGAATCCGCCCGTAAAAGAAACAAAAGAGATCGGAAACTAAGATGGAAAACTTCGAAAAAACTATGATCCATAAAACATACAGTTTGCAGCGTGTTCCAAAACATAATGCTTTTTATGAGAACTCATCTTTCGTTTTGCAAATTAACGAGAAATCGAATTCGGTCAAATCCGTTCTGAAAGCGAGAACTTCGTATATGAAAATATTCTACTATTCTGTTCTTCTTTGGATTGTTAGTGTAACTTCCATATCCGCCGCTCCTGGGGATTTTGTAAAAAATGTCAAAATCCCTTCGTTAAGTTTTGAGTTTCCGGAGGTTCAAGTATTCCCTTCGGGAAAAGGGACCGAAGTTTATTTTTTACCGGGGGGAGAATTCCCTCTCAGGAACTTGGAGATTCATATCTACGCGGGAGTATTGTCGAATCCGGATCTTCCTCCCGAAGTTCCGGAGCTGTTTGTCCAAGCATGGAAACACGGAGGGATTTCGTCCGCGCCGGGAAGTAAATTTATAGAAACTTTAGAAGGTTATGGCGCTAAGATCGACACGGATGTGAATTCCGAAAAAATCGTATTCACGATTTCTTATCTTTCCCGGTTTGAAAAGGAAATTATTCCTTTAATCGGGGAATTTATCGCAACTCCATTGTTAAGCGAAGAAGGGTTTTCGATCGCTAAGTTGAACTTAGAGGAGACGATCAAAAGAAGAAACGACAAGATTCCGGATATTGCCTATCGTAAAACCGCCGAGCTCGTCTACAAGGGAACGGTTCTCGGCAAAAGCACCCAGTTGGATTCTCTCGCTAAAATCCAGACAAAAGACATTAGGGAATACTTCGATAAAACCGTATCAACTTCGAGAAGAATCGTTTTACTCACGGGAGATCTTCAAAGAAAAGAAGCGGAACTTCTGGTCACTTCCTTGTTGCCTCCGAGAGATTCTGTCCGAGCGGTATCGTCGGTTCAGCTGAACACAAAAATTCTCAAAAAGAATTTGGATTCTCTTCCTTTTCAAATTCTAGGTGTGGATAAGGATGCGACTCAAAGTATCGTGATGATGGCGGGGATTCTACCTGCGCACAGGGATTCGGATTTTTACGCGATTCAACTCGTTAACTACATCATCGGAGGCGGGGGTTTTAGTTCTTATTTTATGCAGAGGATCCGTTCCGATCGGGGACTTGCGTACTCTTCCAACAGTTCCGCGTATTTCGAAAAGGATTATGGGATCGTCTACTTTACGACTCAAACGAAAACTTCCACGACCAAGGAGGTTTACGATCTGATGCGGGAAATTCTAAGCGAACAAACAATCTCTAAAATCACGGAAGAAGAATTGGAATCCGCAAAACAATCCATCGTCAATCGTTTCATCTTTCAATTTGCGGATAAGATGGGAATTCTGCACAACTTTCTTCGGTTTAAAGAACACGATATGCCCGCCGACTATCTAAAAATGTACCGGGGTAAAATCCAAGCGGTCACATTAGACGATCTCAAACGGGTCGGTAAAAAATTCTTCGTGAGTTCTTCCGTAAAGACGATTTTGACAGGACCGAAAGACATTACGAAAGGATGGGATGAAACCGTGAGACACATCGCTCCGGAAGAAAGGATCCCTTAGTGTATTGTAAGTTTCAACACAAACAGTATCAATTCGAAGGAATATCGGAGGGAGGTATCCGCACTTCCCTTTATCTTCCTTCCTTGAGTTTGATGTTCGATATAGGAGCCCAGAATCCCAATCGGATTCACCTTGATACTTTGTTATTGACTCATTCTCATCTGGATCATTCTTGCGCTTTGCCGTATTACATTTCTCAGAGGTCTTTGAGAAAATTAAAACCGCCTAAGATTTTCGTTCCCGCCGCTTTGGAAGAACCTATGAGAAGGATTTTAGATCTTTATTCCGAAATTGAGGATTTTTCTTATTTGTACGATATGAAAGCGGCAAATCCCGGAGATAAGATCGATTTGGATCAACAGCATTTTTTTTCTCCTCATAAAACCTTCCATAGGGTTCCTTCTCAAGGGTATACCTTATATCAGAGAAGGAAAAAATTAAAAAAGGAATTTCAATCCCTTCCCCAGGAGGAATTGAATCTCGCTTTAAAGCAAAAGAAGGAAGTTTCCGAGCCAAGTGAATTTCCGGTAATCAGTTTTTCGGGAGATACGAAAATTGAATACGTATTGGAACACGAAGACGTGGCAAGTTCGAGTATTCTATTTATTGAATGTACTTATATCGACAAGGAACGAAACGTCACTCAAGCCAGGGAATGGGGCCATATTCATCTGGACGAAATTATAGGAAATCTTTCCTCTTTTCGAAACGAAAAGATCGTTCTCATCCATTTTTCAAAACGTTATTCGATTTCGTACATTCGAGAAGTTTTGGACAAAAGAATCCCGAAAGAAGAACGACATAGATTTCATCCGTTTCTGCCATGAGCAAGGGGAGTCCTCCCGGAAAATACGGAACCTCGATTTTTCTTAACGGTCTGGAAGAAAGGATCGATTCTGAGTTAGTTGCTCGTCCCGTCGATATTCTCTTGCAAATGGAGGAAGATGCGGCCGCACTCGGTGTTCCCGTTTTGACCCCGGCTTCGGGGGCCGTTCTACGTTTTCTTGTGGAGTGCGAACAGCCGGAGGAAATTCTTGAACTCGGAACCGGATACGGAGTTTCCCTTTTTTGGATGGCTTCCGGTTTAAATAGAATCGCTAAGATCATCTCCTTGGAGAGGGAGATCGATTATATCGCGCGCGTTCGTTCTTATTTAGAAAAACATCCTTTTAGTGATTTGGATATTCATCTTTTAAAGGTTCATTGCCTCCAATATCTTAAGGAAGCGAGCGAGAATCCACACGCGAAATGGTTCGGCAAATTTGTGTTTGTGGATTGTGATAAGGTCTTATATCCGGAAATTTTTCGGATTCTCAAACAAGTAAGACCGGACACGGCGGTATTTGATAACGTTCTTTGGCACGGCAGAATTTTCGATCCTTCAAGACAGGCTCCTTCTGACAAAGCGGTGCGGGAATTTTGGGACGAAGTCAAAAGTTCGAATCTTCCTTATACTCTTTTTCCGGTCGGAGACGGGTTGCTTCGAATTCGATTTCGTGAATCCTTCGAAGGGCACAAGACCTTATAGCCCCGAAAAGAATTCAAGCGTTGCTTGCTTTTTAGGGACTGCTCGGGTAACTGAACACTTTGTTTCTATTGTGTTCAATTGGACGCACATTGGGGAAGGCGATTTGAATTTTAAGGGCTCCTTGCAGGACGGACGAATCCGTTTGTTCGTTTTAAGTGTAGGGCAGAAAGCGACAAAATACTAGTTGCGTTTTAAGACGCTGTGCTATACTTCCGTGCAGGAGATTTGCATGTCATTTAAAAGTTTCCAGATTTTAGTTTTATTTTTTTCCGTATTTTCAGTTTCGGCTCAATCGAACGTATCCAAGGACGAAGACAAAGGAAGCGAGCTCGCAAGCGCGACTAACGATCCGAAGTATCAGGGAGATTATTTAGAAGAATTTCATTACGCGAGAACTTTGGATTCCATAAAGGAGAGAGTAAAAAACGATATTCATGCGCTCGTAACCGTAACGAAAAATTTCGGTTCCAGCGTTCAAGGTTCGAACGAAGATCTGAACTCGATCTGGAAACAATACAACGATGCTCTTCATTACTATTACAGAAGACAATACGTGATCGCGGGAAGAAAGATGCGGGAAACTTCGGAAAGTATGGACAAACTTTACAATAAGTTTTCGGATCAGTATAATAAAAGGACGGATCAACTTTTGGGGGAATGCGCGGATACGATCGTAAGTGTGGAACAGACTCAGAACGGATCGGTTCAGTCGTCTTCCGCTCGTAGTAGAGAAGTTTCGGCAAATCATCATAAACTTCAGATCGCTTATTATCAGATGATCCAAGCGGATCGAATGCGCAAGGATTCAAGATATAAGGATTCTCTCATGCACTTTCGTCTTGCAAAGGAATACGGGATCTCGATTTTGAGTAAGCTCAAACCGGAGGAAGAAAGTAAGAATATCCGCGAAAAATATAAGATAGATCTGAGCGACAATCGGAATTTGGTATATTCTGAAGGCTCGAACGGCAAAGAATCTCAGAAGAAATAGTGGGTGTTTTCTGATCCGTTGTTTTATTCTCCTCCACGTTTTGCTTTTGGGATCGGTTCTTTTGGCCGGTCCCGAAGATCGAGGGACGCCAAATTCAAAAACCACTCGCCCGTTATCTCCTCTTAAAACTTTTAAAGTAGTAATCGATCCCGGGCACGGAGGTCTGGACCTTAAACCCAAAGAGGATCACGGAGACAAATACGATCCTATCTCGGACAAGTATTTGGAACTCTACAAGGCAGGAGCGTCTTTCAAGGAAAAAAAAGAGAAAACAATTGTATTAGAACTTTCTAAAGAACTCAAGGAAGTTTTGGATCTTACGAAAACCGAAGAAGGATTCAAAATCTTCCGATCCTATATGAAGTTATTTACGAGCGACGATATCCCTTGGATCCGAATCGATTCCGTTATGACTCGTAATGAAAATGCCGAAGAAAGAGAATATTCTTCGAACGAGGATCCGAACGCTCCGTTCCGTCTGTTCGATTATCCGGATAAAAAAACGAAAAAGGTCCAGCAAGGAAGAATTTCGTTTATCAACAGGGAGAAACCGAACTTGGTCGTTTCCCTTCATCTCAATCCAAGTTACAAGGAACATCCGGGCGGGATGGCGGCGGTGCTTACGCCTTCTTACAGAACTTTTTACATATTAAAAGGAATCGGAGAAGGTAGGTTTGAAAAGGAGAAGTTCGAACGTTCTCCTTGGAGTGAGTGGATGGTTTTTAAAAGCGGTTGGTCCAAATTAGAAAACGCGATCGCGGACGCTTGGATTTACTTTCACGGATATTGGCCGAATCAAAGCGGTAAAAAAACGGATCTATCTGCATTCGAAGGTTATCGTCAAAACATGATTCATTGGAAATATAAGGATGTCCCAGGTTGGGAAGAGCTCGCCAAACTCGGCGGAAAAGGGCCTTATTCTAAAAGTCATAAGGATTTTATCGCGGAAGGAAAATTTTGGGAAAGAGAAAAGTCTCAACCTGAGCTTTGGAGAAGAGAAGATGGTAGAGAAGGTTTCGGCGGGGATAATCATTACGCTTCTGCGGAATTGATGAGATTTGTTCAATACGGCCTTCGAAAAAGAAAGACCGAAGGAAAACCCGGTCCGATCAATAAACCGTATCTCTCCACCTATGCTTTACCGACTTTTATCAATGCGATTTCCGCTTATTTGGAAATCGGTTATATCGACAAGGAAAAAGATATGATCTTAATGACGAAGTATAAAAAGGATGTCGCGATTTCGCTCGCGGCCGGTATCTATTCTTTGGTTCATGGGCTCAAGATTAAAAAACAAAATTATCCTTATATTCCGGTTGGTAAAAAAATAAATTGGAAACGTTACGAAACAAGAAAAGAAGGAAATTATTTTCAGATCGTAAGCGAGTAACCTTCCAAAGTCTAAATTAACAAAGACTTGAGCTGGCATATAGAGGAGAATATAAAAAGATCAAGATTTCGGAACTAAAAATAAAGAAATGAAACGAATGAACACATGCAGTGGGATCCACACCAACGGTAGAAAGCCGGGTCCGGAAAACCGGAGTTTCGTTTAAAAAAGTAAAATGATAAGATGAGAACTTCACTGGAAAAACCGGCAAACGAAAATCCCAAATGAACCCTTAGAAATTCAATCGTTCCATTCCCACGGAAAAATTCGTAGAAACACCCATCAAATATAACAACGCTTTTGTGAAAAATTTCGAACTCTGCCTTTTATGGAAGAATGGTAGGTTAGAAGAATTCCCAAATGGAATTGACCGAGAAAAATGATAGCTCAAGGATAACGGATGACCGAAGTGAACAATCCTCACGATCGATTGATTCGAGAAACCTTTCAGGACAAAAAAGAAGCGGCTACTTTTTTCAAAAACACGTTAGCGCCGGAAGTGGTCAAACTACTCGACTTGGAAAACTTGGAATTGACCGAATCGAGCTTTATATCCGAGGAATTAAAACAAGAACAAACAGATCTGCTGTTTCAAATCCCTCTCAAGTCCGGAAACAAGTCGAACGTCTATTTACTTTTCGAACACAAAAGTTATTTAGAAAACACCATCTATATTCAATTATTAGGATATTTAACGGAAATCTATCGAAACCAACAAAGAAATGGAGAGAAGCTATCGGTTGTAATTCCATTCGTGTTCTATCACGGAGAAAAAGAATGGAAATTGGGAGATCGATTTTTGGACCAGTTCGTATTAACAAAACAAGAAACGGAAATTCTGAAGGACTTTATTCCTGATTTTAAAATAGACTTATTCGATCTAAAAGAAGTAGAGTTGAAGAAGAAGTTGGAAAGCATTACTTTTCAAGTCACTTTGGGAGTGGTTCAAAAAATCCGGGAAGGGGATTTGGAATTTGTTTCTCACTTACCGGGGTTATTTTCGCTATTATTAGGAATAGAGGAAGAATCGAAAAGGGTTGCAATCTTACGGAAACTGTTGTTGTATATTTATTGGGCCCGTGATTTAAAACCTACGGAACTCAAAAGAGTTTTGGAAAGATCAAAATTAGAACAATATGAGGAACTAACAGTGACTACAGCGGAGAGACTCATTTCAGAAGGCATACAACAAGGAATGCAGCAAGGAATCGAAAAGGGTAAATTGGAAGATGCCGGTAAAATGCTAAAGAAAGGGATTGATCTAAAGACCGTTTTAGAAATTACAGGACTCTCCGAAAAAACCCTGAAAGAAAATGGAATTCTTTAAAGTCGACTTCTATCCAACTATTTGAGTGGGCTTGACTTTCCGTTTTCTACTCATCCGACATACCTAAAAACTTCTGCATAGTTATTTATCAAAAATTTCAAAACGAAACTCTTCTTTGTTTTGTACTATTGGATTCGAGAGTCCGATGAATATCCGGAAGAGATTGGGAGAAAATAATGGATACAATCACGGAATTGCAACGAATCGAATCAGAGTTAAAATATCTACGTGACTACCTCCCTGTGATAACCAAGGCAGAGATCAACGAAGCCTATTTATGGCGCAAAATCCAAACTGATTGAATTTGCCGCTGCGAACGAACGTGACGGATATTAGAGTGTTACCAATATGCCAGAACATGCAATGAACAAATGTTAATAATGTGACTTAAGATACGTATGAGAAAGTTACCTCTTGCATCACAGTAGAACCCATTTTAAAAGAATCATCCATTGGCCTCGTTGAACTTCGCTCCAACTCTATTTTTTAAGCTTATTTGGATTGATAGATTGCCATGGTTTTATAATATTCGTATATTCTGTTAATTTTAGATGTTTATACGACGTTAAATGATTATGAGTTGTCTGCCATAAGGAAATCACATGCTAATAGATAAAGTCATTATACATTGGGTTCCACAAAGTGATTCGAAACAAAGAATCAAACTTTCCGAAAGTTTTTCTGAGGTAATCAATCCTGAATTTTGGAAGGAAAAGATAGAGGAAGCCCAAGAAAAGAAAAATTTTTCACCTATTGAGTTCATTGGCGGCAAACCTGGCCTTATTGGCGAAAAAGTGCGTTTTATCAAAGGTGAAAAACGACAAGATAAAATAATCAGCATATCGCACGAAATTGCTGAATTTTTATATTCAAAGCAGAACAGAAAAAATATTTCTGATGGCTTTTTAATCATCATTAAAGGTAAAAACGATTACGAGAACGAATACGTTTGTCTCTTAAAGTTAGAAGGGATGAGAGGCTCAGAAGCCAAATTTGATGATTCGCGAAAATCTTATAATCTTAATGATTTGGAAAACATTCTACTAACTCAAAAAACTAAAGTATTCAAATTAGCAATGTTCGTTTTTAATGGACATTCTTTTATAGAATCATACGCGATGGATGATCAAGTTAATTCCGATGAGATAGCTACATTCTGGTTAACTAATTTTCTCCAGGCAAAGAACGTTGAATCACCTATAGAACTGACTAAACAATTTATTAACTTTGTGAGCAAATTTGCCTCACAAAGTCGATTGAATGTAGGACAATCTATTGATCTTTTATCGGGTTTGCACGCTGAACTTATTAGCAATCGGAAAACAATTAAACTGTCTGACTTCGCTTCAGAGTATGTTCCTCCGACTTTACTTGAAGACTTTAACAACGAAGCTCAGAAAAATAAAGTTCCGTTATATCCAATTAAGAAAGAATTTAGTGATTTAACGAAGAAAAAATCAGGAGTTAGGAAGTTTATTCTAGAAGAAGGGATAATCGTTACTGTTCCCCAGCAATTAATTATTGATAAACAACTAGCCTGGATTGAGTCAAAAGGTCAAAATAGAATTCTAAAAATCATTGCAAAAATAATTAAAGAAAGATAATTCTTACGGCGCTTAACTTCGTCTCCTCGCTCCGTTCGGGATCGCTAATGCGAAACTGCCAAAAACGTAATCTTAAAAACTTGTCCCAAAACTTGGAATCGTAAGAACTCCGACAAGAGTGCACGAACAATAAAATCTGTTCGAAAGCCCGTAAATTATCAAAGAGCTATGATCCGTGGGAACTCCTACGTTTCGCTTTATTACGAGCTTTTGGAGCCGATTTCTTTTCTCAGGTTTTGGGACAAGTTCTAAAGGAAAATCGTAAAAAGATTTTATTAGTTTGGGATAATCTATCCGCCGATAAAAGGTAAAGCCGTAAATATTCTTTACGAGAACATACAAAGCGGCTTTAAGTTGAATTTTTACCTCCTTATGCACCTGAGTTAAATCCCCAAAAATATATCTTGCGTCGTTGGAAAAGAAACGACATGGCGAATTTTTGTCCGGTTAATTTGAGTTCCTTGTTTAATAGAACCAAATACACTTTAAAAAAATTGAAATATAGAGGGTGTCAGCGCTCCTGTGTAAATGACGTTTCTCAAAACGAATCAAGATTCACTCGACCCCAGAAAATGATGGAAAACTGATTCATTGTTTTCCTCCGATTTTAAATCGACATGATCCATAACGCTGTAAACTCAATACGCTCTTGAACAAGCCGTCTTTTTTACAACAATGTTCAGTTGACTTCATCGGCATTTAGCCCTTTTTATTCCTCATTTCGTTCATCCGCAGTTTGATTTCTGTAAACTTGATTTTAGGATTTTACACGTTTGGCTTTCGCTTCCCTACGCTGTAATCGCTTTGCATTTGTTACACCGAACTCATGTTTGTTAAATTCTCGCAGTAGTCCCTCCGACAAAACGGCCATTCCGACGTAATTGGCGGTTTGATTCTTTTTAGCTGCCGTAACTTTTGCCCATTTTCTCTTAAATAGGAAGGGCACCGGCCAAAAAGAAAACTCAAGCTACGTTGCTCGATATGGGTTGCCAACATAGCAAGATTTCCTAAGGAGGCCACCTAACGCCTAAAAAAACATCGTTACAGAACAAAATTTTGTTGAATTGTGAAGTATATTTCTTTATATATCACCGCAGGGCAAACCGATGCAGTTACATATAAAAGAATTTCGGCTATTAGTATTGAGTTTAACCCTTGTATTGGTTGTTCCTTTAATTTTCTTTTTTGATTCCGAACCGAAGGAGCCCCGTTCATTTTCGACAGAGCTACGGGTCATTCGCGCAGACTTTGAGTTTGAAAAAAACGTTTTCTCGATTTCTTTAGATGAGAATGAAGTTTCCGTTTTGAACCCGGAAGAACCGAGCCGGAGCAGTGGTTTTGTTTTAAATCGTGGAGTTTCCACAAGTAAATTAGAAGATTTGAATATAGAGTTTTTGAATTCGAGCGTATCGGATTCAAAGTCCCTACCGAAAGAGGGATTTCCACTTAGAAAAACTTCAAAGAAAAAAGAGAAGTTTTTCGCAGAGATTTCTGATTTGGTCTTGGATCCTCTGGATCCCGTTTTTGTATATTTGTCGGAAGATAAACTTTTAACTCTCCAGTTTGATTTTTTTCTAACTGTGACTTTGAATGCTGCTCGCCAATTGAATCAACTTTTGACACCGCCTGTTGCGTTTTCGAGCATTCGCAAAATGAACAATGGCTGGTTCGGTTCGACCTTATTTGATTTGGCCGTTACTTTTCGTAGCGGGGAAAATCGCAAACTCAAGTCCTGCCAATCTGTTGTTTCGCTATTTCGAATGAACCGAATCGATTTTGATTTCACTTCGGTAAATCTAAAACGATTGGAACGATCTTTTGTATCTTTTAAGTTTCACCGCTATTTCGCATTACTCTTTTCTTTTCCCCCGAATTTCCCTGAAGGACAAACCGAATCATGTTAAATACCGACCCATCCCGCACTTCTCAATCCTTAAAGTCCGCCTCCTTCCTAAATACCTTTCGAGAGAAATTGTTCGCACGAAAGGACCCTGTTTTAGAAATCGATCTCAATCCATCCATTTGTGATGAGTTTCCTTACAAGGAAGAAACGCCGAAATACGATTCGAGTTTTTCTTCTCATACATTTAGAAAGTGGAATGGACTTTTTTCGGAAAGTAGTTCCCGCACTTTGTTTTTACGGCTTGAATCTCTGGTTCAAAAACTCAAACGACAAACCACGGAAACAGAACGATTTGTTCGAATGGATTTGCGTTTGGAGATGAGGAACTTGAACGAGAAAGACTCAAGAGGAACGATCGTAAAGAAAATTGCACAAAAAAATTACGAGAACTCTTCGTTCCAATTTGGTTCGGATTCGAAGGTGTTCCCAGATCAAAGAATCCGTCAAAATATCGGAAAAAAAACCAAAACGACAAAAACTCAAGACGGAAGAGAAAATCATCCTCGTGACGAAAGAAGGGTGGAAAAAAGGCCTTCGATATGGGAGATGATGACACTTTTGGATGGATTGGAATTACTGCGAGGCAAAATTCGTGTGTCGTCTGACGTGGTTTTGACCGGAGTTAAGAATAGCGGAAGCCGACTTCGAGGGGAATTTAGAGGTTTTGAATCTTTAGAAACGTCGCACGAGCTTCGTTTAACATCGAAAAGATGGACGAAGAGGGTGGCGCTTCCTTTGATTTTTGTATTTTTGTTCGAGTTTGCGTTTTTGCCTGTTTTTGAATCGCGGAGTTTATTTGCGGATCCTTTCGATCAAAATTTTGAAAACAAAAATAAGGCCAAGGGAAGACTGGAATCGTATTACAACGCGGCGGAAAAAACTTCGGACGCTTTGGAATGGCAGTCGATTATCGAAAGTGGGAAACGAATCCTGAAGGCTCAGTGGGAAGCGAATGCGAGTCTTGAGATCGAAAAGGAACTGAAAGGCTTTTCGGGGACGTCTTCTGCGAAAGAAGAATTCAGGATCCAACTGGAAAATCAAAAACAAACGATCGCGGTCGAATGGGAAGCGGAACTTTCGGAGGAGATTTTAGAAAAGAGAGGATCTTGGAAAGCGAACTTCAAGAAACAGAATTTCGAATCGTATTTTACGGTTGATAAAAAGAAAGAGATTCGGGACGCACTTGAGAACTTAGTGAAGGCGGCGGACGCGGCTAAAAACGCGACCACAGGAGACGGGACCGCTCGTTTGTCAGCCTGGGACAATGCGATCAATGCGGGGATTTCGGGAGTCCGCGCTCTTTGGGAAAACAATATTGTTTCGATCAAAAACGGCATATTAACTTCTTCGAGTGCGACCGGGCTTACCGGAGTGGAAAAGGTGGAATTCGATAAGAAGTTAGACGAAATCGAATCCTATTACAAAAACTACTTTCACTTGGAAGAAAACGGAGTTAAACTTCCCGCAAGACAGGGCCTCATTCAATCGCTCAACCGAGACATGGACATAGCGATTGCTCAGGAAGAAGATCCGACCCAACTTACCGAATTACTCATCGAAAAAACGAAACAACAACTAGATCCCGCAACGGGTCAGCTTTTGAATTCTTTGGACGATCTTGCGACGATTCCTACGAGCTACGACGACGTTTCGGGTTCAAACGCCCAGGAAAAAATCTTACAAGCTCTACAGGACGGACAGGCTCTTTGGGACCAAGCGATTGAAAGGTTGGTCGTGAAAAAACTGGAATACGACCGAGTTGCAGAGGACAAACGGGTTCGCAACGAAGACAAGTGGTCTAGAGCATACTATGTTCTTTTGGATGCAAAAGCGAAATGGAACGAGGAAATTAATAAACAGATCGAAGAAGGATTAAAAAAATGGGACGAGTCTGAAGTTAGACTTAAAGAGAACAAACAAAAAGCATTACAAGAATTGAATCAATACCTTTCGATCAGCCAGGAACAATACGTTTCCCACTTAAACGGCCTGCAAGGAACAATTCTTTCCAGCGCGGACACGATCGGTTCAATCGTATCAAACATCGCTTGGTACCAGGATCAGATCGACAAAGAAAATAGAAAGACCTCTCCGAATACGAACCTCATCGGTACGTATCAGCAAGAGATTAACAAATGGAGTACTCTTAGAAATCAGTTCCGGCAATACGTGGCTTCGGTTCAGAACAAAATCCACGACGAAGATATACTCGGAAACAACGGAGGTTCGGGGGTTTTAGACAATAACGGAAATTCCTCGGATCCGTATCTCTACAGCTCGGCCGAATTTGAATACCGTCTCGCAAAAGCGGAACTTGACGAACTCGAAAAGAAAAAAAACAGAGCACAGGCGGTCTGGGACTACGCGGAAGCAAACGTAAACGTGAGCAACATGCCCGCACTTCAAACGGAGCTAAACGTCGCAAAAACCGCATACGAAACGCAACAATCGGCGTATTTGGCCCTTCTTCAACAATTGAACGGAACGAGTCCCGTCGGCGGAGGCACACAAGGAACGGATCCAAACTCAAGCAGCGGTTCCGGAAGTTCGACCCCACCGGCGAACACCTCTTTGTCGGAGCTTGAAGCTGCTAAAAAGTTAGCGGAGGAAAAAAGTATCGCTCTGACTACGGCTCAGGCGGAGTTGGAGCTGGCTCGGAAACGTTTTGAGCAAGCAAAACAACTTCAGATTTTAGTAATGAACTCTTCTCCTGAGTTTTTGGGGGACATCGGTTCCGTGAATATGGGAACATACGATCCGAATGCGCCTAACGGAGGTATCAAATACGAAATCTACCAAGCGGATCTTCAGATTTCGGAAGCGAGGGAAAAGCTCAAAGACAACGAAAAGGTGTATTTTTCCAAAAACTATGATCAATCAAACGCAAAACGCACCGAGGATTTTTTCGGCGATCTTTGGAACCGGATTCAATCTTTTGAATCGAGTAAGGAAAAACTCAAACTATTGGAGGACGCGGTTTCCAGTCCCGGTCAGACTCTCGTTCAAAAAGTGAATTTGCTTTTGAATCCTGCAAATTTGGTTTTGGTTTCCGTTTTCGGTAACCAGGGTGCAGCCCAAGTAAAATCGCAGCTACAGGGACTTGTAGAGGCACTTTCCAAAACCGTAAAAGACAACGAAAACGGGAACGTGGAAAAACCAAAACTCCCCTTTGCCGTGGAAAAATTCTCTTCGAGTTTGGATCCGATCCTCACCCATTCCGACGAATTGCTCTCTCAGTTTGACAATACGGATAAGGGCAACTTGAACGAGTTTACGACTCGTATGGGAAATATTTCCTCTTACTTAAATTCGTTTACGACGAACTACAATTTAAATCCCGATTATTTAGAGATTGAAGACTTCAACGTTTGGAACACCGCTCTTTCGAATTCTTTGTCTAAGTGGAACGAGAACGTAACTGCGTTTCAAACAGCCAAGACGGATTTTTCGAGCGCACTTTCGACTTACAAAGCGTATGCGACCTCCCACGTTGGAAGCGAGGACAGTCTTGAATACCAATTGGAAGTCCAAAAAGTTACGACCGCTTTCGGTACATATCAGGAAAAAACTTCTTCCCTAGAAGAATACTGGGACGACCTTTCCACTCGTATTGGGCATTTAAGATTAGAGGCTTTGGATAGACTTCAAAAAGCGAGAACGATGGTGGACATGTCCACTTTGGATTTGGCTACTAGAAAAACTCTCAAAGCGCAAATCGATACTTTCAAATCTACTTTTAGTAAAAAAGATTCTTCCGGGAACGATCTACCCGATGACGTCACTTCTCTTTTGACTGGTACGGATTCCAAGTTTTCATCGGTGGCGGATTCTTTTTCGACTTATTCTTCCCGTTATTCGTATTACAGAAATACGATCGATGAAAGGAGCGCGATTTTTGGAGGGATGAGCGGTATTTTGATCCAGGCTTTGGAAGGCCAAAGGGCGTCGGTTACCGCACAGAAGGCGCAACTTGGGTTTTTACTCGACGAAGACGCTGGGATTGAGGAACTCCAAGACACGGTAAGCGGTGTGGAAGAGACCGCCAAAACGGAGGCGGCGAAACTCGACGCGAGAGTGGCTGAAATTCTTTTGTTGAAGTTGGGGAATTTAGGCTCGGATTCTTCTGTGAGAAAATTTGATCCTATCTATTTAGGACTCACGAACGAAATCAATTCTCTCTATTCTACTTTTTCTGGTTCTTCGGATGAAATACTTGAGATCCGCGCGAGAAAAATCGCCTTGGACTACATTAAGAACGCGGGTCAATCTTTGACCCAGATTTTTGCAGACGATGGCGAATATGCAAAATTTCAAATAGACTTGAATCAAATGAAGGACCGATCTCAGGCTACTCTTTCCTTTTACGAAGACGATCACGGTTATTTGGATGAGTCCGACAGGATTTCTCTTAGGATGTCGGAGGACGAAAACGATTTAAGAAAGGTGAGTGAATATTTCAGTTTCGGAAGTACCTTTCTTTTCGGGAATGCAGTGATACAAGGAACTTCCGCTTGGTTAAACTTGGCTGGAGGAATGCGTAGCTTTTCGGAAGGTGTGAAAGCTGGCACAATTTTAAGTGGTCTTCGTGACGACTACTTTTCAGAGCAGGAATCGGAAGCGAATGGTCTTTTTGGGGAGTTGACCGAGGCGGCGGGGATTGGGAGTTATTCCTCGGTTGATTTTTACAAGGATTCGATCCGCAGTCAGACAGGTGTTGATCAGTTGGATACGGCCAAAATCAATCAGAAAAAAGCGGAACTTGCGGCTTTGATTGCGGGGATGTCTGATCCACAAGCGCAGTTGTCTCAACTGATTCAGTCCGGGAATTTGACTTCGGTGTTTGGTTTACTGACCGGAACGGGCGTCAAACAGGACTTAGTCGCTTGGCAGAAGGAGATAGATGACGCGAAGGCATTGTTTCAGACTTTGGATGGAAACATCCAAGCTCCGATGACGAACCTTACGACCCAGTTTGATTCTCTTCTGAATTTTTTCAACACTCCCGCCCTTGCCCAAATGCAATCCTATGCCGACGGAGTGTTGAATTCGGTGGAGGCTTTAAAAGGTTTGGAGGATTCGAGTCTTCCGATTTATGATCCGATCGAGGACGTTGACGGTAATTTTCCCTACGAGAAAGCCCCGGACCAGGAGGGGATGCGGTTGGTTCCACCAATTGGACTCCGACGTATGTGGATGTAAATGGGAAACTTCCTTGGCAGACTGGATACGACTCCGCACACTTAAAAATATCGATTGCCTGGACTCCCACATACAGAGACGCAAACGGCAAGATTCCGGGTCAATCGGGTTACAATTCGAATAACTTAAAAATATTAGGATATACGAAACCGTTTGAGAATTTAGACACAGAGGATTTGAAAACGATGAGGGACTCTTTGAAGTCCGCGCTTCTGGATTGGAACGGAGTCAAATCGGACGCGCAAACCAAACTGAACGTTTACAAAACGAGCGTGAACGAACTTCTTGCCTTTAGGGCCTTACACCCGGCCGATTTTGCGGACGCAGAAGGTGGCAAATATCTGACTTTGGTCGAGAAGGTTAGAACGGACGGACTGGCGCTAACCGGAGCTCATTCGGAAACGATCGCCTACTTTAACGGGGTTTCTTTGAAGTTTCAGGATTTAAAATCGGAACAGGAATATTTGACTCGAACGGCCAAACAGATTTTAGGTCTACCCGTAAACAAAATCTTAGTGCCTGAAAAGGCAGTGCAGTTCACTTTCCCGCCCGTCGATCCTCCTGAACCTTTGGAACTTCCTCTTGGCAGTGCATTACGATTTGATATTGTAAGTTCGAATCCTGGGAATTATTACAAGGTGCTTTCTTCCCAGAGAAACATAGTGCAGCAAATTACATTGTTGGAATATTCGAAATACAAGGAAGTGGGTCCGTTTGGCGACTACGGATCCTCGGGTGTTTCGTTCTTTTTGGGGAACTTAGGGAATGCGAACAATCAGTTGCAGGCGTCTGCCCAATCGTTTTCACAAAACGCCAACGCGTGGGCGAGTTCGCTTCAAAACAAAAATGTTCCTTTAAACGGACTTTCAAGCAGGCTGAATTCCTTAAACGACCGAATCGTTTATTATACCGCGGGTTCCGGCCCGAACCAGATCGGTCAGAGTGATCTAGTCCAGGTTGTAGCAAATTTGAGAACTTTTCTTCTCCAGAAAAGTTTGGACGGAGTGGAGTTTAATCCCGCTTTAAAGGCTATGGTGGAAGCGGCGGGTGCGTTTACGGACGAAATTGAAAACATCCAGTATCTGCAGTCGTATCCGAGTCCGGACAAAAACGTAGCAAAAGCCAATTTAACGGCGGCTAAAGAAGCGCAAAAAACTCTCAGTGAAATTTCCCAGTTGGCGGTTGAGCTCGGTAATTTCTTAAGTTCGGGTGCCGTGTATTCCAACTTGGGTATGGTTCAGAGTTTGTTAGAAAAGTATGATATTTTAAAGAACAAACCGATGGACCAGGCAAAGTTTGAAACTCAGTTTAAATCCACATTGGGGAACGCTTACTGGCAGGGAGCTTTTCAAGTTTATCAGGACAAACTGTCCGAGGCGCAGGCTTTTTTCTCGCAACAGACTCAGGAAAAAATTGACCAACTGAGAGAAAACAGTTGGGAGGTGTTCAAACGGAATTTGGCGAACGCGTATTTGTCGCAACGCGTTGGAAATCCGATTTTGTCCGAGTTTTTAACGGAACTCAAAGAAGGAAAATTCAGTGTCCTTGGGCAAAATCAAGGGGTGGTAGAGATTGATTCCAAGTTTTTGGGAAAGGCAATGACCGACTCTGAAATTTTGGAAGTGGGGGAATACCTGAAACCATTCGATGATATGGCGATGGTTCAAAGACAAGGACTCATTTCCGATTTGAATACTTTTTTGAAAGACTATGATCCGGAACTTAAAGAGGAGATGAAAACCTTTTCTCTTGTAAATCAGTATTCTTTGATCAAAAACGCAATCGCACAAGGAAATGTATATCCAGACCGGGAACTTCCTCCCGAGTTGAAGAACTTTACACTTATTAGTACATTTGAATATTATCTTTCCAATACGAAAGAAGAGATAACGGTAACGGAAAATGGCCAGCCGGTTAAAAAGATGGTCAAAAAGTATGATCCGTCGAGCGCAGATTCCAGAAGAGCGGCGATGAGCGACTTTTTACTGAAACTCGGCCCCGTGCACAAAAAAGATGCAAACGGGACGCTCGTTTTAGATCCGGAAAGACAGGCACAGATCGAGTCTTTGACGAACGAGTATTTGGCAAACTATGGCAGTAAAAATCCATCTAGCTATTTAGATTCTCAAATTTTAAAGAACTTTGAGGCCAGAGCCGCCTATTACGAAGAAAAAGAACTTAGGATTTCCCAAAATGCGAACCTTCCCGCGGACCAGAAAAAAGAAGAGCTGAGTTACGACGATCTGGAAGCTCTTACGACTTGGCTTGTGGAAGCGAAATTTGATCCGAGTACACAGACGGCAGTGGCAGAAACTGCCCGGATGGACTTTCTCTTGTCGCATTATTACGGTGAGGATACGGAGGACTTGAGCGCCCAGGACCTGCAAAAAAATCCGGAACTTGCCGCATTTTACGGTGAAGGTGGTAAGGGATATTTTTCGGAGATGGATACGTATTTTTCAAGTCAAGGCAAGACGGTCCTAACGATCGAAGAGAAGGATCGGTTTAGACTCCTAAGTAGCGGGGTGACGGACGCTTGGGGGCTTTGGCAGTATGATCCGTCGAGCCTCGTCCAAAGACAAGCCGCTTTACAAAATTTCGGTTACGCAAACGATTACGAGGACTTAGTCGAGTCTTTGAACTTGGAAGCCAAACGACTGAAAGTTGAATTAACAAAAGCGGATCAAAATATTCGTAAAGAGAAGTATGTAAACGATTACAGAAATGGACTCATCCATTTTGACAGTTATCTTTCGTATTTAGGAGTTCCCACAGACAACATTGCCACAGACGTAACCACAAACGAAAGTTTGGCGATCCAGGGAAGATTGAGGGAGCTTGAGATTAACGCAGAACAAAAGTTAGGTGGACTGTTTAACTTACTGGAAAACCACAAAAGTGCGGTGTTTGACGAGACTCCTCTGGAAGACGCATTGCCGGGGGATGCGATCCAAACCAAAGCCGACTTAAATCCGGGCCTTAGAACTGCGGCGAAGGTGATGAGTTCCGCATATACTTTAAGCGACAACATCCTCCAAAAAGATGCGAGCGGAAATTATTCCTTTGACGGTGACTTTACCAATCTCAAAGGAAGACTGGACCAGGCCTTAAACGTAGTCAGCGCGGGCTCGGTGGACTACGACAAATATGCAGGAGCTATTGCAAATCAAGGCGGACTGATTTCCACGCTCAAAAATACGATCGAGACGGCGGGACAGAGTTATGTACTTTTAAAAGCACAACTTGCGAGCGGAGTAAATCCTGCGGCGGAGCTGACTGCAGCGACGAACGCGTTTAACGCAGCCAATGCGAGCATAGAAGGGCCGACTGGACTTAAAAAACAATACGAAGACGCACAAGCTTTGGTGACACAAAAACAAAACGAATATATAGCCAAAGAAACCCAGGTAAGCAACGCCTACAACACGATGCTCGACGCTCAGGATACATTTAACGAAAAAGCGGCTCTTTATGACTATGCGACTTTATTAGAATATTCTAAACATAACGTATACCAGGCGGAAAACAATAACGCACCTGAGTCAGAGAATGGTATTCCTGCGGGGTATATAGACACACCCAAGAAGATGGCGGAAGCAAGATACAAAGCAGCCAAAGAAGAATACGACGCCAAAGCCAAGGAAGTGGAACTTCTCCAGAAAAAAATGGCCTCTCAAATCGGAACGGGCGATTTGAGCGCATACGTCCAAAATGAAAGGGCAGAAACCGAGAAGTGGGCGCTGCTTGCGGTCAAATACAATACGGCGGAAACTTTACTCAGACAAAAGGTGGCGGATTTAAAGAGACAAATCGGAGTTCAACAGGCAAATTTAGACCAACAATTGGACAGGTTGTATGGAATTGCTCCGCCTAACAACAAACAATCGGTCGGAATGATGGACACAATCGAAGGATCTTTAGACTTCGGGGGTTCCAGATATTTAAAAACAGAACAGTGGACGAGGGACAGAGACAGAATCGCAGAAGGAATTATCAGCGGCAGGATCACAACGATGGACGTAATGACTGCGTATCAATGGGATTACGGCCAGGGGATAACTCCGGATATGCAACCTTACAACTTGGCTTCCTTTTTAGGAAAATGGGGAAGCACACTTGGTAACGAAAGCTACCAATCGCTTCCTCAAAGAGCAAATACTCATATGAATTCGATCTTGTTTCCGGCGCCTGAAACGAGAGGATACCGCTATGGATCCGGAAGTTCGGGAGCCGGGTATGAACAGTCGTATGGGCAAGCGCTTGTAAACCAAACGATGGTGCAGGTGTTTTTCCTAAACCAATTGGATTTGGTATGTATGGGATTTTGTATGCTCACGATGGCGTATGTGAACGAAATCAACACATACAATTCGAATCGGGGTCAAGTCAGTGATGCGGTGAGTGCCATTGGCGCCCAAGGTGCGGCGCTGAAGAACTTGTATGGCCAACTGCAAGAATTAACGGACGTGGATGATACAAACCAACTTTTAAGCGTACTTGGAAGACCTGAGTTTGGATTGAGTTCCCAAGACTTAGAAATGATCCAGAAAACAAATCCAGGAAGCAACAGCTTAAAAGACATTGTCTGGAAGGCGAATCCTACAACTCCGAATCCATTGTCGTTTAACGATTTAGTAGGAAGCGACGGTTTAAGACTGGCTGGGCAAAAAGCGATCCACGACCAATACGGAAACTATGTAAGAAATGGAGAATATACTGCGGGAGGAACAACAGCCACCGCGGAAAAGACCGACCAATACGGAAGACAAACGGCACTGATGGTAGGGGCGGATGAATTTTTAGACGCGATGGGAGTACTGGCAGAAGCGCAATACCAAGTAGCAAGAGATGCATACTACAACAAAGCCGAAAACTATACCAAACAAATCGGGTTGGAAGAGAAAATAGCGGTGAAAGTGGACGGGAAGGTAGTGCTGGAAGAAAGAGAACAATTTACCTCGAACTTACTAAAAAAGATCACCCAAACAACGAACGGAGAAACGATTGCATACAACGTAGAGACGAACATTTACAGAACGGTCCTCAATGATTATATGGGAGAAAGCGGAGTTGTATCTCAGATTTTTAACGCAGAGTTGCAACAAAGAGCGGGAGAACAAAAGTTACAGTGGAATTTGAAAGAACAAGAATTCTACGATTTAAAGAGCGATTGGATCCAGAACATATCGTATTTGAAACAAACGGGAACAAAAAGATGGGAAAACATGGTGCAGGAGTTCCAAGGAAAATGGAAAGACTGGAGAAACGACTTTAAAGCCCAACACGAAGCAAACCAAAAGATTTACTTAGACCGAATCGAAAGCACATTGGAAAAGAAAGAGACTTGGACCCAAAGTTTCCTCCAGAAGAGCAATGACCAAGCGGACGAGTTGACGATGAAAGAGATGTATGATTCGATTTCAGGAATTGTAACCTCGATGCAGGAGAATCTGCCTGCTGGAGTGAGTATGAACGTGAATGTAAACGATATACTCTCAAGCATTCTTTCTAAAAAGCCGGGAAGTATTTCCGCAAGCCTTATTGAGAGAGCGTCGTCTATTGATACGAACTTCTTTTTAAACGAAGTGAAGAAATACAACTTCAATGATAGCGGATTAAAAGAACAATTTAAAGGATTGTTAAACGAAACGAACAAACTGAGTCAAAACCTAATTATTCTGCAAACATTAGAGTCACTTAGGAATTTACCGGAAGTGTTTGCGAAGACGATCAAAGAGCAGAACGAATCGGTGGACGATCAACTGAACCAAACGATGGCGTATGGAGGCTTTGCGCGATTGGGGGCAGCGTATGTAAGGACGATCAAAACGGCAAGCGGAGGGGACGAGGTTCAAACCCTGGGAACGTATCAGAATTACAATTACAATCCTCCGACAGTATTTCCGGAAGTCAAAGATTCGAATGGGAAGAGTTGGGATCTTGGAAAGCCGGAGTTGTTAATTGATCATGAGAATGTTCCGAGTGCAAATGACCTAACGGTGATGGTCCGACTTGCGAAGAACAAGATGAGTGCGGAGTTTAAGAAAGTATTTAATCCTGAGAAACAACACAACTACGAAGCGGAGAAGGGACTTTTTGATCCGAGCGAGGTTGAAGCTTCTTTCAATGATTATTTAGAAGGAGTGAGGAATGGTGACAGTGTATCTTGTATGGGTAAGTCAGCAGAACAATGCGCTCAGTCTGCGATGAACTCTGGATTTCTTGTGGGAGAAGTATCCGACGGAAGTTTTGGAGAAGCGCAGTTTTCCCAATTTTATGTAATCCTGAAAACAAAGAAGGAAATGGACAAGAGAAAGGGCAAGATGGATGCGGCCCGGCACAGAAAGTCGGGAGGAATGGGAAGATTTTACAATCAGCTGGGAGCGATGGGAGAAGGATCCGTAGAGTTAGCGAAAGGAATAGGGAATGCAGTGATCTCTGGCGTGAAAGCAAGCTTGAAAGCGACTACAGACTTTAACGGTGCGAAGAAAGACCTGAGAGAAGCTGGCAAACAAAGTGAAAGAGCGCTGCAAGGTGCGTTGTATGCAATGTCGGGAACCATGGACTTTGCACTGTTTGCAGCAGAGACAGTATTGGAACCGTTTGTGACCCTACTAACCCTTGGCATGGGTAACGAAACGATGAATGGTACGTTTGCGGAAGGGAACTACGAATTAGCCAAGTTCAGAGATTCGAACAAAGCACAACGACATGTGAATGAACTTGGAATGCGCACGGGAGCGGAGATGTATGCAAACGATGCGGTGCTTGACAAAGTAGTGACTACTACATTAGCCGTAACTGGAATCGTGGGTGCGATCCTTACGTTTACTCCGTTTGCTCCGATCGGAGTTAGCCTGATGGCAGTATCTGCAATTGGAACTACGGGTTGGAAATCGTTTCGAGGAGCCTACGAAGGTGGTTCGGCCGGAATGCTTGCGGGAGTTGCATCAGGAATTGCAAACTCTGCCTTGGACTATACCACGGAAGGAGTGGTAGGAGTGAACCTGAGTTACAGTTACGCAAACGGTTTTGGAGCTGGTGTGAGTATTGGTACGGACAACAAGACGAAGTTAGGCGGTAGTATTGGTTTAAACTACAATTCTAAGAGCGGATCTTGGGGAGCCACTGCGGGTTTAAAAGTAGGTCTTGGTGGAACGGATAGCCAAGGTAACTTTTCGAACTGGGCTGAAGCCGGTGTCCATGTGAATAACATAGGTCGTGAGAATCAATCGCAAGGAGTGAGTGCAAACATCCGAGGTCAATACAACGAAAAGAATGGTTTGTATGGCAGCTTGGGTCTTAGTTATGATACGAAAGCTGGTTACGGTGCTTCGATTGGTCTTACGTCTCAGCTTGGTCCTATGAGCGTAACTCCCTCTTGGACGGTTTCGGAATACGGTGGTTTGAGTAGCGATGTTCAATACGGTTTTGATCGTAATCTTTTTAACAAGACAAACAATCCGGATCACGCTTCTGCAAATCGTAATTTGTTAAGCGACATTTTTGACGGGATGAGTGGTTTGGCGAGCGGGTTTGGCCGTGGTGCTAAGTCCGCTTGGGACAACGTGTTTGGTGGTGGGGATCTTTTTGCGAGAACTTCTACGAATGGCAATATTTACAGGCAACCAGACGGATCGCTGACGGATAGCAATGGAAATCGATTTGTGTTGGATGGAAATGAAAATCTAATACCAGAAGATGAAAATCTTATTCTTGTGGGTAAAACTGGTAAGAAAAATGGCAAGTATGATTCAAACTCAAAAACAAGATATCTTGATCGTCAATCTAATATAGCGGGACAATTGGAAAACGAATCACAAGGATATATTAAACAAGCGTTAACTAAGTTTCTTGGTGAACTTTCTAATGAAACAACGAATGCGGAATCAATCAAATACCAGAAGAAAATTTCGGGTATGATTAAGAGTGGAGAATTTGATAAGGCAATTCTAAGTCCAATCGACGATTCTGAAGACTTTGATGGTCAGATGAGTGATCTAAATGAAGCTAAAAATCAAGTTAGAGATCAATATAATGAGCGGTATAACAATCTCAACTTACCGTTAGGAGACAAAGGTGCTTTTTCAGATATAACGAACTTTATTTATAATCTCTTGGGTAAGTCTTCCGGTAACAAAAGAGAGCTAACAATGAATGGACTTGAATCTGGTATGGAAACGAGTATGGATGCGAAAACTAGACATGAGCGTAGAGCGAATTTAGAAAAGCTTGCCGAATCTACGGCTGAAGGTGCTTTTAGTGGTGATATTGGAGCGGCTATGAAAAGCTATGATTGGAAGAATAAAGATGGTGCATGGATGAACGGTAGCGGTCAATGGGATCCTACAAATCAACAATCGAGAGCTCTTACGTCCCCGCTTTCAAATTATGAAAAACTCTTTGTATTACAAATGTATGTTTTACGAAAACAAGAGTTGAATAGAATGTATTAAACATTGGAGTAATCCTTTATGAGAAAAATAATTATCTGTGTTCTCGTATTATTTTTGTTTGCCTGTAGGGATCGAATTATGTTTTCAACAGATCAGTCGATTTTATACAGATTTATAGGAAACGGAACTGTTAAAGAATTAGGTAAAATCTATCCAGGATTTCCCTTAATGGTAAAGTCGGATTGGCTTCCGACTTCTTACGAAATAGTGGATCGTTTTTTGGATATAGAAACCTATGGTGAGCGTTATTTTACGTTTGCGAGGGGACTGACCAAAAATGAAACAAAAGTGCATTCGTATGGGTTGTTTTATAACCGAGGTGAAAAAACTTTATTTAATAACGTTCCGTATATGTGGATATTGGTATATGCCGATAAGGCAGCTTTAATTAGGACAGGATTTATTTCTGAGAAAAAAAGAGGCCGATCATTTATTGGAGCTAAATACTGGATTTGTAAACCCTCGTTACCTGATGAGGGTGAGATAAGATTTACCAATTGTGAGAGAGGAGAAAAAAGGACTTCTTTAGATACTTCCTTTGTTCCGATGCTTAAAGAAGTTCAAGTATCTGAAGATGTTGACACTGTTTGTACTAGTATTACGGAAGATAAAATCACCTGTAATTCAGAAGGATCCAATTATATTGGAATTAAAAGTGATAAATTTTATATTCGTTAACAATAATGTAGCGCAGTGCAGAATCCACAGCAAAAGATTAGAAATCCGAACACAAAGCTGTAATCCTGATTTTTAAGAATCTACGTCTTTGAAAGAATCCGATTGTGTCTTTGACTTTTGTGGAATCGTAAGACTTGAACTTTCGTTTAAAAAAATTTCCTTTTTAAGCTCCCGAGGAGATTTACCAGTAACCTTAACACAAGCTCTGTGAAACGAAGAGGCGGAATTGAAGCCGCATTCAAGAGCAATGTTTAGAAGATTATAATTCGCGTTTATACGCATCATAACTTTGACTTCGTTGATTCTATGGAATTGCAGGAAATCAGTAAAACTCATATTCAAATATCGATTCAAATAGTAAGAAGCTTGATGAGTAGTGAGGCCTAAGTCAGTGGCAAAATCAGGGAGCCGAAGTTCTTCGTCTATAAAACCCTTGGAATCTAAAAAATGATTCAGCTTAGTTTTAACTTTTTCTAAATCGATCCCTTCTAACAAATCTCTAGACGGATATTTATATTTTTTTGTTTCTTTGACCTTTGGAATTGTTTCTAATTCAATTTCTTTGTCTTTATTTATGCCAGGAATAGTAACCTTGTTAAATAAAGAAGGAAAAAAGCGCTCTAAAGCAATCGTGTAGCAAATCGCGGAACCAGGAATTATTTCCGCAATAAAAAAGAAATCCTTCTTATCAAACATCGTACCTAAAAAATCAAAAACAAAACAAATAGAAATAAGAAGAGATAGAAAGGGGAGGTTGAAATATAAAATAGATTTGTTGGATTTTAAAACCTTTCTCAAAGACCAGACAAAAGTAAAAATAGAAATCCCAAATCCTAGAGTGTCTATAAAAGATATAAAGTGAAGATTTGGAATGAAATAAGAAAATAACATGGCAACGGGAATGATCCCTAAAAGTCGTTTGCAATAAATCCAAGGATTATTATCTAAAGATTCTAATACATACTGGAAACAAACGAATACAGCCAAGCTGGAATAAAGAACTAAGCCATAATAAGAACCGAATGTGATTTTATATTCGTTTCGTAAAGTTCCTTGATCGATCAGGATACCGTTATTTAAAATCAGAAAAAACGCAGCGGATTGTAAAACGGAACCGTAGGATTTACTAAAACCATCACTTGAAAAAAATTTAGAAAATCCTAATAAAAATCCGATCACTACCCCAAAAGCATGAAAATAGAACATTCCCAATTTTAAAAAACTCTCATAATCTAAAATTCCGATAGTATTTATATCAAATATTGAATGGAATTCAGTCATAATATTGATTTTATTTGTTATTTAATAAATCGTTAGAAAGAAAATACTCTACAGTTTTAATTTCTTTCTGATCGTTAAAACCCTACGAAAGCCTGTGAATTTCAATATTACTTCTCTGTCCTCGTCGTTTAATGATTTGCCTAAATATTTCTCATACTCGTCTAAATCGGAATTGGAAATTTCTAAGGGCATTATTTGATAATAATTAAATACCATGGTTTGTTCCTTTTTGGTTAAGATTAGTTTTACGCTCAATTGAGTTAGGAAGTTGAAAATATTTTGATTATTGAAAATGAAATATTTCTGTACGAAATTCTTATATATTTTAATTAAGTTCGTGATGATAAGCACGTGTGTGAATATTAGAAACCGGCCTTGGATTTTTTTACTTTTCGGTTGCATAATTCCCACTTGCCAATTTTAATTATCAAAAATTGAAACCGGAACGATTGATTAATAGAATGATAATATACATAAATGTATATTTCAAGCGAAAAATATGCAGATATGAAATTTTATGAATTTTAGCATAATTCTGAAAGATTTAATGAGTAGGAAAGGTTGGAATCAAGAGGACCTTGCTAAAGCAGGTGAAGTCAAACAACCGACAGTAAGTCGTTATTTGAGTGGGCATACGATTCCGACGCTAACTTTTGTAGTAAATCTTTATAAAAATGAAAAAATTGATCCTATAATTTTTGTTCGTGATTTCGAATTAGATCCGATTGATTTAGGATTAAGAAAATCACGGGAAGAGAAGGAAAGCTTGACTAAAGAAGTAACGGTGTTTCTACGATTTTTAAAAAATTCTCCAGACGCCTTGGAAATATTCTGGAAAATTTATAAAATGGATCAATCGGGTAGGAAATCCATGAACGCCTTGGCAGAAAGAATTATAGAGGAGTGATAGCCTTTTCCTTTGTTGCTAAATAGGAGTAAATTTCTTCCACAGTAAGTTCCGAATTGATTTGAAGGTCTACAAAATTCTGAATGATTCTTTCGATTGCGTTCTTTCTATAACTTATCAATGCTTTTTTGTAAAATTGCGAGTCAACTTTTCTTAGTATTAGAATGTTTGTATGGGCGACGATCGAATTTCTCTTTTCTAAGATTGCATCTTCAGAAATTTCGAACAAATTTATTTTGATGATTCCAATTGACCAAGTGGCTGTAGCTAAACTACAACCGATTGGTGCTACAAAATTATACTCCGGTAGGCCAAGTATTTTGAATAGGAACATAAAAATAGCGATAAAACCAAACCAAACACAGATCCCCATTGCAATGTAGACTAGTCTAACTCTATCGAGCCCTTTTCTTCGTTTGAAACCTACAAACAGAACAAAAATTGAATAAAGGAGACTAATAACTCCTCCTGCTACAAAATAATCGTATAAAAGTCCAGCTTCGAAATATAATTTTGAATTTATAATTTCCGCTTTAGAAATGTAAATGTTAGAAAAACTCAAAGCGGATATTGGTAGAACATAAACTAAAAAAATAAGGAAATTACAGATTTTTGGCAGTTTTAAACTGAAAACGTATGAATGTATAAATCGAACCAAAAGTAGTGGGCCTATAATCATTGGAAGAGTCATCACTCTCGTCCAAAAGAGAGTAGAAGAGTGGTAAAAAAAAGGGACAGCAAATAAAACATCCCATATTCCAATCAAAATGCAAAGAATTCCAAAATCTAAGAATTTTTTTCTTTGTCTTACGATAACTAATAAAACATAAAACCCTATAGTAATATTGCAGATAGATGAGAAAAAAAGAAAATAAACTGTTTCCAAAAGTATTACCTTGGGAACAGTGAGTCACATATGACTAATTTTTGCAATAATTTTAGATATATCTGACACTTGAATTGCCCATTCTGTAGGTCGAATTTTTCCTTGTGTAAGTTTACCATAGTTTGGAAAGTAAATTTTATAAGAATGAAGCTTGGATTCTATTGCACCAAATTGATTATATAACCTTCCGATAGCTGGTCTTTCTACATCATACAATCCGTAAGTAGAATTAAATTTTTGTTTCAAAACATACTTTGCACTTAAAATAAGTACCTTTATTCCAACCGAAATAGATAAAGCAGCAAATGAATTCATTTCAGCAACATTTCCATCTTCGATAACTGTTCGTTTTCCAGTATCGCTTCGATAGGAATATTCAATCGGTAGGCCAAACGGACCTCTAGAAACGATTCGGGAAGTCGCAATGATTTCATCATTTTCGTCCAGAGCAATAAAATACTGACTAAAACCATTAAGGTCGAATTGACGATCGAAGCCAGGGTCGTATCCGGCGTACTCTAATTTAGAATACTGAAATTGAACAAATTCCCGTGCGCGCTCAACCAGGTTTGGATTTGATTCGTAATTACAGTTTAAGTATTGAATTAAATTATTTTTTTCAATTTTGGTACAAACTTTATTAGGAGGGTTAAATAATAAGTTATATGACATAATAAATATTATGTCATATTATAATAAAAATACAATTCTTAAATCTTTTTTCGTTCATTAATGTGTGAATTTTGGAAAAGGTTATTTTAAAAATGGATTCAAATTATATCTAGGGCAGAGCATTTTGATTAATTCTAAATGCCGTGCAGAAAGCATATCAAAGGTAGCAAGCGGAGTCTGGAAAACCGGAGTTTCGTTTAAAAAAGTAAAATGATAAGATGACAACTTCACAGATTGTTGATTTTAATAATAAATAAGAAGCCGTTCTTCGTTATTAGGCTGTTACCCTTTCTATTTCAACGAATTCGTTGGAAAAAAATCCGTGCTAAAACTTCTGCTCTCTCTTTGTTATTTAAGGACTTTAAATTTTCACGATTTAATAAATCCGAATTTACGGATGTAATTTTCAAAACTACATTCGTTTTGCTCGAAATAATTTTAGAATAGGGAATGATGAAATTCGGTTTAGAGCATTATTGGTCTTCACAAGGATGAAGGGTCTTACAAAATTGAAGAACCCTCTTGGGATGACGAATAGTATTTTTTGGAATATTATAACAACAAGATTAACGACTGAGAGATGTGTTCAGCCCATTCTAAACGAGAACGGACAAAACATAGAATAAAGAAAAATAAAGAGTGATTTAACTTTGTAAGCGAAAGTAAAAGAATTAAGAAACACAAAAAGAATTCCCTTCTTTCAAAAGTAAAGAAGGGAGCAAGTAAGGAAAGAAAGGAAAATCGTAACCTAATTCAGAGGACAGACAAACTTCGCTTCGCTCGTTATAGACAGAAAACGGCGGAGGTATTGCATTGCGGGTTGCTAATGTAGTTTTTGAGTATGAAAGGCAAAACTTTGACGCTGAGTATCGCAAAAACTAAAATGATGGAAGTCAAATATAAGATAACAGACGCAGTGCAGAATCCATACCAAAAGTAGAAAGCGAGTTTCGGAAAAACCGGACAGTGAAAGAAGCGCTTCAATCCCTAAAGTGAGCTGTTCAGTAGACATTTCTCAGAGATGTAAATAAAGTGCGCAAAAGGAGAAAAAATTCAAAATTTTTGAATAGTTTGAATGACTACTTCTGAAATCTGAAACTTTTTGATTGCTAATTTTTTAAAAACTGAGTCAGTAGAACTGAATATATCAAAAGTATAATGAACATTCAGTTCATTGAGGAGTAAGCAAATATGAGTTCGAATTTAGCGATAAAAAAGAATTCTCATGAAATAGAAGGAAGAAAGCAGAAAATAAAAAGGATTAAGGGGATATTGAAAAATCTTAATCTTTCTGAATTGGAAGAAGTGGAAGAATTTGTATTGATGTGCTCGATAGAACAGCTTTCGGATGCGTGGGTCGATCTGGATTTACCAGAAAGACCCAAGCTTCGCCTTGTAAAGTAATTGAATATTAACACCAAATATCCTAGGTCAAAAGTTTGCGGATGTTAAGAATAAAATCAGATTGAACTTGAAGGCTTAATATTTGTTAGTTGCCGTGCATCTACTCTGTGAAAGCTAAAGAGGAAAAAAAGAGATAAAGGCTTAGGATATTATTTTCAATGAATCGGGAGAAAATCAATCAAGCGTTAAACGGAATCTTAAAGGTATACGAAGAAATCCGATCTCAGAGTTCTTTGAATAAAAACACTGTAGTTTTAGAAGCAAATCGAGAAATCGGGAGAATTTTAAAAGACACCGAGAAAGATGCGACAAATGAAGAACGAACGAGTGGCAGCTGGATGAAAGCAATTTCTTTTCAATTGCAGAAACATTTAAAAAAAGGATTTTCGGAAAGGAACCTCTTTTACGCTCAAAAGTTCTACGAAGTTTACGGAAAATCGGAATTGGATCATAGACTAAGCTGGAGCCATTATCGAAAATTGGCATCCATCGTTGATGAGAAACTGAGAGAGAAGTTGACACAAGCAGCCATACAAAAGGGATGGAGCGAAAAGGATCTATCTATTAAAGTCAAAGAAAGCGGACAACAAAGAAGATCTCCGGAATTAAGATGGAAACGCCCTGAGGGTTTGCTTTGGCATTACAAAATCAAAGAAAGCTTAACTACGAACGAAATTTGCCTACTTGATTTAGGTTTTTACTGTTACTACGAAATACCGCAAACTCAAGCCGGTAACAAATACAAAACCGACGATATTTTAGAGATCCACAAACAAGGTAAATCCTGGAATGTTAAGAAAACAAAGATCCCCAAATCATCGGATCTTTATTTCTACTTTGGGGAAATCGAACGCATCATTGACGGAGATACAATTCTTGTAAAGTTGCAGTTAGGTTTTAACGTAATTGCAAGACAGAGAATTCGATTACACAACGTGTGGTCGGCGGAATTGGATACGGATGAAGGCGCAAGCAGTTTTGAGTTGTTGAAAAAGAAATTACCTTCTAAAACAAAGATAATTGTAAGGAGCAGATCGAAAGACATCTACGGACGTTATGTAGGCGATGTTTTGTATTTACCCAAAAAGGCAATTAAACCGGAAGAGATCTTAAAGGATGGAATTTATTTAAACGAGGAACTTTCAAAGATTGGAGGCTTTTAGATTTTAAAAAAATGAGTAAAATTCGATCTTTCCTTGACAAAAAACCGCCTAACGACAACTCTTTGATTTATCAAAGAGTTGGTTCTAAATTCTTAAAGTTTCCTTCCGTTTTTTTCTTTCAAACTGCTAAAACAAACCCGAACTGCACAGGCTGTGCGAAGCGGTGCGGAATCTATGTGACCTAGCATGTATTAGGTGATTTTGACTCTTGACGCAAATCACAGGATTTTGTAGTTTTACCGTTGCGGCTTGTGGTTTACAAAACCGGCATATTCCAGTTTCTTGAACTTCAGGAGATTTTTCCAAGCTCCGCTTGGAAGCTATTTGTAGCTTGACATCGATCCACGACCGCGAAAGCGATCGCAGTGGAAATCCTGCAATGCAACATGGATTGAATGAAGAAATCGGAATATACGAAAAGATTGAAATGTTGCGTTGCAGATTGAAACGGAGAGCGCGGTTTTTCTTCGCGGAAGCGAAGAAAAATTCGTCCACTTTCCTCAGTCGTCTGAAAGCCGAAAACTATACCAAACAAATCGGGTTGGAAGAGAAAATAGCGGTGAAAGTGGACGGGAAGGTAGTGCTGGAAGAAAGAGAACAATTTACCTCGAACTTACTAAAAAAGATCACCCAAACAACGAACGGAGAAACGATTGCATACAACGTAGAGACGAACATTTACAGAACGGTCCTCAATGATTATATGGGAGAAAGCGGAGTTGTATCTCAGATTTTTAACGCAGAGTTGCAACAAAGAGCGGGAGAACAAAAGTTACAGTGGAATTTGAAAGAACAAGAATTCTACGATTTAAAGAGCGATTGGATCCAGAACATATCGTATTTGAAACAAACGGGAACAAAAAGATGGGAAAACATGGTGCAGGAGTTCCAAGGAAAATGGAAAGACTGGAGAAACGACTTTAAAGCCCAACACGAAGCAAACCAAAAGATTTACTTAGACCGAATCGAAAGCACATTGGAAAAGAAAGAGACTTGGACCCAAAGTTTCCTCCAGAAGAGCAATGACCAAGCGGACGAGTTGACGATGAAAGAGATGTATGATTCGATTTCAGGAATTGTAACCTCGATGCAGGAGAATCTGCCTGCTGGAGTGAGTATGAACGTGAATGTAAACGATATACTCTCAAGCATTCTTTCTAAAAAGCCGGGAAGTATTTCCGCAAGCCTTATTGAGAGAGCGTCGTCTATTGATACGAACTTCTTTTTAAACGAAGTGAAGAAATACAACTTCAATGATAGCGGATTAAAAGAACAATTTAAAGGATTGTTAAACGAAACGAACAAACTGAGTCAAAACCTAATTATTCTGCAAACATTAGAGTCACTTAGGAATTTACCGGAAGTGTTTGCGAAGACGATCAAAGAGCAGAACGAATCGGTGGACGATCAACTGAACCAAACGATGGCGTATGGAGGCTTTGCTAGATTGGGATCTGTATATGTAAGGACGATCAAAACGGCAAGCGGAGGGGACGAGGTTCAAACCCTGGGAACGTATCAGAATTACAATTACAATCCTCCGACGGTATTTCCGGAAGTCAAAGATTCGAATGGGAAGAGTTGGGATCTTGGAAAGCCGGAGTTGTTAATTGATCATGAGAATGTTCCGAGTGCAAATGACCTAACGGTGATGGTCCGACTTGCGAAGAACAAGATGAGTGCGGAGTTTAAGAAAGTATTTAATCCTGAGAAACAACACAACTACGAAGCGGAGAAGGGACTTTTTGATCCGAGTGAGGTTGAAGCTTCTTTCAATGATTATTTGGAAGGAGTGAGGAATGGTGACAGTGTATCTTGTATGGGTAAGTCAGCGGAACAATGCGCTCAGTCTGCGATGAACTCTGGATTTCTTGTGGGAGAAGTATCCGACGGAAGTTTTGGAGAAGCGCAGTTTTCCCAATTTTATGTAATCCTGAAGACGAAGAAGGAAATGGACAAGAGAAAGGGCAAGATGGATGCGGCCCGGCACAGAAAGTTGGGAGGAATGGGAAGATTTTACAATCAATTAGGAGCGATGGGAGAAGGATCCGTAGAGTTAGCGAAAGGAATAGGGAATGCAGTGATCTCTGGGGTGAAAGCAAGCTTGAAAGCGACTACAGACTTTAACGGTGCGAAGAAAGACCTGAGAGAAGCGGGCAAACAAAGTGAAAGAGCGCTGCAAGGTGCGTTGTATGCAATGTCGGGAGCCATGGACTTTGCACTGTTTGCAGCCGAGACTGTGACGGAACCGTTTGTGACCCTACTAACCCTTGGTATGGGAAACGAAACGATGAATGGCACGTTTGCGGAAGGGAACTACGAGTTAGCCAAGTTCAGAGATTCGAACAAAGCACAACGACATGTGAATGAGTTAGGAATGCGAACCGGAGCGGAGATGTATGCGAACGACGCCGTCCTAGACAAAGTAGTTACTACGACGTTAGCCGTAACTGGAATCGTGGGTGCGATCCTTACGTTTACTCCGTTTGCTCCGATCGGAGTTAGCCTGATGGCAATCTCTGCAATTGGAACTACGGGTTGGAAATCGTTTCGAGGAGCCTACGAAGGTGGTTCAGCCGGAATGCTTGCGGGAGTTGTATCAGGAATTGCAAACTCTGCCTTGGACTATACCACGGAAGGAGTGGTAGGAGTGAACCTGAGTTACAGTTACGCAAACGGATTTGGAGCTGGTGTGAGTATTGGTACGGACAACAAGACGAAGTTAGGCGGTAGTATTGGTTTAAACTACAATTCTAAAAGCGGATCTTGGGGAGCCACTGCGGGTTTAAAAGTAGGTCTTGGTGGAACGGATAGCCAAGGTAACTTTTCGAACTGGGCTGAAGCCGGTGTCCATGTGAATAACATAGGTCGTGAGAATCAATCGCAAGGAGTGAGTGCAAACATCCGAGGTCAATACAACGAAAAGAATGGTTTGTATGGCAGCTTGGGTCTTAGTTATGATACGAAAGCCGGTTACGGTGCTTCGATTGGTCTTACGTCTCAGTTTGGTCCTATGAGCGTAACTCCCTCTTGGACAGTTTCGGAATACGGTGGTTTGAGTAGTGATGTTCAATACGGTTTTGATCGTAATCTTTTTAACAAGACAAACAATCCGGATCACGCTTCTGCAAATCGTAATTTGTTAAGCGACATTTTTGACGGGATGAGTGGTTTGGCGAGCGGGTTTGGCCGTGGTGCTAAGTCAGCTTGGGACGGTATGGCCGGTGCTGTGGGTGGTCTCAATGGCGAAAACCTCTCAAACGGTTGGAATGCGATCAAGAATGCGTTGTTTGGTGGTGGGGATGATGGGAATCTTTCAGAAAATCCGTTTATGACGCAAGGTATGAAAGAAAAATATGCAAAACATATGATAGAACAAGGAAAACATATTTTGCCGACGAGTGATCCTGATTTTGTAGCGGAACTTAAGCCCGACGGTACCTATGAAATACGTCAAAGAACGGCATCAGACAATTTAATGAATGTTCATACGATTGCACCTAAGGATCCTAATCATGAACGTATTACATTAGAAGCCGCGAAGATTGCGGGTGTTGAAGCCTCGATGGATATGATACGAGGGGTTAGATCGAATGATTTGCCGGAAGGTTTATCGAAATTCCTTGAAGTATTTGCGAAACATAGCAGGGGAATGTCAGACGATTCTTTGACATTTAGATCTCATTTTGGCGACATGCAGGAATTGCACTCAATGGCGGATGGACCAGAAATCGCCGCAACTACTACCAAAAAGGAGATTATGAAAACCATTGTGGATCTATTTACACTGAGCACAGCTAAGGATGGTAATGGGAACTTTCTACTTCCTAAAGAAGTAAGAGCCGGGCTGACGGGTTCTGCACTTCATATCATTCAAGATTCGTTTGCGCAAGGACATGTATTGAGAAATGAGCAAGGTGAAGTTGTCATGTTCCAAATGTATGAAGGTCAAGGAGACAAACATGCAGAAATGGATCACAGTAGTATTAACGATCCTGTAGGCTATCAGAAATCCGTGGCAGCTAGTATTGGGTATTTGGTAATGACCAATAATGGCAGCACTGTGCAGCAAATGATTCGGTTTCTGGATGAGTCTATTTTTCCTTTGTCCAAAGAAGTGCAACAGTCTGGTATAGCTCCAGGATTTGAAAAACCAAAAAAGAATAATTGGTTCGAGTTGTAATCCAATGAAACGTATTTGGAAATATTTTGTGCGAATTGTTGGGGTTGTTGTACTTTCTCTGATCCTCCTAGTAGCGGGACAATTGTTCTATGTCAGATACTTTGGCTTTCATTGTATCCAAGGGAATTGCAGGAGTGGGATTGGGGTTAAGGAATTTAATCATACTCGATATTCTGGTGAGTTTAAGAATTACAGGTTGAATGGGAAAGGAAAAGCTGAATATCATTCTGGCTGTACATATGAAGGAGGTTTTGTAAACGGCTACTACGACGGATATGGGATCTATTCTTGTTGGAATATGAAACCATTGGAAGATAGAAAGAAATTTATATTCGAAGGCTATTGGATTCAAGGAATTGCAAACGGTCCAGGAACAGAAACTACTGCTTCCGGTAAACAATACTCAGGGATTTGGGAAAATGGTAGGCTCTGTTTGAAAGGGAATTGCAAGGATGGTTTTGGAACTGTTAAATTTAGAGAGCAAGATGGAATTCTTACAGGAAATTGGACGAATGGATATTTAAATGGTTTCGGAGTTGAGACGGATTCCGACGGTAATATCGTTTACAAAGGTGAATTTAAAAATACTCATTATCATGGTAAAGGGACTTTGTACAAGAATGGCAAAGTCTTTCAGCGTGGAGAATGGGCAGGGGGTCACTTTTTAGATCCTGAATATAGAAAATGGTATGAGGGTAATAAAAAATTAATGAAGGAAGTTGAGAAGCGGATGATAGAGGAAGGAATTGGTGTGCCCCCTTGAAACCCGGTGTAGTGTAGAATCCACACCAACGGTAAAATGATAATTAGTACGTCTTGATTTTGAATCTCTGAAGAATCAAAATACCAGAGATTCAAACTAACATAACGGATGACAAACACAAAATCTGGTAATCTATGGAATTACTTAAAAAAATAGGAATATAATATTTTTTAAGAATAAATAAAGATAGAATAGTGGCCGAATATATAGAGAACCTTATCGATTACTAATACTTAAAGGAATATGAGAATGAAATCTTTGACTCAAGAAGCTTTGTTAAAAAGAGTATTGGGAAAAATGAAGGGCTTAACCGAATCCGACCTTACTGAAGTAGAGATGTTTATTGATTTACTTTTCAATGCTAAACTTGAATCTTTTATGAATGAGTTTACTCTTGCAGTTGGAGCAGATCGTCCGCCTTTAACATTAGCTAAAAGAAGTCGCCGTGGTAGTGCAGAATCCACACCAAAGGTAGCAAGCGGAGTCCGGAAAAAACCGGAGTTTCGTTTAAAAAAGTAAAATGATAAGATGACAACTTCACGGAGATCGGATAAAAAAAGACTAGCAACTTAAAGTTAGAGGGTGCTGATCGCTTTTAAGGTTTTGGGACAAGTTCTTTGTATAAATCCGTAAGTTTTCAAATAAGAAAGATAACGTGTGAAAGATTGGAAATCCGAACGAGAATTTATAATCCTGATTTTAAAGACCTACATTTTTGAAAGAATCCGATTGAATTTCTCTTTTAAGCTCCCGAGGAGATTTACCAGTAACCTTAACACAAGCTCTGTGAAACGAAGAGGCGGAATTGAAGCCGCATTCAAGAGCAATGTTTAGGAGATTATAATTCGCGTTTATACGCATCATATTTTTCACTTCGTTGATTCTGTGGAATTGCAGGAAATCAGTAAAACTCATATTCAAATATCGATTCAAATAGTAAGAAGCCTGATGAGTAGTGAGGCCTAAATCAATTGCAAAATCCGGGAGTCTCAGTTCTTCGTCTATAAAACCTTTAGAATCTAAAAAATGGTTCAGTTTAATTTCGACTTTGTTTAAATCGATTCCTTCTAACAAATCTCTATGCGGATATTTATATTTTTTTTGTTCTTTGATCTCCGAAATTGGAATGGTTTCTAATTCAATTTCTTTGTATAAGTTTGTTAGTGCAACCTTACAAAATAAAAAGGGAAAAAAGCGCTCTAAAACAATCGTGTAGCAAATCACGGAACCAGGAATTATTTCCGCAATAAAAAAGAAATCCTTCTTATCAAACATCGTACCTAAAAAATCAAAAACAAAACATATAGAAATTAAAAACGATAAAAAGGGGAGGTTAAAATATAAAATAGATTTATTGGATTTTAAAACTTTTTTCAAAGACCAAACAAAAGTAAAAATAGAAATCCCAAACCCAAGAATGTCGATGAATGAAATAAAGTAAAGTTGCGGAATCAAGTAAGAGAGTAGAGTGGTAGCAGGAATCGTTCCTAAAAGTCTTTTGCAATAAATCCAAGGATTATCTAAAGATTCTAATAAAGAGTTGAAACAGACGAATACAGCCAAGCTGGAATAAAGAAAAACGCCGTAATAAAATCCGAATGTAATTTTGTTTTCAGTTCGTAAGTTTCCTTGGTCGAAAAGAATTCCATTGTTTAAAATCAGAAAAAAGGCGGCGGATTGTAAAACGGAACCGTAGGATTTACTAAAACCATCACTCGAAAAAAGTTTCGAAAATCCTAATAAAAATCCGATAACTACCCCAAAAGCATGAAAATAGATAATTCCCAATTTTAAAATATTCTCATAATCTAAAATTCCGATGGTATTCATATCAAATATTGAATGGAACTCGATCATAATATTGATTTAAAAAGTGTTCTCTTATTCGTTATTTAATAAATCGTTTGAAGAGATGCTTTCTAATGAATTGAGTTTTAATCTTTTTCTGATCGTTGAAGCCTTTCGAAAACCGTTGTATTTCAGAATTGCTTCTGAGGTGAATTATTCTTTTGGCTTTTTCTAACCTGTTAAAATTCAGAAAATCCTTAAAACTAATATTTAGTTCGTGATTCAAGTAGTGCGACGCTTGGTTAGTGCTGAGTCCGATGATGTATATAGCAAAGTCTGGCAATCGCAAATTTTCGTCCAAAAATTCATTCAATCGAATTTGAATTAGATTAAGATCAATATTTTGCAGGAGATTTTTCGAGTGTTCCTTTTTGCTTAGAATGGAAGGAATCCAAAACGAAGAGTTAAAAAAGAATGGTAGAATTTTACGCTTTTCTAAAAAATTTCGAACGGCTCCATAAAGGATGAATGCGAGGAGTTTATTTTTTTTGGTAAGCATGAAGGTTCTTGAATCTGACATTTATAGGCCTGTCTACTTATATTGAATTCGAGATCGGTCAACTTATATTGTGCCACTGGCAACAAGTCAATTAAAAAAAGTGCCAAGGGCACAAATGTGGAAAATTATAATTTTGCTATTATATGAAATCTGAAAAGCATCCGAAAGTCGAAGAAGAAGTTTTGAAGCGGTTAAATATTGCTTTGGATTTCTTATTGCAAACTGAAGGGTTAAATCAAAGGAGCATTGCTCTTCGGATGAAAATTCATCATACCAACCTTTATAGAGTCGCCGCTGGGAAGAGGCCGTTGACTTCAACATTTGCAGTTAATTTCGAACACCATACGAATATTTCTTCTGTCTGGCTGACAACGGGTGAAGGAGATATGATTAAAACAGACGTCGAAATTTTCAGCGACGAGGAAATTCGATTCTTTTATAAGATAAAGAAGGATGCAAAGCTGTATGAGCTAGTTAAACTTCTGGCGGAAGTCAAAAAGGATAGCTACGAATTGTTAAAAGGTTTAATCCTCAAACTTATTAAGTAGTTTGATAATAAAATATTATATTCTAAAATAGTACAATTACTTGATTTTTTAAAAATAAGAGACATAATAAAGTTATGTCTACATTGATTTCAGAAAACTCAATTAAAATGATTTCAGGAATTGATCCCAGTAGGGAGCTTGCTCGGATCAAAGATTTTTTGCGTCGGTCGTTTGACAACGCAGGATATAGTGACACGCCCTGGCGGGCATTCAATTATGATGAATGGTCCACTTGGTTTTATTTTGAAAAGGAAAGTGAGATTCTGTCAGTAATGCGTATAGTTGAAAAGAAGCCATATAACATAATTCCTTTGGAAAATGCAGTGATTTACAATGAAGCCGAAAAGTTCCCTCATAGACGTTATGCAGTTATTGAGGAGAGGGTCGCCGATTGGAATTCTTTAGCGTTTGTTCATACTTACGATGGTTGGCGAGCGGCCAGGGAAACATTTAAAGCTGTAGCTAAGTTTTGTGTTCAAAAGCAATTTTCAATAATCTATGGAATGTATCCGCGTGCGCTTAAAAGTATAGGCTTGTTTTATAAAAAATTTGGAGCACATCTTTCTCATCGATTCTATGAAGATGTTTACTATCCTGGACTATATTTGAAAGGAGAACTATGTATATGTTCTGTCGTAGAAATTGAAAAAAAAACTTTACAAGAGATTGCGTCAAAATCATCGTAAGCGCGTGTCAAAATATCGCTTTAGGAAATTTGAATGATAACATCCATTACAGGTTTCTTTATACTATACCTTGGAATTTATGTGTACCGCATTCAACCTAGAGCGAAAATACAAAAGCATTTCTTATTTTTATGTGTAATGCTTTGCAGTTGGATGGTTGGATACGGTATGCGATTGTTGGTTCCAAATGAATATCGAGAAATATATTCGAACTGGATCTTATTGCCGATTCCATTTATTCCCTTATTTCTTGAAATCGTAGTTTATTCTATTGCTAAAATTAAATATTCAATGAATGCTTATCATACGATTATGATCTTCGTGCTGCTTCCGACATTTTCGATCATCTCTTTTGCGGAGGTTATGCCCAGATAAATGATATGTCCGGCTATTCGTTTGTTCCTCTTTTTAACTACCATTTACTGACGATCTTTTGCTTTATTTCAGTAATAAAGATTTCTTTTGATTTAAGTTTCATTATGCTTAGAAAGCGAGGCGATGAAAGAATCCGTTCTTTCTTGATGTTATCTGGAATCTTAATCGCTCTTCTATTCGCTATCATTTTTTGTTACATACTTCCTTTGAATAATATTTTCTTGGGTGTTTATTCCGCTTTTGGACTTTTGATATTCGCCATTCTTTGGTCTGTTGCGATTTTGCATTACGACGCATTCGAAATTAGAGAGTTGGTCATTGAAGGTGCTCCGACTCCGATTTTAAGTCGAATCTTTTCATTTTGCGTCTTGGGCTTATATCGTATTATGGATGGGCATGGCTATCATTTGAAACTTATTGCTTCGAAAGCTCTTGTCACTATGAATATTGCGGACAAACACTTTGATTTAGCGGTTAGGTATCCCACTCTGGAACGTTTGGAGAGAGCGGAACTTGTAGCGAGCATTTACAATAGACGAATTCGATAATTTTCTCGAACTCCGGTAAAACGAATAACGAAAAGTCGGATTATTTTCGGATTTATTGAACTCGATTCTCCGATAGACGAATTTCCTCCACATTTTATCGGATGGAAATACACAGAGCCATATTTCAGCTTTTTCGAAGAATCGGTGTAGCGATCGACCTCCGTTTTAAAAACCGCGGAATCTCAACCGAGAAAAAGTTCGGACTATGGAACGTTTAGGGTTAAGTAAATAAAAAATTTCTCGCTGCCTGATTCTAACCATAAAGAAACGACCTCAAACTCTAAAAACGAAGTGTCGGTATATAACACTATAAAGCGTTTCAAAAATATCCTGAAATGATTGGAATCGGCATTTTAAGCAAAGATAAAGTATTTTTGAGACAGTTTCTAGTAGAGTTGTATTTTATAAAAAGCGGTTTGTTATTCAGGGATCAGCCGAAGATATAAAAGCGGTTAGTTGGTAATTAAATCTTCTCGATTTATCAGTTAATTTTCGCTTTATATTTTAAATAGGTAAGACTAAAGACTTGAAACGCCAAGATACAGAAAGTTTAGCAAAAGAAATCGCTTCTATCTTCGAATCCATTAGGGAAAATACATACAAAGGTGGGAATCGCTTTCTATTAACGGGACATTTGGAAATCGGAGGTTTATTGAATCGAGAGTTTAATTCCTACATAATGAATGAGAAAAGTAGACAGAGAATGAGAACTCTTACTGAGAAGATAGGCAAGGTAGTAAAATCGAACTTTTCGAAGCGAACCCTTTATTATGCGCTTAAATTTTACCAAGCATATCATGGAAAGAAGTTGGATTTTCGTTTGAGCTGGAGTCATTACAGGATTTTATCGGCCGTTTCAAATCTAACGACAAGAAAGAAGTTAGAAAAAGAAGCGGGCGAAAAAGGTTGGAGCAGAGAGCTGTTAGAGCGATATGCTCGTGAAAGCGGTTATTACGGCGGTTTGAAGTCTTTAAAGTGGAATCGCCCGAGTGGAGAGATTTATCATTATAAAATTGTAAAGAATGCGTTTAACCGACAAGAAAGACTTCGTATCGATTTGGGTTTTCGTTGTTACCGCGAATTGGATCTTAAAGGTTTTAAGGAAAGCGAAATCGTGCGACTATCTTTTACAAAGAAAACCTGGAGTATTGACAAAGGGAATTCGGATTGTTTACTTTATCATTATCTTGGAATATTGGAAAGGGTCGTAGACGGAGATACTTTTGTCGCTCAAATGGACTTGGGTTTCGGTCTGACAGCCAGACAAAAGATTCGTTTACTTGGTATCAATGCTCCGGAATTGAACGGACCAGGTGGTGTTGAGGCTTTTGATTCTTTAAAGAAGAAACTAAAACCCGGAACCGGTCTTTTGATTAGAACGCACATACAAGATAAATATGGTCGTTATTTGGGGGATGTTTTGTATTTACCTGGCAAAGAATCGGACTATGAAACGTTACGCGCAAAAGGAATCCATTTGAATGAAGAACTTTCGTTCGAGAATTAACTTTAGAATCTTTAGTGAAAAAAGTCGTAAAATTATGTATTTTTTATCTTTAAACAAAGAAGAAATCAAGAGTCTGTTGACTTTAATCCATACTTAAATATTATGAATATAGTAAGAATAATACGTTATATATGTTAGTTGAAAAACCTTTATCATTGTTATCTGTTGAATTACAAAGCGGAACATTGATAAAGGTTTCAAAAATGCGAACCGGCGGTTCGCATTTTCTTTTTAACAACAAAACATCGATCCACGACCGCGAAAGCGATCGCAGTGGAAATCCTGCAATGCAACATGGATTGAATGAAGAAATCGGAATATACGAAAAGATTGAAATGTTGCGTTGCAGATTGAAACGGAGAGCGCGGTTTTTCTTCGCGGAAGCGAAGAAAAATTCGTCCACTTTCCTCAGTCGTCTGAAAGCCGAAAACTATACCAAACAAATCGGGGTGGAAGAGAAAATAGCGGTGAAAGTGGACGGGAAGGTAGTGCTAGAAGAAAGAGAACAATTTACCTCGAACTTACTAAAAAAGATCACCCAAACAACGAATGGAGAAACGATTGCATACAACGTAGAGACGAACATTTACAGAACGGTCCTCAACGATTACATGGGAGAAAGCGGAGTAGTCTCGCAAATTTTTAACGCGGAACTACAACAAAGAGCCCAAGAACAAAAACAACAGTGGAATTTAAAAGAACAGGAATTCTACGATTTAAAGAGCGATTGGATCCAGAACATATCGTATTTGAAACAAACGGGAACAAAAAGATGGGAAAACATGGTGCAGGAGTTTCAAGGAAAATGGAAAGACTGGAGAAACGACTTTAAAGCCCAACACGAAGCAAACCAAAAGATCTACTTAGACCGAATCGAAAGCACATTGGAAAAGAAAGAGACTTGGACCCAAAGTTTCCTCCAAAAGAGCAATGACCAAGCGGACGAGTTGACAATGAAAGAGATGTATGATTCGATTTCAGGAATTGTAACCTCGATGCAGGAGAATCTGCCTGCTGGAGTGAGTATGAACGTGAATGTAAACGATATACTCTCAAGCATTCTTTCTAAAAAGCCGGGAATTATTTCCGCAAGCCTTATTGAGAGAGCGTCGTCTATTGATACGAACTTCTTTTTAAACGAAGTGAAGAAATACAACTTCAATGATAGCGGATTAAAAGAACAATTCAAAGGATTGTTAAACGAAACGAACAAACTGAGTCAAAACCTAATCATATTACAAACCCTGGAATCTTTGAGGAATTTACCGGAAGTGTTTGCGAAGACGATCAAAGAGCAGAACGAATCGGTGGACGATCAACTGAACCAAACGATGGCGTATGGAGGTTTTGCTAGATTGGGATCTGTATATGTAAGGACGATCAAAACGGCAAGCGGAGGGGACGAGGTTCAAACCCTGGGAACGTATCAGAATTACAATTACAATCCTCCGACGGTATTTCCGGAAGTCAAAGATTCGAATGGGAAGAGTTGGGATCTTGGAAAGCCGGAGTTGTTAATTGATCATGAGAATGTTCCGAGTGCAAATGACCTAACGGTGATGGTCCGACTTGCGAAGAACAAGATGAGTGCGGAGTTTAAGAAAGTATTTAATCCTGAGAAACAACACAACTACGAAGCGGAGAAGGGACTTTTTGATCCGAGTGAGGTTGAAGCTTCTTTCAATGATTATTTGGAAGGAGTGAGGAATGGTGACAGTGTATCTTGTATGGGTAAGTCAGCGGAACAATGCGCTCAGTCTGCGATGAACTCTGGATTTCTTGTGGGAGAAGTATCCGACGGAAGTTTTGGAGAAGCGCAGTTTTCCCAATTTTATGTAATCCTGAAGACGAAGAAGGAAATGGACAAGAGAAAGGGCAAGATGGATGCGGCCCGGCACAGAAAGTTGGGAGGAATGGGAAGATTTTACAATCAATTAGGAGCGATGGGAGAAGGATCCGTAGAGTTAGCGAAAGGAATAGGGAATGCAGTGATCTCTGGGGTGAAAGCAAGCTTGAAAGCGACTACAGACTTTAACGGTGCGAAGAAAGACCTGAGAGAAGCGGGCAAACAAAGTGAAAGAGCGCTGCAAGGTGCGTTGTATGCAATGTCGGGAGCCATGGACTTTGCACTGTTTGCAGCCGAGACTGTGACGGAACCGTTTGTGACCCTACTAACCCTTGGTATGGGAAACGAAACGATGAATGGCACGTTTGCGGAAGGGAACTACGAGTTAGCCAAGTTCAGAGATTCGAACAAAGCACAACGACATGTGAATGAGTTAGGAATGCGAACCGGAGCGGAGATGTATGCGAACGACGCCGTCCTAGACAAAGTAGTTACTACGACGTTAGCCGTAACTGGAATCGTGGGTGCGATCCTTACGTTTACTCCGTTTGCTCCGATCGGAGTTAGCCTGATGGCAATCTCTGCAATTGGAACTACGGGTTGGAAATCGTTTCGAGGAGCCTACGAAGGTGGTTCAGCCGGAATGCTTGCGGGAGTTGTATCAGGAATTGCAAACTCTGCCTTGGACTATACCACGGAAGGAGTGGTAGGAGTGAACCTGAGTTACAGTTACGCAAACGGATTTGGAGCTGGTGTGAGTATTGGTACGGACAACAAGACGAAGTTAGGCGGTAGTATTGGTTTAAACTACAATTCTAAAAGCGGATCTTGGGGAGCCACTGCGGGTTTAAAAGTAGGTCTTGGTGGAACGGATAGCCAAGGTAACTTTTCGAACTGGGCTGAAGCCGGTGTCCATGTGAATAACATAGGTCGTGAGAATCAATCGCAAGGAGTGAGTGCAAACATCCGAGGTCAATACAACGAAAAGAATGGTTTGTATGGCAGCTTGGGTCTTAGTTATGATACGAAAGCCGGTTACGGTGCTTCGATTGGTCTTACGTCTCAGTTTGGTCCTATGAGCGTAACTCCCTCTTGGACAGTTTCGGAATACGGTGGTTTGAGTAGTGATGTTCAATACGGTTTTGATCGTAATCTTTTTAACAAGACAAACAATCCGGATCACGCTTCTGCAAATCGTAATTTGTTAAGCGACATTTTTGACGGGATGAGTGGTTTGGCGAGCGGGTTTGGCCGTGGTGCTAAGTCAGCTTGGGACGGTATGGCCGGTGCTGTGGGTGGTCTCAATGGCGAAAACCTTTCAAACGGCTGGAATGCGATCAAGAATGCGTTGTTTGGTGGTGGGGATCTTTTTGCGAGAACTGCTACGAATGGCAATATTTACAGGCAATCAGACGGATCGCTGACGGATAGCAATGGAAATCGATTTGTGTTGGATGGAAATGGAAATCTAATACCAGAAGATGAAAATCTTATTCTTGTGGGTAAAACTGGTAAGAAAAATGGTAAGTATGATTCAAACTCAAAAACAAGATATCTTGATCGTCAATCTAATATAGCGGGACAATTGGAAAACGAATCACAAGGATATATTAAACAAGCGTTAACTAAGTTTTTTGGGGAACTTTCTAATGAAGTAACGAATGCGGAATCAATCAAATATCAGAAGAAAATTTCGGATATGATTAAGAGTGGAGAATTTGATAAGGCAATTCTAAGTCCAATCGACGATTCTGAAGACTTTGATGGTCAGATGAGTGATCTAAATGAAGCGAGGGAAAAGGTATTAGACCAATATGACGAATATTATAATAATCAAAATTTACCTCTGGGAAACAATGGAATCTTTACAGATGCTTTGAATTTTGTTTATAACTTATTCGGTAAATCTTCTGGAAACGTAAGAGAATTGTTGATGAATACCATTGAGTCCGGTATGGAAACTGGGATGTCGGCTTCAACAAGAGAGCAAAGGCAAAAAGGTTTGATTAAATTAGCCGAATCTACAGCTGGCGGAGGATTCCAAGGTGATATTGGAGAAGCAATGAGAAATTTTGATTTAAAAAATAGAGACGGTTCTTGGATGAATGGAGGAAACCAATATGATGCAACGAATCAACAATATAGAGCGCTTTCATCCCCGCTTTCGAACTATGAAAAAATGTTCGTATTACAAATGTATGTATTACGGAAACAGGAGTTAAATAGATTGTATTAAATATTGCGTATTGTAAAAAAGTCAGATGAGTAGAATTGTTTTTTTCTCTTTAATCTTTTGTTTGTCTTTTTGTAGAGAGAGGGTTATGTTTTCAACGGATGACTCTGTTGCTTATAGAGTCATCTTTGAAGGAAAAATAAAAAAAATCGGCAAAATCTACCCTGATTTTCCTTTAGTTGTGAAAACTGATTTTCTTCCGAATTATGAAATGGTTGACAGATTTTTAGATAAAGAGCTGTTTAACGAGAGTTTTTTCACTTTCGCAAAGGGCTTGGTGAAGAAAGAAATTAATGTAAGTTCTTACCGCTTATTTTATAATAGAGGGGAAAAAACTGCATTTTCAAGATCTCCTTATATGTGGATATTAGTATATGCTGATAAGGCCGCTTTGATTAGAGCCGGTTATATATCACAGAGAACAAGGGAGGAGCCATTTATTGGTGCAAAATACTGGATTTGTAATTTTGATAATTCAGACATCCAAGAAACTAAATTCGTGAATTGCAAAAAAGGGGAAAAACGTTCCGAGCTTGATACTTCGTTTGTTCCTTTGGTTAGTGAAGTTAAAGATGATGGCCAACCCGACATTGTTTGTACCAACCTTGCCGAGAGTGAAATCACCTGTAATTCAGAAGGATCCAATTATATTGGAATTAAAAGTGATAAATTTTATATTCGTTAACAATAATGTAGCGCAGTGCAGAATCCACAGCAAAAGATTAGAAATCCGAACACAAAGCTGTAATCCTGATTTTTAAGAATCTATGTCTTTGAAAGAATCCGATTGTGTCTTTGACTTTTGTGGAATCGTAAGACTTGAACTTTCGTTTAAAAAAATTTCCTTTTTAAGCCGTCGAGGAGATTTACCAGTAAATTTAATACAAGCTCTGTGAAACGAAGAAGCGGAATTAAAACCGCATTCGAGAGCGATATTTAGAAGATTATAATTCGCGTTTATACGCATCATAACTTTGACTTCGTTGATTCTATGGAATTGCAGGAAATCAGTAAAACTCATATTCAAATATCGATTCGGCGTTATCAGTAATCCTGTGTAAATGCTTTTTCATTCAAAGGTTCTTTTTCCATAAAAGGCATTGACTCCAGAGCGTGGTGACTTCAAAGATTTAGAGCATGAACTTTTTGCCTTTAACGTCGGATTGGATGTTTAAGACGTTGTTCGTGAAAGAACCGAAACTCCTGATATCGATGTTGAACAGCGTGATTTTTACGAATCAAGAACACAGGATCCAGGAGTTAACGATTCTAAATCCGGAGCTAACGGGTCCTTCAGCGAAGGACAAACGTTCGTATCTGGATATACGTGCCAAGGATGAGACTGGTAGAATCTTCCATGTTGAAATCCAAGTGGCGCACGAGAATTCGTTTGTAAAACGGAGCTTGTATTACCTTTCTGGACTAATTCGGGATCAATTGAAATCTGGGGAAGGCTATAGCGATTTGAAGGCGGTATATCAGGTGAATATAGTTGACTTTAATTTAATCCCGAGTGAGAATTATCACAGTAAGTTCAAATTTCGCGAAGAGAGTAACCCGGAAATTACTTTAACGGACGAATTGGAAATTCATTATATAGAGTTACCAAAGTTGACAGAAGAGGATCATTTGCGGTTGCTACGTGAAGGGAGCGATTTGTATCGTTGGATGTATTTGTTCAAACATACGTCGGAATTAACGGAGGAAGAGATGAGTATCTTAGTGGACAAGACGCCTGATCTGAGTAAAGCGTTTACGATCTTGGAACAATATTCGAATGATCCCAAGAAACGTAAAGAAATAGAAGAGAAACTCAAATCGGATCGGGACTATGTGTATGACTTAGCGGCTCGTTTTGAAGCTGGCGAACGCCAAGGAATCGAGAAAGGCGAGTTTAAAAAGGCTTTAGAAGCGGCTCGCAAGATGCTTGCGGAAGGGATCAAACTCGATGTGGTTCTGCGAGTCACCGGCCTAACGGAGAAGGACCTTGGAGATCACGGTATTCGTTGAGTAGTGAGAAAAAATTTTTCAAACCTTCATCTTTATTTGACAAAACTGGTGTATAGGCAACTCTTTGATGTATCAAAGAGTTGGTTCTAAATTCTTAAAGTCTCCTTCCATTTTTCCTTTCAAATTACAAAAACAAACCCGAACTGCACGGCTGTGCGAAGCAGTGGAAAATCCATGTTACCTAATGGGTATTAGGTGATTTTAACTCTTGACACAAATCACAAGATTGTGTAGTTTTGCCGTGCAAGAATCTACACCAAAGGTAGAAAGCTGGTTCCGGAAAACCGGAGTGTCGTTTAAAAAAGTAAAATGATAAGATGACACCTTCACGGAGATCGGATAAAAAAAAGACCAGCAACTTAAAGTTAGCTGGTGCTGATTGCTTTTAAGGTTTTGGGACAAGTTCTTTGTATAAATCCGTAAGTTTTCAGATAAAAAAGATAACGTGTTGAAAGATTAGAAATCCGAACGAGAATTTATAATTCTGATTTTAAAGACCTACGTTTTTGAAAGAATCCGATTGAATTTCTTTTTTAAGTTCCCGATGTAATCCGCGGAGAACATGGAGATGGTGCGACTAAATATTTATGGACGATTGACAACCGTGGGATAAACATCGCCTTGGAAAAAACGCCATTCCAACGCTAAGAGGTAATATCGTTCATTCCAATATTAGTTCTCAGGCTTCTATTGGCGGAGAGGCCTGGTTTGGACCAAATAATTCAGTCACTATAAATGCGGGTTCTGGAAGATATGGTGATAGATCGGGAATTAGTTCAGCGCAATGGAATGCAGCTGTAAAATATTGGAAATCACTCGGATATAACGTAAATCCGATAGCGTTTGGATCAAGATAGGAGGAGAAAGTGAAATTTTGGCAATTAGTTTCAGTTGCACAAGGTAAAAACGATAATATAATTTCCGTTGCTAAGGAAAAAACGAATGGCTAATTTTTAAACAATGGATTGAAGGCTTCGAGTCTATTGTCAAGAATCAAGAGCGAGCTAAACTTGATTTCGAAATGCCAGAGGATTTATTTTAAATGTTTTAAAAAATATAAATTTCAATTTTTATTTTTCAAATGGTAGCTTTCGAATGATGATGAATCTATTTCGATCATAGACGCATATAAAAAATATGGTGGAGAGAAACTTGAAGAAGCTATCGAGTTTGGTTCGGTATCGGTGTTATAGCACAAAAATAATGACTTGCACGGAATCCCCTTGCATAACCCATCATAGCAAAGGTAGAAAAGTTGACTCTGGAAAACGGGAATGTGGCTTGAAAATATAAAATGATAAGAAGGGCAGGTAGTATTGGAAATGTATACACTGAGTAAGTGAGTGTCCGATATTATGAAGTACGTAGATAACAATTTCTATAAGATTTCAGATCGAGCTGTTTCTTCCGGTGTAGCAGATGATTACAAAATATATTAGAAATTGGTTGATAGCAGGAGCGGTTGTGTTGGCCGCTTTTTATTATATACCTAGAATCAATTTTAGTTGTATTGAAGGGGATTGTTATTCCGGGGAAGGTGTTTATACTTACAATAATACCTATTATTACGGTAGTTTTCAAAAGGGGTATAGACATGGATATGGGATGGAGAAATATCCAGGAGGATGTACATATTATGGTTTTTTTGAAGGCGGTCACAAACAACATTACGGATCTTATGTATGTGAAAAGGATAACTACTCTTTTACAACGTTTTGGAATAACGGAGGATACCATTCTACGGTTTTCTATACTTGTGGCAACAAAACATACTATGGGAAGTGGGCTGGATTTCGCGGAACTTTAATATGTATTTCTGGTGATTGTGAAAATGGGGTTGGAAAAGCTATTTTACCGTTTAAAAAAATTATTCAGTCAGGCAAATTTACCAGCAGCAATTTATACGGTCATGGAGAAGAGATCGATGCTTGCACTGGTAAGATTTTGTATAAGGGAAAGTTTATACATTCGCATAAGGAAAAAGATTATGATGCAGAAGCGCATAAGCCGGTTCAGGGATTGGATTATTGAGGTGTAGGACCCGCGGTGAATCCATTGTCATTTATTGAATTAAAAAGCCTGGCATCGACCCACGACCGCGAAAGCGATCGTAGTGGAAATCCTGCAATGCAACATGGATTGAATGAAGAGACTGTAATATACGAAAAGATTAAAATGTTGCGTTGCAGATTGAAGCGGAGAGCGCGGTCCAGCCTTTGTAAACAAAGGCTGGATTCGCCATTCAGCTCTCAGTATCTGTCTTCAGCCCTCTGAACGCACAAGACAGTATTGGAACCGTTTGTGACCGTACTAACCCTTGGCATGGGAAACGAAACGATGAATGGTACGTTTGCGGAAGGGAACTACGAAGGAAAATGAGAGAAGACAATTGAACCGAATGTCCGGTCCACATGGTTCGACTGCTGATTTGCAAAGAGAGATTGAAATTTCAAAACAGATTGAATTTTTAAGAACTACAAAAGTTCAAAATGGAATATCGATTCTTGAGAATGCCGAAATCAAAATTCCTCCACAAGAAATTGAAGAATTGGAACAGACGGGTCAACTTGACAAAGTTCTGAATATTTACAAGAAGTCGGGTTCAGAAGGGTTAAAGAGTTATATAGCGGGCCGAGCGAGCGGTTTCGGTGCGTTAGACGGATTTTTTCCTGATTTTTCCGATATGGCAAAAAATCCTGGGTTTACCTAAGGTTCCAGTATATAGAATGGAAGTGGAAATACCAGCAGGGACTAGAATATTATATGGAAAGGTCGGTCCACAGGCTGATTGGAGAGTTCCTAATTTCGGTGGTAATCAAATATTTCTAATGGATCGAATTCCACAATTGAATTACAGAACGCTTACAGCAGAGAGGTTGCCATATTGAAAGAATATATTCAAAAAACTATTAAATTAGAGAATGGTGATAGAGTTATTCTTTATGATAGTGATAAGATAAAAGGAAAAATACCAGTATTTGAGTTCAATCGTAATGTAATCAAAGTTGATAAGAATGATGTAATTTTGTGGCGAATAAAAGTTCCCGGAAAAGATGATTGGGAAGCTCCCTTTTTGAAAATTAAATTACGCCAAGGAAAACTGATCGCTTATCATTGGGCTGGAGGTGAATTTGAGGTGAATTTGGAAGATGGTAGTATCAAGTTGATCCAGGAGCATAGGTAGTAGTATTCCACTTAGCGACCTTGGAATGTAAATTAGATATAGATTTTTAAACTCCGCACAATACGGATTAAACTTTGTTGGATCACGTTTAATAATATGAGAGAGAGAATAATAAAAATAACTCTATTGTTTCTTACAATAGCGATTGTATCTTGTAAGGTTACGGTTCGCGATTTGCAGGATATTAATAGTTCTCAAGCGTCTCAACTTGTTTCTCAAGTTGCAGTAAAACTTGAAAATCCTGAGGAATTAAAAGAACATCTTTTGGGTACTTGGGTTTTCGAGCTTACTCTAAACGGAGAGAAAGTAATCAGCACGGGTTTTTTTGGCGGTCTCGAACCGGAAAAGGAATACGTAGTAAACGTTCCTTCTGGTTCCTACGATTTAAAAGTAAATTTGCTTGGAGATTATGTTCGTCCATTTCGTGGAAGAGTTTGGTCGACGCTTGAAAAAGGGGATTATTTTAGGAAAAAAGAATTTATACGTCAGGTTGATTTGCAACCGAATAAAAAGTATATAGTAATTATTAAAAAGTCAAATGAAATCGAGACAGATACGTTATATACAATCATGGCTTTCTGGCAAATATTCTTTTATCCAGTCGGATATTGGCCAATTAAAGGAATGGTAGTTGAATTGGATGTAAAAGAGGCTCCAGTGCTAAGCAATGCAGAATCCACATCAAGGGTAAACCCCGAGTCCCGGGCTTTTTTCCGAAAGAATATCCCGGCGAAGGGGAAGCGGAATTCCGAGCTTGGAAACACAATTAGACATTACTAAATTAGAAAAACAGCAAGCTTGGAATGAAGCGCGGGGAATGCTTTCCCCGCGCTTCATCTAATGTATATCCTGGAACATAGGTAACAGTTTAGCCCGGAGACATGGGTAACACTTTTAAAGTCCTTGTTACTTCCTTAGTCGGTTCATCGAAGTAACCGATCGTAACAAAACTGAAGAAGATCTTCCAGAGACCGTCTTCGATGGGCTCAAACCCGATTCTTTCACCGGCTAAACTCTTTGTAATAAAGTATCTCCGATCCTTCCAATAAAAACAACCATCAACGACCTTTCTAATCTCAAAATGATCCGGATAGAAAATTTCAGGAATCCGACTTGGGAACATTCTCGTTGAATGTTTGTAAAGTTGGGAAGGAGTTTTTTGACCCAACGCCTCGTGAGGACGTTCAAAGTTATACTCGCTTCGAAACCGATCGAAGGATCTCTGTTGTTGTTTCATCGAAGAACGAATCGGATAAACGGCTTCCGCTTTTAACGTTCGATGCAACTTACAAAACCGCTTGTAGAAGATACGATTCAATTACTTTACAAAGAAATGGATGCCGAGAGACAAATCTGGAGAAACAAGAATGATGCGATTGAGGATCAGCTTGCCGTTTTGCAATCGGATCCTGATCAGAGTCCGGAATCTCTTGAACAGATTAGGAACTTATGGAAAGATCAGGCGGATGGGGAAACAAAACTAAAAGATACTTTAAATTCTTTAGATGCTAAAGTAGGTAGTTTGATCAGTTTAGCTTCTGATTTAAATGCAGGAAAGATAACGAATTTGAATGCAGCATATTCTCAAATCTATGAAGGGTTGATGCGAGTGAACAGTCCAGAGTTGTCTGTCAAAAATCAGTCTGTGAGGAATTTGGCAAATACGACTCAAAATTTCTTGATATCCTATTTTGCCTACAAAATGACAGGTATAGCAGGAACGGTGAATGAAACAGGATCGGCGGGCGCTTTCAAAGATTCCGCGGAACAACAACGTCAGGCTTTGCGTGAGCTTTGGCATCGTTATATGAAAGAGTCTAATAGGAATAACAAAAAACCCTACGTGAATCAGATCTTTTAAAAAGGAAGAAACAATGAAATTCAGAACGATCTTAGTATTCAGTTTTCTTTTTACGGTTTCGTTATGGGGGGAACCTCCAAGACCTTCTAACGTTCCGAAAGGTGCGATATACAATGAGAAATATAAAAACTTTATATTAGAAGAAAAAGAGGAACCTTTTTTAAAAAGAACAGAATGGAACACCCTTGGTGTTCTTGAGAGTGAAGTTTATTCGTTAGAAGGACTTACGGATTCAACTCATTATATAGACGGTCGCTGGTATTCGAGAAAGCAATATTACGGCTTTGATATAGACAAAGCCAAAATACTTCCACCTCGTGAAAAGCCTTCTTCAATTCCGAAAGAATCCGAGTTTAACTTTGATTTTCGTAAATGGGAATTAGGTGAGACTAAAGAGGGAAAAAAAGAAGGTGTTTGGAAACTCTGGTGGCCTGCGGGTCAAGAAGCAGGGAGCGTTGAATACAAGAACGGAGTTTACGAAGGTAAGTTTCATCTCATTTGGGAAAATGGTAAGACGAAGGAGACCTGCACGTATGTTTTCGGGAAACGAGACGGGGAACAGTTGATTTACCATGAATCTGGTAATTTGAATGAAAAAGTAAAATATATCCACGGTTTAGAAGAAGGTGAATGGCTGAAATACTTTGATACTGGCGATTTGCAATACCGAGTCACTTTTATAAAAGGGATGGGAACAATGCAGGAGAGATTTGAAAACGGTAAACTAAAGGAAAGAAAGTATTACAAAAATAAGAAGATTGTCAAACACGAGAAGTTTTAAATGTTGCGTTGCAGATTGGAACGAAGAGATACATTTAGAATTTAAAATCCCGTTGAAAAAATTCGAATTGCGGACAGGTCAAACGTATCATATAGAAGGGCTCTTTTCGACTAGAAACCTTCTGATTATAAAAACGGGATTTTTTCCCTTCAGAAGAGAAAAATCTAGAAGCGTATGAAATCGTAAAGGCGCGAATCATTTTCAGACCTACTATGCAAAATCGCCGAAGAAATACATTATGTGGCCGTTTTTCTACGTTATATTCCTTTTTACAGAAAATCGTGTAACCGAAATCGTTTCAAAAACTGGCAAAATGGTGTATTGCACATAACGAGGAAAAAAAATTTATGCATGCACTTCGATGAAATTTTAAAGGTGATGGAAAAATAAGAAACTTCCTTTTCTCTCGGGGCGGTCGTCGTCCGGTTCCGATCACCGATGTAAACGATAATGCGGATTGCACAAGATCACGGCTCACGTGGAGGATTTGACAAAATAACATCCCGGCGGCGATCAATCTTTTGAGCAAAATCTATTTTGAATTTTGTTGAGAGGATTAGTTTGTCCTTTCTTTGGATCCAGGAACAGCAAGGTCCTTTCATAACGAAATGCTTTTTCAGGATTGTATGAAAACGATGCATTTTGTTCTATGCACACCCTCATTTCTGCTCAATGAACTGCTCAGAAATGCGATCGTCCCCACAAGTCTAAAATTTAAAGATCGAAAGATAAACCTATTCTAATTTTTTTATAACATTCAATTAATCTAATTCCGATATATATAATATTATGATAAATGATTTCTCTCTTTCCGAACAAGCTTGTTCCCAATCCTTTCAATATATTCAGTCTTCTTTCTTTAGATCCGAAATTCGTTTTTACGACGATTTGTTTCGCGAGATAATAGATTTTGAAGGTTTATCTTTAGTGCCCAAGCCAAGTCCAAGTCAGAAAGAACCTTAAATGATCTTTCAAGGTCCTTAGAAATGGCAGTTCTTCTTTTACAAACCTAATCGATTTTGTGAACAAAAATACAAGATCAGATCATCTTTAAAAACAAATTCTAAGATGACATAATATGTAAAATACTATACGAACTTTTAGCCTTTTCCCCACACACGTGGGGTTGAACCGAAAGCACACCCTTTGTATACATGTTTTTCCAACTTTTCCCCACACACGTGGGGTTGAACCGGATATTACCAGTAAGCTCAAAAAATGTAGCAACTTTTCCCCACACACGTGGGGTTGAACCTCGACTTGAGCGTCTTTTTCTTTATTCCACCATCTTTTCCCCACACACGTGGGGTTGAACCGAAATCTATCAAGTGGAAGTCTCAGCGGATCTGCTTTTCCCCACACACGTGGGGTTGAACCGCGCATCAGAACAATCCAATGAAGACTCAGGGCCTTTTCCCCACACACGTGGGGTTGAACCGATCGTGGATCGACTTTGCTTCCTTTGCCATCTCTTTTCCCCACACACGTGGGGTTGAACCGTCCCGCCGGTTTAATTCATCAAACATTCACATCTTTTCCCCACACACGTGGGGTTGAACCGTCGCACCACTGCTGGAACCTGTCCATCGCCAACTTTTCCCCACACACGTGGGGTTGAACCGTTTATGAATCCACATCCAGGAGAAATGCTCGCCTTTTCCCCACACACGTGGGGTTGAACCGTCTATGTTGACATTTTTTTATCTCCAATTCCACTTTTCCCCACACACGTGGGGTTGAACCGTGGTCACTCCTCGGATTTCTTTCTGTAGTCCTCTTTTCCCCGCACACGTGGGGTTGAACCGTCAGTCGGGATTGTTCGGATCGAACATACGGGCTTTTCCCCACACACGTGGGGTTGAACCGTAGGCTATAGCTATAACATTTATTGCCATAGCCTTTTCCCCACACACGTGGGGTTGAACCGCAAACTGGCCAAATTTGACCAGTTTACGTTTTCTTTTCCCCACACGTGGGATTGAACCGTTTTCCCATCCTTCGCTTGCGCGTTTCATTTGCTTTTCCCCGCACACGTGGGGTTGCATTAAAAGTTACAGAGAATAAAATTTATCTTTGTTAAATTGAGAATTTTTACAACGTAGAATCCATGAATTCAACTTTAAGTTTTTAATATTCCTATTTTGTGGAAATTTCACTTTCGCAAAGGTGAATGATGTGAGATGCCCCCGTTTTTAGTACCAGTGTAAAGTGTCAAAATCCACTTAAGCAGAGCGTCTTAAATATTCCTCCGGAGTAAGTCCCCCAAGAGAACTATGTGGCCTTTCAGAATTATAGAAATTTCTCCAATCCTCGACAAGGCGCTGTGCTTCTTCAATATTCTTAAACCAATTTTCATTTAAACATTCGTTTCGCATTTTTCCGTTAAAGCTCTCGATGAAGGCATTCTCAGTAGGCTTACCCGGCGTAATAAAATGAATATCGACTCCTTTTTCAAAAGCCCATCGTAAAAAAGCTTTTGATGTGAATTCGGGACCGTTATCCACAACGATTTGTTTTGGCAGGCTACGGACTTCAGATACTTCATTCAAAATTCTTACTAATCGTTCCGAAGTGATTGAGAATTCCACCTGCGTTGCCACGGCGAATCGTCCAAAGTCATCGATGATATTCAATATTCTGAATTTTCTTCCCGAGTAGAGTGAATCCGACATGAAATCCATCGACCACCTTTCCTCCGGTTTCTTAGGAACAATCTTTGGAATCGCAGGTAACGATACTCTCTTTCGTTTCGGTTTGATTCGGTATTTTAAGCCCAATGCTGAATACAAGCGATAGATTCGTTTATGGTTTACTCGTTCTTCTTGCCGAATAAAATCATGAATCTGTCTGTATCCCGCCCTTTTATGCTTATACGCTAAAGTGAGAATTCGATCCTTCAATTCCATGTTTTTGTCCTGAAGCCTGGAACGATGTCGAAAGCCGGTTCTGGAGATTTGCAAAAGACGGCAGGATTTCCGTTCTCCAAGCCGCGTTTTGATTAACAGGAGCGCCTCTCGTTTCTGCTCACGGCTCACCACTTTTTTTCGAGTAACATCTTGATCGCTTCATTTTCTAAAGCTAACTCTGCATACAGTTTCTTTAGCCTACTGTTTTCTTCCTCTAAAGTCTTCATCCGTTTTAGATCGTTTAGTTCTAACCCGCCGTATTTCGAACGCCAACGGTAAAAAGTGTTACCACTGATTCCGTATTTACGACAAAGTTCAGGAGTCGATATCCCTGATTCAGATTCCTTTAGAATCTTATGAATTTGATCTTCACTGAAACGTTTTTTCATGTTTTCCTCCAAAATTTTATGTTCTTGAGAGGATTTCAAACATTCTAAATGGTTCTAAATTCGGGGGCTAGGTCAGATGGACTTAGGAATTACGATCGGAACATAAAGAATATATCTTAAAAGTCCTTTGTTTAATCTCGAAAAACGAAGTTTCAAAACGGAATAATACTATTTAGAAGCCAAAAAGTTTGAAAAAGAGAAGTGGTAAACCAAAGATAATGATGATTTACTAATTTATAGCATATTGGAAATGATGAAATTGATATGCGGAATTTTATTGTCGTTTTAATTTTTACCGTATTTACTTTTTCCGGTTTATTGGCGAAAACTTCCGATTTCAACGGTGAATGTAAACCGAAAGAATGGATCTGTATTTTTACAACTCAAACATCTATGTAAAAGCAGGAGATGACGGTTCCAAAGCGAGAAACCTTCCTTATCGTTTACCTTTTGAATCCTCTTCCAGAGTCGGGCAAGGATACAACGGAAAATTCACACATACGGGAATATTCACTTACGCGCTTGATTTCACTCTTTCAGAAGGAAGCCCCATTCTCGCCGCAAGAGAAGGACTTGTGATCTCAATACAAGATAAATATCAATCTGGAGGAACTATCTCCTTCTACAAAGACAAAGCAAACTTTATCCAGATTCTACATAAGGATGGAAGCATAGCAGAATACGCTCATTTAAAACACAAAGGAATTTCAGTTCAAATCGGACAAATCGTCCAAACGGGAGAAAGAATCGGCTTTTCCGGAAACACTGGCTTTAGTAGCGCTCCCCATTTACATTTTCACGTTTTAAGACACAAGGCGGATCTTCAAACCTTAGAATCGGTTCCCATTTCTAAATCAAATAGGCCAGGTAATTTTTCTTTCATTACGCTTTTCTTATTTCAATTCATTCATTTTTAAAATCTTTTATAGAGGCGTCCTGACGTTTCTATCTCTCGGAACTTCCAAATCGATTGTTCCCAAGTTTTCTTAGAGCTTTTTTGCTACTTTTTCCATTCCGAGAATTCTCTAAGTCATTTCCAGACGAGGTAATCTGCTCGTCGTCTAGACTATGCGTTAGCTCTCATTGCATTGTTCGTTCAACCAACGATTTCGTTCTCTGTTTTAAGAGTCTTTCATTTCCGATCAGCTTCGGAGTGATTGACTCTTCGAATAGCTCTTCCGATTGATTTTTGGTTTGTTTATGTTATTTTTTATCCTTGTTACTTTTGATTATTCACAAGTTATTTACACAATATAGAGAATACTCTCAATGTACCAAAAAATTCGAATATTATGCAAGATAAGATCTTTGGACCTGTGTTTCCTTATACGAACTTGGATAGGGAGATTGAAAAAATCAATTCCAAACCAAAACCTCCGGCTCTGTGTATTTTTGATAAAAGGATTGTTCGATAATTTAATTTATCAACCTTACACCGATTTTGTGAATAGACTCGTTTCTTTTACGAAAAATTTTTAGTTTGATGATTGTAAAGACGGTTAACTAGTAAATTATAAAAATAAAATATATGTCCAGTCCATCCAAATCTTGGATGAACTGGACGAAGTCATTTAAAGGTTACAACTTGAACGTGCGGCTAAATATTTTCTACCGTCTGGTAGATTGACTGTATCAATAGAATCGAAATTACAATCGAGTTTTCTATAGAACGAAGGTCTCATCGTATAGATTTCCGATTTTAATTCGTTTAAGTCTGCGTTTAGGTTTTGATACATTTCTTCATACGTAGCGGTGTTCGAAAATGCAATCGTACTTATCGGGATATTACAAGTTGTACCCGATCCGGTGGATGGATTTGCAAAACAAGTAGAGTGTTGGCCTAACCTTGTGTTTCGAAAATCAGTTTGACTCCGTTGAGGATGTCTATAAGAAATTCGAGGGCGGGACGCCAGTGGTCCTTCACAAGAATAGATTGCAAAAGGTCGAAATAGATTCACATGTTTGTCAAAACGAATCTCTCCTATTCTACAATTCATACTCTTAAAGTTATTTACGCCACTGTTTTCCAAAGTAGACATAAGGTCGTTGATCCTTGAATTGAAATCAGACCACGCAGAGTTCCAGTCCGGACTATAAGCAGCGTTTCCAAGTATCAAACCTCTACAAGAAAAACGGCTGTTGAGTCCGAATGCAGCGGTTGTACATTTTGCCTTAGATCCGGTGTTGGTCTTTCTAAAAAAAGATCGAATTACTTTCGGACTATTGGTAGACAAATTTGCTAAATCCGGAGCGGTCGTGGATGGATCTGTAAGATTGTCTACGTCTCCGACTAAGTAGTCTAAATACGTCTGAAACGAAGTATTTAGCCATGTGTCCCGGGACATTTGAGTAATTAAATAATCAAATTTTTGAATATTTGAATCACGTAATGTACTAATTAAGTCTCTCAGGGTATCTTTTTTATGGGTATAAAGATAATTGAAGAAAACACCCGAGTATCTGTAGAATTTGAAATCTCCATAACGGGCCGTTAGGATTTTTGAAAGGTTCATCCTAGAAGAACCGTCTCTTTTAATTTTAGAAATCAAATTTTTACGCGGACGAATTTCTCTTGAAGTACTACCGGTTAAAAATTCCGCGATTCCTTCTTCGAACCAACTTAACCTTTCATTATCATGAGCCGGAGTTTGAGACCATAAGCCTGGAATTATAAATCTACCTACAAGATAATGTACATATTCGTGGCGCAGTAGTTCTTCTAAAGTATATATACTTTCCGCAGGAGTACGCTGATACGTATAGAACGTTTTGTCTCCTTCTATATAAATTCCACCATTATCCGTAGAGAGATCGAATAAAAAAGGATGAAAAGTTTCGTAATCCTTTTGAGATCCATATACATACATGGAAATTGAATCGGTAGTATCTCCGGACACGGGAGCGTGAATTCCTATCAAACGGAAAAACTGAGATTCTACCTCTTTGAGAGCGTGATAAAGAGGTTGAATTTCGTCGATCGATAGGGATGTGTGTACGATTTGTGCTTTATCGTCAAAATAATATGTATTTGGGAAAACCATCCTTTTTACAACTTCTTTAGTATCACTCAAACAAATGCGCCCAATCCGTAAATCCGCACAGTCTGAATCTCGAGTTAAGGCTTTGACTGCTTGAAGATACGGTTGCGAAATGTATGGATACGTTTCCAGAACATCGGTTACAGCTGAAACAATCCTTGGTTGAAAAGTAGGAAGATATTCGTAAATTCTATCCAAACAAAATATCGCATTATTAATGATCCAAACTGAAGAGTTTGTGTTGAGACTTGTATCAAGAGCAAAGCCCCTCAGTTTATCAATCAATCTAAAATCGATTCTATTCAGAAATTCACGATTCTGTGGAAGAATATGACGCTTGAGTAATCTGAAAACAGCATTTAAAGCTATCATCTGAGAACGGTTGTTCGTCAATCTTTGTGGATCGTTTAAGGTAGCTTCAAGAAAAGAAAGGAGGCCTGGATAAATTATATGTCCGTTTCCCGTACTATCCGCTGCTGTAAAGAAGAACTCTAAAACCTTTCCGGCATCGTTGGTTCCATCTAAAAAATGGGCACTATTTGCAAAAGTCCGCATGGGAGCAACCAAAGCCTGAGAGATTTGATCTTTATCAAATGGAAGGGAAGGGTGAGAAGCTTTTACATAGTACCCGGCCCAAAACATTCTGAACAATTGTATAAAGTTCAAATCGTTGTTACCTCTATAAGAAGGAGCAAGAACTTCCAGTCGATTTACTACCTCTCGCATGTTTGCTTGTGAATAAATATAATCCGAGTATTGATGATCGTAACTCCAAACAAACTTATCCACACAATTTATATCGTGTGTTTCTAAGAACCTGACGAATGCTTTTGGACTTAAACGTGCAACGTAACTTCCAGTACAATTATTTGAAGTTACATTTTGCACAGTTCCATTCGAAGAGGAGTGAGTCGGTCCAAAAGTCATAACCGACGGAACAAGAATTCTTTTTTTTCCATCTGTGATTTTATCAAAGTCTTGTTCGTTTTCTACTTGAATAGGGTTAAAACCTATTGGTTCGTCTAACGAACTGACACTTCTTGTTACCGATCTCATTGTAATTTGTTGTGTTGTCTGAGCAAACATTGTTGCAAACAAACTAAGATCATTTTTCAAGCCATTATTTTGGCTATTACATCCTAGCGAAAAGGTTATAATCACGCTTAACGCTAACACTATTTTACACTTTATATTCGTTATCATTTTTATATTCCTTTCCTTTAAATTTTTTATATTTTCCGTAAATAAAATTATTATCTTTCTATAAAAGAAAAATTTTTTCTTATAGAAAAAATTATAAAATTTATCCCTTAAATATTTATTTAAAGAAATAACGTTATGTGTCTTTGTGTTTTCGTTATGTGCGTTTAAAAATAAATTTGAAAATTAACATTGGATTATTTCTAAATTAAAACAAGTTGGTATCATTTCTTATGATATCAAATTTATTCGCAAAATAGAATTATGCGGCATTTATATAATAAAAATTCATTTTATGGAAGTTGCCTTAGATTTTTTTAGAGTTTATCTCAAAAATAATTTAAATATCTCATAAGGGTTTTACTTTGATCCGTAAAAAGTTTTTAATAAATTCGAATCTATAAAAAATGAAACGATAAGCTTATAAGTTATAGAAGTTTAAAAAATCAACGAAGAACGTGTAAGACAAGTCCGTAGTAAATAACTTTTGAAGAATCTATAAATTGAATTTCTAATATGGTGAGTGTCTCTGGACAGAGATTTGATATAAAATTCAGAGCTTAGACCGTTATTCTGAATTTATAGAAGTTTCTTTTTGCATAGATTTATATTTAGAATTTGTTCAAAAACTTTGAGATTACTGATGAAGAACTACTGAAGAGTTCTCAAACTTCTATGGTGGTTTCTGCATCAGTTATCACATTTTTGAGAAATTAAAGCGTTTCGTTTTTTGAACTCAGCAAAACGCTCCTTATGGGTCGCGTTTTAGATCGTTCGACAAGCTCTTAAGAGACGTTATCCGGTGTATAAAACACAACAAACGTAGAAAGCTGGCTCCGAAAACCGGAATGTGGCTTTTAAAAGGTAATAAGGATTGGTTTTGATAATAAGAGTCTGTCCCCAAACTTTAAGAGAAATCAGTTACAATGATTCAGTAAGTTCGTAATAAAATATAGGAGTTTTACAGATTGCGTCCCTTTGGTAGTTTACGAGCTTTCGAACAGATTTTATAATTGTTAAGTTCTTGTTGAAGTCCCTACATTCTGAGGTTTTGAGACAAGTTCTTAATGAAATTACAATAGGAAGTCCGTACTTCGCCATTAGATGGTTACTTCAGTGTTTCAACGAGTTCGTTGGAAAAAAATCCGTGCTAAAACTTCTGTTCTCTCTTTATTATTTAGGGGCTTTGAATTTTCGTGATTTAGTAAATCCGAATTTACAGATGTAATTTTCAAAACTACATTCGTTTTGCTCGAAATAACTCTAGAACAATATTCTTCTGGATTTAAAATTTTAAATAATTTTAGAATAAGGAATGATGGAATTCGGTTTAGAAAAGGTAAATTTAATTCTTCTTCTATGATATGCTCCCTAATTTCAAATACATAGTAATGCAGGATTGTTATGGCCCAAATGATTGAAAAAGGTAAAAATCCCAAAACAGATCTTGAAACGTAGAAGTAACCTAATAGAAGGAAAACATATACTCATAAAATAGAAAAAATAAGGCAATAGTGTTCCGATAAAAAATAGAAATGCACGAACGCCCAAATCTCTTTGAAATTTGCAATTAACATTAAAAAACAAGAATAGACAATGTAAATTGAGATGTATCCAATGATAATGAATTATGGGTATGGTATATATGAAAAGAGTTTTTGATTTTCTGGTTTGTATGGAAGTCTTGGACAGCTATCAAGTAGATACAAAAAGATGGATCATCCAAACACTTCATGGTTTTCTAAATTCCCAGACGATAAACTGAAATTGACTCTTGAAAATGCGATAGAACTTTTGGAACTACAAGATCGTTCTTGGTAAGAAAAAAGAATCAATCTCACTTCTTATATTAAAATTCAATTTTATCATTAATTTGGACTAGAAAAGGCAATTCGTTTTCTGGCGACTTACAATTATCTTGAAGGTGTAGACACAAACGCTTCTGTCAACGGAAGTTATTACTTGCATGTTTATTGCCGATTTTGGACGAATCGGAAAGAAAATTTTTTAAAGAACTGAGCAAATCGCATTTAAAATCCAACCATTGGAGGATTCTGAAATAATAAAGTGCAGCATATACAAATCGAACTCCAACTTGAATCCGCCGAAGAAATCAAACGCTGGTTTATTGAATATCTTCATTTTGAGATCGAGGAACTGATTCTTACGGTCTTAGATCAGGATAAAAGATCACCGAGTTGGCTATCGATATACTTCAGTCTCTTTTTGCGAAAGTTTATAGAGGTAGGTGGATATAGGATCGTTTTAAGCTATTTCCTCGTATTAGAGTTTGGCCGGGAGAATTGTAGCACCAATGTGCGGTTTTAGATTCGGAAATTTTAAAAACGATCGGTTCTGATACTGATCTTATGCTAGTTAAATGGAATCGCCCAAAAGGTGAAGTTCAAAGGTCTCAAAGAAATGGTATACTTTAAGGACGAAGAGGGTAAAACCATAATATAGTTGGCAGCTATGTTTATTTCATGTCCTTATGTTTACATGACTAGGTCTTAATTTTTCAAAGAGAGAGGGAAGTGAAAATGAATCGTTTTATAGTTTTGATAGTGGTTTTGTTGATTTCAATTGGAGTTGATTTTTCTTACGGAGTGAGTCCTGCACTTGTCCATATTTTATCAAGTGTTGTCTCTGGCTCGATAGTTCAAAAGCCTACGGATAATCCGAAAGATAAGGCAATCAAAATCGTTATACATGATGGTGGAAAGTTTTGTTATGCTCCAGTTTTTAGTGGTGGTGAAAGTTATATTCAACTTGAGCAGTGTTGGGAACAGGACGTTACTAGTGCTCGGTATGATGTGTTTCAAAGAATTTCTTATTACATTAATAAAACATGGCTATGCATTACTGCTCCAGAAGGAGTCATTCTTGGAGAGAGAAACTGGGATTATGTGCATCTCAGACCTTGTACTATCAATGACCCCCTACAGCGATGGATCGTAAAAGAGAATTCCTTTTGGACTGCAGATGAGCGTTATCGTTTAAAAGATGTGAAGTGGTATGCCTATATTTCAAAGAAGTCTAAGGATAGTTATAACCATACTTTGGACTCTTCGATGAAAGATTGGGTTCAGACTGTGGCAACTCCTGGGAATATCAGTATTAAGACTTCCATAGCTTGGAATTTGGGGAATAGCCGCTACTTTATCCATTCAAAAGGCTCAAAAAAAAATACCACATCTATCTACTACAATCCTGAAAGTGGACATGTTGCTCAATACAATCCAGTAAGTGGACGTCTTTCTTGCATGTATTCAAAGGTAGGTAGTTATCAATGGAATTGGATTCGATGGGTATTGTGTGATGATATCCCTACGAGTAAGGATAGTCCTGCTTATTGGGACGTTTATCTTGAAACTGAAGAGGGAGGTATGCTCAAGGATTATAAAGGCAATATTCTGAGAGTTACCAGATATGGATCCAATTGGGGTGTTGTCTATGCAGCTAAACCCTCTTTTTTGGAAAAGGATACCACGAATAGTCCAACGTCTTTGTTTTTAGTAGATGGATATTTACTGGATTGGATACGTTATGCAGCTGGTAATCTTGGTAATACAGAGCAGTATTGTCCGGCTGGTAATAAGGAAAGTCATGTATATAAAAGAATAAAAAGGACCTTACCTCCTGACTTTCAATTAACTGATGACTGGATTCGGAGGCTTTATCAGATAGCGACTTCATCTGTAACTACGGCTCAAGGAAGTGGGGTATGTGGTGTTTGTCTGCTTCAGGGCTTCCAGATGTTGGCAGAACTCCAGGAGTATTATTCTCAGGGACCTCTTCAGAGTGGGGGTTATTTTTTCGATACAGCTCGTAATAGGGATCCTTTTGTCTCGTTTGAACAACGTTATCCGTTATTGAACAGATTGCTGACGGATGTACCTGACGTATATAATCGCGTCACCACCGCGAGCGATACAAATAGGCAACTGGTATTAGCATCCGCTAGGATTATGTTGCCTCAATACAACTGGATTGTCTCTTCTGAATTCACTACTCGGTCTGAGATACAATCTCACATTAGCTCACTCATCAATTCTCCTCCCGGGAGCATTTGGCTGGGAATATTGGGGCGCCGTCGTTCGGATGGAACTTTAGGGTGGCATGCTGTTCCAATTCTTAGGACTTCTCAGGGGTTAGTGGTAATTCGAACGAGAGTGCCTTCGGCGCCATTTGACTTATATAGGCAAGCTTTAACGCCCACCACGGATCTGCTTGAGGTAATTAATAATCTGCAAACACCAAATAGAACTCTGACAAGACTTGTAACTATACAGTTAGAGGGGGGATACCACAATATATTTGACTCCATGATTTCTAACAGAGATTGCACTGGAGAAGGGGACGACAGAAGAGGTACCGGAGGATACCCAACTAGCACATCGGTAAATCAGTGTTTGAGGAGCTGTAGGTGCGCGCTGTTGTAACTTTTATCATATAACATGAACTTTTTTTACAATTTTCTAATAGAGATCTTGATTATAGAGGGAGCAGAAAATAAATGTAGAGGAACAATAAATCGAGAGTGTCGGCTTGATTGTGTAAATGACTTGTGAATAACCAAAAAGTAACAAGGATAAACCCAATATGAGCAACCCCAAAAATCGAGCTGAAGAGCTACTCGATGAATTAATCAAAGATAAGAGTCCTGAAGATCTACTGGGAAATGAAGGCCTCTTAAAGCAACTAACGAAATCACTGATAGAGCGAGCGATGCAAGGTGAGATGACGCATCACCTTGGATATGAGAAGAATTCCTCGTTGGGCAATAACACAGGAAATTCTCGGAATGGAAAAAGTAGCAAAAAGCTCAAAGGAGATTTTGGAACAATCGATTTGGAAATACCTCGAGACAGAAACGGCAGTTTCGAACCGCAGATCATTCAAAAAGGACAGACACGCTTTACCGGCTTCGACGATAAGATCATTTCGATGTATTCTCGTGGAATGACCACACGAGAAATTACCCAACATCTCCAAGAAATCTATCAAGTGGAAGTCTCAGCGGATCTGATCTCAGAAGTCACCGATTCGGTACTGGAAACGGTGATCGAGTGGCAGAATCGCCCCTTGGATAAAGTATATCCAATTCTCATCATGGACGCGTTAGTCGTAAAGGTGAGAGACGGTCACCACGTTCAAAACAAATCCTTCTATTTGGCTTTAGGAATCAATCTACAGGGCACAAAAGAGATACTTGGGATCTGGGTGGAGCGCACCGAAGGAGCGAAGTTCTGGCTTCAGATCTTAACCGATTTAAAGAATCGCGGAGTTGAAGATATCTTAATCGCCTGCGTTGACGGGTTAAAGGGATTTCCGGATACGATCATATCAGTTTTTCCTAATGCACAAGTTCAACTTTGTATCGTTCATATGGTAAGGAATTCTTTGAAATGGGTTTCTTACAAACAGAAGAAAGAGTTGATGATTGATTTAAAGGCTATCTACAAATCTCCGTCGGCAGAGATTGCTAAGAAAAGCCTTGATGATTTTTCAACCAAATGGGACAGTCAATATCCGATGATCAGCAAGTCCTGGAGAAACAATTGGGAATCGGTGATTCCTTTTTTGGCATATCCACCTAATATTCGGAAGGCGATTTACACCACAAACGCCATCGAATCTATGAATATGGGTTTAAGAAAAATTATCAAGAATCGGGGTTCGTTTCCTACCGATGAAGCGGCTATCAAGCTTCTTTATTTAGCTTTGAATAATATGTCTAAAAAATGGACCATGCCTATTCAAGATTGGGGAAAAGCAATGAATCAATTTTCGATTATTTTCGGCGATCGGTTGAAGTTCGATTCGTTTTAAAGAAAGTTATTTACACAGGAGCGCTGACACCCTCGTTCCAGATCGCTAACTCCGGCCTGCATATTGATATGTGCAATTGATAACAGCGCCAGTTGCGTTTCTTACTTTTTCCTCCATGTTTTGGGAGGGCATAAACCAAAGCAATATGAAGTTGAAATTCAAATAATTTCGAAAATCTTTATTAATATAACTATCTAAGGATTTTATATTACTTCGATAAATGTTTTTTCACTCCGTTATTCAAGTATATTTGAGGGACTTTCCTTCTCATTTTTTCAGTTCAAATATATTCTAAAACCTTTATTAACTATTTTATTCCGCGAGTTTTGTGATATACATAGCTTTTGTGAGAATTCGATTTTGAATAGTTTGAAATTCATTAATGATTTTCATCTTATTCGTAAAGGCTGTCCCGCATAAAGATAGGATTTCATCACTAAGGTAATGCATTTGCTTCAAAAGAATATTCCGTAAATACCATTCTGCTTCTACATCTTAACATTAAATGACCTGGTGGTTTGCGTTTCTCCAGATAAAAATGGTAAAACCATAATATAGTTGGCAGCTATGTTTATTTCATGTCCTTATGTTTACATGACTAGGTCTTAATTTTTCAAAGAGAGAGGGAAGTGAAAATGAATCGTTTTATAGTTTTGATAGTGGTTTTGTTGATTTCAATTGGAGTTGATTTTTCTTACGGAGTGAGTCCTGCACTTGTCCATATTTTATCAAGTGTTGTCTCTGGCTCGATAGTTCAAAAGCCTACGGATAATCCGAAAGATAAGGCAATCAAAATCGTTATACATGATGGTGGAAAGTTTTGTTATGCTCCAGTTTTTAGTGGTGGTGAAAGTTATATTCAACTTGAGCAGTGTTGGGAACAGGACGTTACTAGTGCTCGGTATGATGTGTTTCAAAGAATTTCTTATTACATTAATAAAACATGGCTATGCATTACTGCTCCAGAAGGAGTCATTCTTGGAGAGAGAAACTGGGATTATGTGCATCTCAGACCTTGTACTATCAATGACCCCCTACAGCGATGGATCGTAAAAGAGAATTCCTTTTGGACTGCAGATGAGCGTTATCGTTTAAAAGATGTGAAGTGGTATGCCTATATTTCAAAGAAGTCTAAGGATAGTTATAACCATACTTTGGACTCTTCGATGAAAGATTGGGTTCAGACTGTGGCAACTCCTGGGAATATCAGTATTAAGACTTCCATAGCTTGGAATTTGGGGAATAGCCGCTACTTTATCCATTCAAAAGGCTCAAAAAAAAATACCACATCTATCTACTACAATCCTGAAAGTGGACATGTTGCTCAATACAATCCAGTAAGTGGACGTCTTTCTTGCATGTATTCAAAGGTAGGTAGTTATCAATGGAATTGGATTCGATGGGTATTGTGTGATGATATCCCTACGAGTAAGGATAGTCCTGCTTATTGGGACGTTTATCTTGAAACTGAAGAGGGAGGTATGCTCAAGGATTATAAAGGCAATATTCTGAGAGTTACCAGATATGGATCCAATTGGGGTGTTGTCTATGCAGCTAAACCCTCTTTTTTGGAAAAGGATACCACGAATAGTCCAACGTCTTTGTTTTTAGTAGATGGATATTTACTGGATTGGATACGTTATGCAGCTGGTAATCTTGGTAATACAGAGCAGTATTGTCCGGCTGGTAATAAGGAAAGTCATGTATATAAAAGAATAAAAAGGACCTTACCTCCTGACTTTCAATTAACTGATGACTGGATTCGGAGGCTTTATCAGATAGCGACTTCATTTTCATCTATAGGTAGGGGGCAGGTACGTGGGGTATGCGGTGTTTGTCTGCTTCAGGGCTTCCAGATGTTGGCAGAACTCCAGGAGTATTATTCTCAGGGACCTCTTCAGAGTGGGGGTTATTTTTTCGATACAGCTCGTAATAGGGATCCTTTTGTCTCGTTTGAACAACGTTATCCGTTATTGAACAGATTGCTGACGGATGTACCTAGAGTGTATGATTCCATTGATTATTCAAATAGACAACTGGCATTAGCATCCGCTAGGACTATGTTGCCTCAATACGACTGGATTATCTCTTCTGAATTCACTACTCGGTCTGAGATACAATCTCACATTAGCTCACTCATCAATTCTCCTCCCGGGAGCATTTGGCTGGGGATATTAGCGCTATTGTGTCCGGATGGAACTTTAGGGTGGCATGCTGTTCCAATTCTTAGGACTTCTCAGGGGTTAGTTGTAATTCAAACGAACGTGCGTTCGATGCCATTTAATATCTACAGGGAATATTTAACACCTACCACGGATCTGCTTGAGGTAATTAATAATCTGCAAACACCAAATAGAACTCTGGCAAGACTTGTAACTATACAATTAAGGGAAGCTTACCACAATATATTTGACTTCATGATTTCTAACAGAGATTGCACTGGAGAAGGGGACGACAGAAGAGGTACGGGAAGATACCCAACCAGCACATTGGTAAATCAGTGTTCGAGGAGAGGGGGTAGATGCACCCTGCTGTAATTCGAGGATTATGTTGATTTGTATGTACTGTACAATAACAAGATTCGTCTACATTTCTTATGAACTAAATTGATTAAAAGTCTGTTCTAAGCCTCAGAATGTAGGAACTCCCGTTGTTTTACGGTCTTCTTGTCTTTGTAGTTCGATGTTTTATATTTTCCAACTCCTTTAAGGACTCAAAGACCATGAAGGTGTCCACAGAGAAAATCTCTGATGGAATCTGCTTGTATGTGTCTTTCTTGAAATTTCGGATTGAATGAATCTTTTCAGGATTTTAATTGGATTTTCATGATGAGGCAGATTTGAAAGTTTCTTCGGGTATCGTAGAATTACTGATCGGTTTAGACTATGATCTTGTGGGTTTTGCTTACATTTTTCAATTTGTTCGCAAACTCCAACAAATTTAGCTTTCTACTTTAAGAATATATCCGGTGTCGTTTACGAGGGAGACGGCATGGCAAATTTTTGTCCGGACCATTCTAGTTCCTTAATTCAAAGAACGAAATCCACTTTAAAAAAAGTAAAATCAACTACGATCAGTTTTAAAAGCTATTGGAGATAAACGGGAATTCGGATACTAATTTTTTATAGAGAGGATTTACTTACCCTTCCAACGGGTATGAGTTTATAAAAATAAGTTTTTTCCCAAGGGTTTGCCATAAAATTTGCATAGTATCCATATTTAAACAAACGACATCCTTGGTTATAATAATTTACGTTCTAAGTTATAAATTAAGTGGATGAAGGCGGACTATTAGAATATTCTAAAGTAAAAAAGTGGATAACGTTTAACAGGGGGCTTGGTTTGTTTCGAATTCTTTGGGCCGTATTTTTGATTTTTAGCTTACTTTTGATATTTACCTGCAAAGAAGAAAAAAAAGAAGTCGTTCGTAAGGAAGGTGAAACGAAAAAAGTCGAAACGATTGCCTATCCTTTCCCTCCCGATAATGCTCCTACTCCGGAAAGGATTTTATTGGGGAAAACTTTATTTTTCGACCCGATTCTTTCCGGTTCCAATTGGATCAGTTGCGCCACTTGTCATAATCCAGGCCTTGCTTGGACGGACGGGTTAAAAACTGCAGTCGGACACAATATGAAGATTTTGGGAAAAAATACTCCCACGATTCTCAATGGAGCGTACGGAAGCAAAATGTTCTGGGACGGCAGAGCGGACAATCTGGAAGCGCAGGCATTGGGTCCGATTTCATCTCCCGATGAAATGAATCAAGATATAGATGAACTTATATTAGAATTAAAGAATATTCGCGGATACAAAGAATTGTTCTCCAGGGCGTATCCGAACGAGGATATAAATGCGGTAACGATCGGAAAGGCGATCGCAAGTTTTGAAAGAACGATTCTTTCTACGGAGTCTACGTTTGATCGTTGGAAAAAAGGGGATAAAACCGCAATTTCGGAATCGGCACAAAGGGGTTTTTCCGTCTTTAACGGAAAAGCAAAATGTTCCGCGTGTCATCAAGGCGATCAGTTTTCGGATAATGGATTTCATAATATCGGTTTGAAAAACGCCTCCAAGGAAGTCGGAAGATTTAAAATCGTAGCGGTAAAATCTATGAAGGGTGCTTTCAAAACACCAGGTTTGCGGGACGTCGCTTTGACGGGACCGTATATGCACGATGGAAGTTATGCTACCTTGGAAGAGGTTGTCGAACATTACGATCGAGGAGGAGATGAAAAAAACAACCTAGATCCGAACATGACAACTCTCAAATTAACGAAGGATGAAAAGGCCGATCTCGTAGAGTTTATGAAATCACTAAACGGCAAAATGATTTCGATTTCGATTCCGGAGTTCCCGAGATAATATCATCATAAATTAGGAGTATTGAATGTTAGTTCGATTTACGGCGGTTTTTATTTTTCTCGTTTTTTGTGGGGGAAGCCTTGCGGCGGCGGAACACGAAGTGGGTCAAAAGAATAAGGGATTTACGGTGGAATCTTTAAAGATCAAAGTCGGGGACGTGGTGAGTTTTCCGAATTACGATACTTTTTATCACAATGTATATTCCCTATCTCCCACAAAAATTTTCGATTTGGGCTCATATTCTCAGGGGAAAACGCAAAAGGTAAAGTTTGAAAAACCCGGTAAGATCACCGTACAGTGCGCGATACATCCCGAAATGAAAATGACGATAGACGTACAATAATGAAAATATATTCAAAAATTATAATTCTTTTTCTTTTTTCGGCGTCGACATTTTCTTTGACGGCTCTTGATACCATGGAAAAATCCGCTGTTCGGGGAAGTATTGTATTCCGTACTTATTGTGTACTTTGTCATGGAGAAGCCGCAGACGGAAAGGGCCGCCTTGCGACGGGGAAGGTCCCGCCACCCGCAAATCTTACGATTACTAAGTTGACCAATGCACAAAAAGAAGAGATCATCAAAAAAGGGGGGATTGGAGTGAATCGTTCCCCGTTTATGCCTCCGTGGCAGGAAGAATTGTCTGAAGAGCAAATCAAAGACGTAATCTCTTACATCAACTTTCTTTCGAAATCGAAATAGTCGGCAAAACGTTTCCGCAAATTTTACAGTGAATTTACTCGGCAATATAAGTATTAAAACAAGATTGCGTTTCAGCTTCGGAGTCATCATCGGAGTATTTATTCTTTCTTCGGCTTTGATTGTTTACAATACGTTCGTATATCGGAAGACGATTCGATCAATGATTGAAAATTCGCAGCCTAAATTTCAACTGATGAACTTAACTTTGGAAAAGTTAATACTTACAGAGCTGACTCTTTCCTCCAAGGTATCCACGATTGACGCGCTTCTTTCTGAAGAAGAAAACAAGAAAGTTCGAATCCTATTGGATGAAATAAAGAAAAATAACGTTACGTTCCGAGAATTTTCCTTGGAAGCGATCGAGCTTGAAAATTTGAAAATTTTCGAAGAAGGGTTAGAGAATCTTTCCCAATATGCGGAAACGATTCATAATTTGGGCAAAGAAAATAAAAGACAAGAAGCTCAGATTCTATACGTTCGCGGGATTAATCCTCTGAGTGCTTCCCTAAGAAAAACGATCAAGATTCTGATCGAATTTGAAGCTACTCATTCCCGTAAGAGTGAGGACGCCGCGGAAACTCAGCTTACTTTTTCCTTGTATATGATCTGCGCTCTTTCTTTTCTTTCTTTGATCGCTGGAATTTTATTTTCCAGATCCATAATTCGATCCGTGATGTTTCCTCTCAAAAAGGCAATTCACTTTGCATCTGAAATTCAAAACGGAAATTTGAATAATCGGATCGAGATCGACCATTTCGATGAGATGGGGGAACTTTTGGAGTTTTTAAAAAAGATGGAAACATCTCTTCGTGAAATCATCGTCGAGGCGAGAATTTCGGTCGATAATTCCCAAAAGGCGAGCCAGGAATTTTACAAGGTTTCGAAAGAATTTATTTCCACGTCGGAAATCCAGGCGGACGATTCCCAGAAGGTGGCCGATCATATCGATCGTTTGAGTACATTGGTGGAGACCAATACTACCACTATTCTTACTTCTGCTGAACATCTTCGAAATTTGGAAAAAGAAATCCAAAAAAATCTTTCTTCCTTAATTACCGTGACTAAGTCTTTGAACTCTTTAACGCTAAAAGCGCGGGAATCTTCGGAGACTGCATTAAAGGGAAGGGAGAAGGTGGACGGGGTTCAGAAATCGTTTTTAGAGGTGAAACGTACCGTTCAAAGAATTAACGAATCTCTCATAAAGATCGGAGATATATCCGCTCGTACAAACATGCTCGCTCTCAATGCCGCGATTGAGGCTGCGAGAG
>NZ_CP024871.1:877500-977500 GCF_000306675.2 Leptospira mayottensis 200901116
GTTGTGTATCCGAGAAACACTCTGATCACGAGAGAGGTCGGACAGAAAATCGAAAACTTAGGCTACGATAAGATCCGAGTTCGTTCTCCTCTGACTTGCGAATCCAAACAAGGGGTTTGTATCTGCTGTTACGGTATGGACATGGCGAGACTCATTCCTGCAGAAATCGGGGAAGCGGTGGGAACTATCGCGGCTCAGTCCATCGGTCAGCCTGGAACTCAGTTGACGATGAGAACCTTCCACATTGGTGGTGCGGCGTCCGCAAAAGTTCAAGAGAAGGAACACAAAGTTTCTTACACGGCGATTATCAACAACATCAACGGACGTTTGATTACGAACGAAAAATCACAGAGTGTATTTTCTCGTCGCGGTTCGATCGTAATCCAAAGATTGATCCAACAATACAAAATAGAAGAACTCTCCAACTTACGCGTTGAAAACGGACAGAAAGTTGACAAGGGAGAATTGGTGGCTACTTCTCCGAACGGAGAAAATATCACCTCCGAAATGCCGGGAACCATTCATATCGAAAAAGGTCTTTTCCGCATCTTGGGAGAAGAAGCCGTGATTCCAGTGAAAACCGGAACTGTCGTCAACGTAAAAGTAAACGATATCACGACTCCAAATCAACCTCTCGCAGAGTTCGACCCTTACAACGAAGTGGGGATTTCCGAGATCGACGGAAGTATTCAGTGGATGGATCTGGAAATCGGTAAGAACGTTAGAAGAGACGAGGACGTCAAAACATCTAACATTCTTCTGAAAGTAATCGAACAAAGAAGAGAAAAACTCAACCCGAGAATCACGGTCATTTCCGGAAGCTCAAGAGAAGAATACTCGGTTCCTGTGGATGCGATCATTTCCGTTCAAGACGGGGACAAGGTGAAAGCCGGAGACATTCTTTTCAAAATTCCTACGGTCGCTGAAAAAACTCGGGATATCACCGGGGGACTTCCAAGAGTCGACGAACTTTTTGAAGCGAGAAGACCTAAGGATGCGACCACTCTTGCTGAAACGGACGGTAAGATCGAAATTAGTGGTGAGATCGTAAAAGAAAAACGGATTCTTTATATCCATCCGGACAATCCGGATCAGGAAAGAGTAAAGGTTGCGATTCCGATCGGTAAACAGATTCGGGTTCGTAATGGAGACTTCGTGAAGAGAGGAGACCAGATCGACGACGGTAATCTCGATCCTCACGATATTCTCCGAGTCAAAGGCGTGACTGCGCTTCAAGTGTATCTCGTTCAGGAAGTCCAAGAGGTCTACAGGCTGCAAGGGGTTCATATCAATGATAAACACATCGAGGTTGTGGTTCGTCAGATGCTCCGAAAAGTTCTGATTACCGACTCCGGAGATACCGGTTTCGTAAATCAGCAACAAATCGACAGACTTGTGTTTAACGAAGAAAACAAAAGAGTGATCGCGGAAGGTGGTTCTCCTGCGGATTCGGTTCCGATTCTTCTCGGACTTACAAAAGCATCCTTGAACACGGAATCCTTTTTTTCGGCGGCTTCCTTCCAGGAAACCACCAAGGTTCTTACCGACGCGGCAATCAAAGGTAAGACCGATAACCTGATGGGTCTCAAAGAGAACGTCATCATCGGTCATATGATTCCTGCGGGAACCGGAACGAAGAAATATAAGGATATCGCGGTTTTCAAATCCACTTATGGGGATCTCGATCGTCCTCTCGAAGAAGAAGAGGAAGAAGAAATCCCTCAAGCGATTGCGGACGATTCGGATGAATGAAATACAAAGTAGGACGTTATAGGTTTTTATTTTGTGCGAGTCCGCGAAACTTTGGTTATCGAAAAAGAAATATTTGCGACTCTCTCTTTCAAAATCAAACGAAACAGAGAGTCTTGGTAGATGGAAAGGGCCAAGTTCCGAGGGATTTTACCTCTTGAGTTCAGCCTGATGAGAATGATCGTCATTCACTTTACAAATCGAGAGTGTTTGACGATCTGGTAAAAACGATCTGAAATTTTTTTAGAGAAGGATATTCATGCCAACAATCAGTCAATTGATTCGCCACGGCAGGCAAAAGCAGAAGAAGAGAACGAAATCTCCTGCGTTAAAAAGCTCTCCTCAAAGAAGAGGAGTTTGTACGAGAGTAATGACGTTTACTCCTAAAAAACCGAACTCGGCTTTGAGAAAAGTCGCAAGGGTTCGTTTAACGACCGGAATCGAAGTTACCGCATACATTCCCGGTGAGGGACATAACCTTCAGGAACACAACGTGGTTCTGATTCGCGGCGGAAGGGTAAAAGATCTTCCTGGGGTTCGTTATCATATCATTCGCGGAACCCTCGACACCTTGGGTGTGGATAAGAGAAGAAACGGTCGCTCCAAATACGGTGCGAAACGTCCTAAGGCTTAATCGGGAGAATTGAATCATGTCTAGAAGAAGAGGAAAAGTCGAACCACGGAAAATCACTCCGGATCCGGTTTACAACGACGTTCAAGTTGCGAAGTTTATTAACTGCCTAATGTTAAGTGGTGGTAAATCCGTAGCTGAGAAATTATTCTATGATGCGCTTGAGATCATTCAGAAAAAAACAGGTAACGATCCTTACACTACTTTTCGGGAAGCATTAGAAAATGCTAAACCACAAGTGGAAGTAAAGTCCAGAAGAGTGGGCGGGGTTACGTACCAGGTTCCGATTGAAGTCCGTCCTGAAAGAAGACTGGCTCTCGGTATTCGCTGGTTGATTCGTTATTCCAGAGATAGAAACGAAAAGGGAATGGCTTCCAAACTGGCTGCAGAATTTATTGAGGCTCAAAAAGGTACCGGTTCGGCTATCAAGAAAAAAGAAGATATCCGGAAGATGGCAGAAGCGAACAAAGCGTTCAGTCACTATCGTTGGTAAGAATAGTTCTATAGGTTTCGGAAATCGAAACCTATTTCAGATCGTAAAAGGAGAGGTTCGCCTCTCCTTTTTTATTTGTCGAGCGGTGTATAGAGGACGACTCGGTTAATGAGCAGAGGAACGTTGTGAGTGGTTCGTAAGCGGAGTTGGAAAAGAGAACGAGACTCATCAAGGAATGCTGTGTAAATAATGTTCTTTAAGAAGAATCGAGATTCAATTGATCCCCGAAAATAATTTGTAATAGTTAGAAGTTAATCTTACACTCCGTTCTTGTTTATAACGAAAATTGTAAGTTGTCGAGATACTTATTCTTAGCTAATTCCTTCGTGTCAAGGAATGTTTGAATCGGAGTTTTACCAAAACAATACTTGCCTTGATGCGTACGTTCGTAGTTTTGCGCTGTATGTTAAATAAAAATCTATACTTGTATACGATGTAACGCTAATGTCGGAGATTTTATTTGAATAATTGTTTTACCACAATTTCAAGCTATTCGGTTATTTATTGATAAGTGAAAGGTAAAAATTTGACCGCAAGATATTATATAAACACTAATATATTCGGAAAACTTATAAAGGATAAAAGTTATTTCGAAGTCTTTTCAATTGAGATCAACCGGTATAATGAATTTCCTAATTTATTATCCATTTATTTTACATTTTCAATAATTGAATATATTGGTATTAAAGTTAAAATCCAGTTGTTATATGTTGTAGTTACCCCCAAAAATCATACAGCCAATGTTAGTTCTTTTTCTATAAATTCTTTCGGCGACATCATTTGCAATCCCTTATGTGGTGCGAAGGAATTATAATCGTCAATCCAATAGTGCGCTGAACCTTTGCAATCGACGGTTCGATTTTTTTATCAGTAACTTTTGTTTTTTGTTCATTTTCCTTTTTTTCTCTCAAAAAAAGGAAAACGCATTTCAGGCAAAAGACAGGAGTTAGAAAAAGTTGTCATGGAAAATGACAATGAGCAAATGTATATGAGTTCCAAATTCCACGAAAACTTATCTCAAAAATAGTCTTTAAAATCATATGAAAGTTCGGCCAGAAAGAAGTTTTTGAAATAAGAACCCGTCTCAAAACCTTAAAAAAATATCTCTAAACGATCCAGCAAGTTTCTAAAAAACGTGGGAGTTCCTACAGATTACTCACATTGGCGATTTTTCCTGTCGTTTAAGATTGTAGTAATTCCTACATTTTGAAGTTTTGAGACGGGCACTAAGTTCCAAAAACTTCTTATTCATGAATTCCTAATCACGCAGATTTTTTTTTCTTGTTCGGAAATGCGATAAACTTCAAGTCTTTGCGAGAGTTTTTCAAAGAATTCATAGTTTGTAGATATAACCTTTTGATTACGGAATGGTTCCAGCTGAACCAACGAGAAATTTCATCGTACGTATAAATCATCTCGACTCTCAAAAGTTTTTTCCTAAGTTTTTGTTTTGCCTTGGAAGAAAAACTCGCAGCGTTCTCCCGTTTGGAAAAAAGAATTTGATGAGACACTTCCATCCTTTCCAAAAGGGCCAATTCTTGGCTTCGAGCCATAAATCTTTTCTCCATTCTTTCCTTTAAAAAATCCTGAACCGAATTTCCGGATGCGGAAAGAATACTTTTCAAAAGTAGAATCTCCTTTCTTTCTAGAAACAAATTATGTTTTAGTTTAAGTATCAGAACACCTCTTGGATCAAGAGTTCGTAAAATTTCTCGCAGGAAAATTCTATCCTGAGAAAGCTCCATACTATAATCAGGTTCGTAAACGACCGATCCAGGCAAGCCGTCCGGTTCCAGAAAGAGTGGTTCCGTTTTTGAAGATTGAATTTCCTTTTTCCACTGATTCAATATGAGATGCTTTAAAAATACGATAGCATACGCGGAAAAATTTTCGAATCCTCGGGTCTCGTAAAGTTCGGAAAAATATTCCATTTTCTGAATGAACTTGAGCAAAACCTCGTTCCGTCCGTCCTCGCTTAAAGAATATTTACGAACCGCGATTCTACGAATCCAAAAGTAAGCTTGCTCTATCAAAGCTTTCGAATCGCCAAAGTTTTTGTATTCTAAATAAGAATTTATGAATATACGATCCAATTCTGTTTTTTGTTGCATGACTGAAAAAAATCCGTATCAAGCCTTATTTGTCCAAGTTTTTATAGGAATCCTTATTCTCCGGTTGATCAAAATCGGACCTTACAAATCTAAAATTTCTAATTTTTTGATTGGAAAACGGATTTAGGAGAGATACACTCCTTGCGAAGAGAAAAAATATGCAAAGATTCATCAAAAAAATCTTAGTCCCCGTAGACGGTTCGGAGAGTTCCAAAAAGGCGCTGGAAGTGGCAATTGCAATCGCAAAAGCGGCAAACGCAAATCTTACGGTTTTAGAAGTTATTGAAGAATTCGGCCCTCTCCCCGGTTATTACGAAAAAGCTCCCGAAGGAAAAGATAGAGTGAAATGGATTTCGGAACAAAGATTCGAAAAGATTCATTCTCCTTTGGATGAGTTCCCCGATCTCAAATGGGATCGTCTGGTCCTGGAAGGTTATCCCGCGGACACGATCGTGGAAACGGCTACAAAAGGGAATTATGATATGATTGTAATCGGTTCGAGAGGTCTTTCTGCAGTGGGAAGATTTTTAGTGGGTTCGGTTTCGGATCGGATTGTTCATCACGCGACTTGTTCGGTTACGGTCGTCCGCTAAAACTAGGCGGGTAATACACCAGGATTGAATTCCGGTCCCGGTAAAAGTGTCACCCCTGGAAGATTTTTCCAATCGGGATGATCTCCGATATGTCTATATCTATGTTCCCATACGATACGATCTCGAACCACAAGAAACACTCCGGGCATCTGCAATGTGTTGCTTCCCGGAATTCCATAAAAATGTCCCTTGAGTGCGGCTCTTGCAGTTCCAATCAATACTTCGGGACTCGCAAGTTGAATTATGTTGGCGGTTTTTAGCTCCAAGTCTTGATAGAATTCCGTTTCGGGATCGGAAACGACACAAGCGTCTTTCCAAACTCCTTCAAAGAATCTTTCACAATCTCCTAGATTTCCCGGAAAAAAAAACAGGATTGGTGGAAAAGAAAGACAGGTTTCGAAAATTTTCTTAAGATCGGCAATCGCCTCCCGGCTGAAGATACATCCCGAATGTCTTAAAAATACCAAAAGACTGAGACAAGGGGGTAAACAGGGAAGAATTGTCTTACTCCTTAGATGAATTCCGACCGCTTCTCTTATTTCGAAACTTTCCGGAAGAAACTTCATGCCTACAAGTATGCCTCCTTAAATTCCTTTGTAAATCGATTGATTTCTTTGTTTTCGAAAAATTAATTGCTCTGCATGGAACTACTCACACTCGATAAAGTTGTCGCAATTCTGACCCTTACCCTGATGGAAATCGTTCTTGGAATCGACAATATTGTTTTTCTTTCGATCGTTTCCGGTAAACTTCCCAAAAATAGACAAAATCAAGCAAGAAATCTCGGTCTCACCTTGGCTCTGGGATTTAGAATCGGCTTGTTATTCGCAGTCAGTTGGATCGCATCCTTGACAGTGCCTCTTGTCACAATCGCCGATTTCGTAATCTCAGGCAGGGACTTGATTATGCTAGGAGGAGGTCTGTTTTTAATCGCAAAGAGTACGAGTGAAATCCACGGCAAAGTGGAAGGAATCGAAGAGGAAAAGCCCAAAAAGGAAAAAATTTCTTTCTGGGGGGTAATCCTTCAATTGATTCTTCTCGATATCATTTTTTCCGTAGATTCGATCGTGACCGCGGTCGGGCTCTCAGGTCAGTTTCAAGTGATGGTAGCAGCGGTAATTCTTTCGATGATTGTTATGCTCGTTTTTTCCGGAACGGTCAGCGATTTCATCAACGAACATCCTACGATGAAAGTTTTGGCGCTTTCGTTTCTGATCATGATCGGAGCGATGTTATTTGCAGACGGGCTTCACTTTCACATACCGAAAGGATACGTGTATTTTTCCATGGCCTTTTCACTTGGTGTGGAATTGATTAATATGAGAATTCGCAAGGCAAATGCTAAGAGACAATGATGCCCGCTTTTCGATTCCAGTAAGACCACTGTAGATTATAGAAAGGCGCGAATGTTTTTTTAGGCCGATTTTTACTCAGTTCGATTAACAAATTCTCATCCCAAAACCTATATTCTTGAAGAGCCATTTTAACGGCTCTTTCACTCAAAGAATCCAAACCTTTCGAAGGGGTTGGATTCTTTTCCAACTTTTTCAATTCCCGGAACCATTCTTTTTCCAAAGCGGCAATCCGAGGTTGCACGAGTCTTTTCGCATCGGGATAAAATCGCTGGATCTTTCTGTAGAACTTTTCGTGGGTCCACCAAAGTGAAGTATCCAATTTAGAACCGGGTTGTTCAAAACTCTTTTCTAAAAAACTTATTCCTGAAAAACCAGCTGGCAAATAAAAAGAAATGGAAGGAATCGAAGTTCCGGTAAACCAAAAACGGTTTTTAGAAAGATTCGGTTTCAACTCGGCGACTAAAGAAGCGGTAGTACCGTTAGGTGTAATCGGACCAGTGGCATGAAGACAAACCGAGCCCATATCCGAGGAAGAAGGATAAAAGTCCGCCATTTGCAACGGTTCTCCTTCCGTTCTGAGAATCTCCGTCGCGGCATGTACGTCTAAATTCCCTTTTTTGAATGCCCCCATCGTTCTGGTTTTTTCCATTCTCGTTCTACACTTGCTGAAAAAAGTAAAAAAAGAATCCGAGAACGCTTTGCGAAAAGAGAATGTTTCTCCTTTTTTCACCCAATCCTTTTTGGAAGCGAATTCGATCGCTTTCGGATGAATCGCGTCGTAATCGTCTTCCAAAGTCAGTCCGTTGGAAATCGAATAAAAACCTTCGATCCTTTTCCAAGCCCAGAACTTTCCGGCGGTTTCCAATACGAACGCATTTCGAAAATCTGCGATCAAAAAACTGTTATGGTAGTAAAAAGAAGAATTCATATAACCGCCGCAAGCATCCTGACCGAATCGTTCTAAAAGTTGAAGAATCGTTTCTCTCGCAGTCTCGGCGTCTTTACTTCTTTCCAAAGCGAGACGCAATAGGTCCATTCCAGTGAGTCCTTGGTTCTTTTTTTCAAAAGGGATTTTTGTAAAGACCGCTTCGTTTCCGATCACGACTCCGGAAGCGTTCGCTCCCATCTCCGCTCCCCACATCTGAAAAGGTTTGGAAAGAATGATTTCCTGAGTTTGTTTTACTCCGGGAACTTGTATATAAGTACAGAAAGTTTCGGCTTCCCGTAAGTGCGGTAGAACTCTCAATAGAGCCTGGGCCTCGTTAGGCTCCCTGTCCGAATTCTTTCCAAAGATCATCGAACCATTTCCGGTAAAAGATGGCGTGGCGACAAATGTATCACACATGATGCGTGAAATTCCTTGTAAGGAACGAATTGGCAAGCTGTTTTTGCGTAATTACAGAACTTTACACGGATACTAAAAAGGGGTCTCCATTGAACTTTAGAGTCTATCCCAAAACCTAGTGTTAAACTTATTGTTCAAGTACAAGTAAGTTTAGAGATAAACTTGGCGAAATCGTATCTTCTCGACCTACAACAAGAACCAGTAGTATGAAAATGCAATTATCACGGAAAGGTAGCCGATTATATAAATCCAAAGCCTGTGTTTGTACACGAATTGAAATAGTATCGTATCATAGACATGATTGGAATTTGGAAAAATATCCTGGTTATTTGGGGAATTGTCCGAAAGCCCGGTTTTCCATGAAGCTATCACTTTCGTAAAATCTTTTCCGAATGAGCTTTTCGGAATGAAATTTTCAAAATGGAACATTTTCGCTTTCTCCTGACAGAGATCGCAATCCCTAATATGATTTCTAAAAAAGATCGGAATTTTCTTTCCAGAATATAAGTTTTCCTTAATGTATTCATCTTCAAAACATATACCGATAGGCTCCATCGTCTTGGATCTCCTTCATATTTTTTTAGAACGTTTTTTGATTTTATTTTGTAGCGGAATACTTTTATGATCTTCCAGAAGATAAGGAACCGCAATTTTAAAAAATGCGGGAAATAAGAGTATTGTAAGAGCCGTCGAGATGGACAATCCTGCGACTACCGTCACAGCAAGGGGTCTCCACAGTTGGCTTCCTTCTCCCGAATCCAAGACGGACGGAAGTAGTCCCAGGACCGTGGTTATGGTTGTGATCAGGATTGGACGAATTCGCTCTCGGATTCCTTCGGTTAATAATTCGTCAATTTCGTAATATCGATTTGATTTCAATTTTTCTAAAAAAGTCTCCACAATTAATATCGAATTGTTCACGGTAATTCCGGCCAACATAACGAAACCGATATATACGGATATATTTAAGGACATACGAAACACAAATAAAGTTAAAATTACTCCCGCTGCCGAGAATGGAATGGTAAGTATGATTAGAAACGGAAGTAAAAAGGACTCGAATAAAGATGATAAAATACAAACGATTATGATAAAGGCCAAAATGATTAAATGGATCATCTCGGTTTTACTCTCTTTCAGTTTTTTGTAATTTCCGGTCATTTCGTAATGATAATTTTCCGGAAAAGAAATTTTTTTTAAAGCGGCTTCAATTTTGATAACGGCCGAACCGGTATCAATATCGCCTAACTTAGCGGTGAGTCCATAAGTTCTTCGTTTATTTTTTCTATAAATCCTGGATTCTGCTTTTTCCTTTTTGATCGAACTAAGTTCAATCAAGGGCGTTTTCGAGAGAGAAGAGGGAATTGCGACTCCAAAAACCGACTCAGGACCTTCTCTGTCTTCCTCGGAAAATCGGACTCGAATGTCGATCTCCTTATCTTTATCGTAAAATTTAGTGGGAATAGAGCCAGTATATGCAGTTTTCATAAAGTTTGCGATTTGATTGGGTAGCAATCCGGATTGTGAGGCTTTCACTTTATCGATAGAAAACGTGATTTGATCTTTTCCTTCTTTAAAACGAAGGGCAACTTGCTGAATTCCGGGTATCCCTCCTACTTCTTTTGCAGATTCTTTGGCTAATTCTTTGATCGTTTCAGCTTCGTCTCCTATAATTTCAATATCGATTTCTTTTGACCCTTCTCCGGCACCGGATTCGGTATAAAATACAAATGCGTTCTTTAGCTCGTCTGTTTCCTTTTTTAGTTCGGTTATAACGTCATTGGCTGATTTACCTTCCCGGGAAGAAACGGGTTTTAACTTTATCATCAGATCCGAATGCCATTTTTCAACTTTGGAGGATACTTTTTCCACGTTTGGATTATTTTCGATTACCCTTTCCACATTCTTTGTGATCAAATCAGTCGCATCAAGGTGGGTTCCCGTTTCTACTTCCAACGAAGCGCTGATTTCGTTGGAATCGGTTGGATCAATGTATTCCTGTTTTAAAAAATAAGAAAGACAAAAACAGACTACGATGATCGCTGTGGAGTAAAGCGCAGTTTTTTTATAATGTTTGAGTAGAAACCGTAAAGATTTTGTTAAATCAAATCGGAGAAGCTCATGTTGATCCGGCGATTTGGGATTTAATTTCGTTTGATGACGCCGCAAAATTTTAAGCCAAGATAGAATCTTATGATACATTTCGGTTTCAATATAAGATTTCATTTTCGAAATATATGTAAGAACGTACTGTGGTGGAACGAGGGTTTGAAATCGGCTCTCTTTCGTTAAAATAAATTTGGCAAGAGTAGGCAGAAAAGTCAGGGATACGATTAAAGAGGTAACCAATGACGCTGAAACGGTAATTGCCAGGCCTCCGTAGAGATCTCGTAGCTCCCGGGAACTGAAAAAGATCGGAAAAAAAACGGCAATGCTAGTTAAAACGGACGCGAACAATTCCTTCGATAATCCGGAAGAGGCTTTTAAAATTCCATCTTCTACGAATCCGTTTTCGTGGTGTACAAAAAAGATACGGTCGATAACCACTACCGAACAATCTACAAGCATTCCTACGCCCAAAGCTAAACCACAAAGGGAGATAACGTTAATTCCTACGTTGAAAAAATACATCAGTCCGAACGTTGAAATAATCGAAAGTGGAATTGATACGGATACGAGAATTGTAGCGTAGAAGTTCCTTAAAAAAAGAAACAATACGACGACTGCGATTATGCCTCCCGAGATAGCGGAATCCGCAACTTTTGCGATGGCCGTTTTGATCGTCTGAGATTGATCATAGTTGATACTTTGTTGAATCCCTTCTATACGAATCGAGGAAAGTTCCTTTCGGAGTTCTTCACATAACGCTAGTGAATTTGCATCGCCAGCTTTTTGGATATAAACGGATACGACTTCTTTACCTGCGTCTCTTGCTATGTCTTCCTTTTCTCTGAATCCATCCTTCACATTCGATATATCTGATAAGTAAACAATTTGTTCCGATTTGCCGATTGTAATCGGTATTTTTCCGATCTCTTTAATTTGAATCAGCTTACCGATCACTCGTATATTGATATAGTTGTCTCCGATCAGTAAATTTCCGGCAGGAACGTCTACGTTTGCAGTTCTGATCTTGGATAAGACTTCTTCCAACCCGACTCCGGTCTGTAATAACTTACCTTTGTCTATATCTATGTTTATCTCTCTTTGAAATCCACCTCCGACGTGAATTTCACTTACTCCGTCGATTCTTTCGAACTTCTTTTTATATTTGTTCTCACCGAATTCTCTCAATTCTTTCAATTTGTATTTTTCGGATTCGAGTTTTACAATGAAGATCGGTTTGTTAGTCGGATCGTATCTGAGAATGGCGGGCTCTTCCACTTCTCTGGGAAAATTACCTCGTATGAGATCGATCTTAGAACGTACTTCAAGGGAACGATACGAGACTTTAGTGCCGGGTTTGAATATGACGTTGATTCTCGATTCCCCTTCTTCGGAAGAGGATAGTATATCTTCGATTCCGCCTACGCCGGAAATCTGTTCTTCTATCGGCTTCGTTATGATTTCTTCGATTTTACTGGGTGAAATTCCGGGATATCGAGTCAGTATGGTGATAGCCGGCGAACTGGACGGAGGCATTAACGAAATAGGCAGTCTTGGAATGGAAATCAATCCAAAAATCCCGACCGCTATAAACAACATAAACGTTGTTATATGTCTTCTATATAATAGACCGATTAAAGAATCCATTTATCTATTTCTGTTTTACGATCGAAAAATAAGCCGCCGGTATGATAACTACAGTAAAAATGGTGGAAGCCGTTAAGCCGCCTAACACCGCTAAGGCCATCGGTTCTTGAGGAGATTCTCCGCCGATTGCAAGCGCTGCCGGCAAAAGTCCTAAAACCGTAGTCAGAGTGGTATTAAGGATAGTGTCGATTCTCCGATAGATCGTAGCATATACTGCTTCTTCAACATTTTTCCCCTTATCGGCCAAGGTGAAAAACTCTATTAGAATGATCGCATTATTAACTACTAGCCCGCTTAACATGACCATTCCCATTCCTGAAACTATATTCAATGAATTGCCCGAGGATATTAAAAACATCAGGGAACCGGATCCCACCATCACGATTGATACCATTACAACTAACGGTAAAATTAAATTTTCAAACTGAGACGCTAAGGTCATGTAGACCAAAATTAATGCGAAAATACCGGCCCAGGCCAAGGCTTCGAAGGATTTGTTCGTTTCTTTTGCAATTTCGCCTGGAAGAACGGAGATGTCCTTATCTTTTTCAAAACGTGTAATGATCTCCGAAATCTTTTGTTCTATGATTTCCGCCGATTCCTTAGGAACAGCGGATACGATCGCGATTCTCTTTCCCTCTAACCGCATTATTTTACGTAAGGTTTTTGTTTGTGACACTTCCGCTATCGCGTCTAAGAAAATGTTTTTTCCGCTTGGTAAACGAATCGGAATTTCGCGTAGTGAATCGAATCCAAGTCTATCCACCGATCGAAATCGAACTAATACATCGTATTCGAAATCGTTTTCTCTAAATCTTGTGGCGATATCTCCTTTGATGGACGTTTTTAGTGTGGTCGCTATATCCTCCACGCTTAAGCCGAAGTAAGCCATCTTTTCTCGGTCCAATTCCACTTTTAATTGGGGAGTTTCTTCCCGAGCCGACGAGGAAACGGAAATCGTTTTGTTCGTTGAGACCAATTCGTTTTCGACTTCGCTTGCGATTTTACGGATGAGATTTAAATCTTGTCCCGAAATTTCCACGGAGATTCCTCCACCGCCGGAACCGAAAATACCGCCTAACACACTACCGGCCATTCGAGTTCCAATTTTAGAACGATAATTTTTTTCTATCTCCGATAGTTCCTTAGAGAATCCTATTAAAAACTTCTCGGCTTTGTTTTTATCAGAGAGTTTGACAAAGATTGAAGCTCGATTCAGACCGAAATCCCCTTTTGGATTTAATATGATATCCTTTTCCTCGTATCCGATTCTTGAAAATGCGGTTTCAACCGTTTTATCTTGAGTGAGCTTTTTTGTGATCATATCTACGACTTTTTTTGTATAATTTAGATTGGATCCTTCTGGTGAAACGATATCGATGTAGAATTCTCCCTGATCAATCTCGGTCAGCATTTCTTTCGGAATCACGATGAAAAACAAACCTGCTACAAGTACGGAACCTAACCCTACGTATACGGCGAAAATTTTCCTTCGGATGAAAAAAACTGCCATAGACGCGAAAGAGTTCCTGATTGTGGAGAGGATTTTTTCTCTGCGAATTTCGATTGCTTTCGGAAACGTTCCCACTCCTTTCGAAAAGAAATCGTATTGTGTTAAAACGGGCACAAGCGTTGCCGAGGTAAAAAGTGAGGAGATGAGCGAAAATGAAATTGTTAATGCGAACTCCCCGAAAATTTCGGCGGCGATACCTTCAACGAATAGGATTGGCAGGAATACAACAACGCTTGTGATCGTTGATCCCAGAATGGATCCGAATACCTCTTTTGTTCCTTCGATACTTGCTTGAATTGGATCCGAGACCGTTTTCTTTTTAGAAGCTATTGATTCTAAAACGACTGTTGCGGAATCGACAACCATTCCAACTCCGATAGCTAATCCGCCTAACGACATCGTATTGATCGTAAGACCGAACCCGAACATCATCAAAAAAGTTGCCATGACCGAAATGGGCACCGCGCTGATGACGACGATCGGTTCCCTGATATTTCCTAAGAAAAAGCTCAATACACAATAACAAATGATCACCGCAAGGATTCCCGCCCAGGCAACGGAAGCGATGGAGTCTTCGATCAATATCGATTGATCCGATATGATTTGAAAATGAATCTTGTCCCCGAATTTTTCGTTCAGTTCCTTGATTAAATCCCTCAAGTCGGACGCGACCGATACCGTATTTTTTCCGGATTCCTTTTTCAGAACCATAGAAATACATTCCTCGTCCATTAAACCACTGATGCTGGTTCTTTCTTTGAAAGTATCTTTTACATCGCCTACGGTCCCGAGATAAATGGGAACTCCGGCCTTTGTAACCCCAACTACCGTATCCTCAATGGAGGTGACCGAAGGGAAAAGTCCGTCGGTCCGAACTAATATTTCTTTATCTCCTTCCCTTACGTTACCGGCGGGAAATCCGAAATTGCTGGAATCGATTTGATTGACCAAATCTTGAATTCGTATATTATGAGCTTCTAATCTTCCTTTATCTACGTTAACCTGAATTTGTCTTTCAAATCCTCCGGATAATGAGATGGCTGCTACACCGTCCACGCGCTCGAAATATGGAATTACGTTTTTACGTAAAAATAGTCGAACGTCTTTCAAATCGATACCGTTTGTTTTGACTGCAATCTGCATGATAGGCGCGCTATTCGGATCGAAACGAATTACGATGGATTTTTTTACGTCCTGAGGCAGTGAACCTTTGACCAAGTCCAGTTTTTCCCTGACTTGAATCAATGCTTGGTCGATTTCGGTTCCCCATCGAAATCTTACCGTTACGATAGATATTCCCTCGATTGATTCGGATAAAATTCTGTCGACGCCTCCCACGGAGGAAAGGATTTCCTCAATGGGTTTGGTCACTAAGGATTCGATTTCCGTCGGAGCCACGTTGCTATAAACCGTTACGATCGTGAGAGACGGAAAACTTACATCAGGAAGGAGTTCCATCTTTAATTTTGTCAGCCCTACGTATCCGAACAGGACGAGTAAGAAGAATACGACTAATGTCGTTACCTTTCTTCTTAAGAAAAATTCAATCACGGACAAAATCTCATTTTGAAGTCAACTTTAAGGAGAGACTGAAAATCTGACGGAATAATCCTGTTCAAGATAATTTCCGTACAAATCCTTAGCTCCGTCTGGTCCGCCTTTTACCGTAAAGATGTAAGAGTTCGGAGATTCGGTAAGTCCGAAAATGGAAGTTTTATAGATGTTAGGCGCTGCTCCTACCTGAGGTAGAAGTAGGTAAGGATTTCCTGAATTGGGTCCGAAGTCGAAGCTCACCGAAAATTGCACGGAAGACAATACCATATTCAAATCGGCTTCGGAACAAGTATTCGACCTAAAATCGTCTCTGCAAAAGGCTATGTAAAACGCTTTCGTACCCCCTGCAGAATAATTATACGCAGGCCCTAGACCGCCGTCGTGTTGAAGCGAATTGATTACACCGTCTAACAATCGATTTGCGAGGGAATGCGCGTTACTCAGATAGATGTTCTGTACGAAAAGATACTTACTTCTAGGTCCGTTCACTTGAGTATTGTAAGTGAACGTTTTGTTCAGGCTATTTCCTTGAGCGTCTTTGACGGAATTTGTCACCTGTATCTGGTATATTTGATTGATCGATAAATTCGAATTCGGATGTATGATAAATCCGGTATTGGCTCCTCCCGAATTTTCGATTACGGTAAACGTTACTGAAGGGCTAAATGTAATTCCGGTCAATAAGCTGGAAGGTAATACGGATTCCGAAAAATCGATCATAAAATCGTCGGTCTTTTCAAAACCTCCGATGATCGTGAATTCATTCAACACAAAGTTTCCAGTATTCGTAGTGGATCTAATGTTCGTCAGAGTGGGTTGTACAAAATCAGAACCGACAGTAAATCCGATTCGATACGTCTGTAAAAGCGGATTTCCGATACTGTCTTTGATGGTATTTGGAATCGTGACATTATAAGTAGTACCAAAAGCCAAAGGTTGAATCGGTATAAATTCAAACGTCGTTCTATCCGGAGATACAATAGTAGCGGGAAGGTTGAAGGTTACAGAAGGATTTGCGGTAATTTCGGTAAGGACCAGGTTTACGTTCATTGGCTTGGAAAACCTGAGAAGTACGTGTGTGTCTGAAGTGATTCCGATGGCTCCGTTTGAAGGAGAAGTGCCAACTAACGTAGGTTCGATCGTGTCCGCATTATAATTGAATTTCAGTATAAAATCTTGTTCTAAGTTTTTGCCTTGCTTATCTTCCGCCTGAGATTTGGAAACGGTTAGGGTATAAATTCCAGGATCCGTAAGAGATACGGTGGGTTGAAAATGTAGCGTTGAACCTACCCAGGAATAACTTCCCGCAATGGTATTTTGTGAACTTTTCAGGGAAAGAGCGGATTCCGTAAACGTCTGATTCATCTCTTTGGAAAAGGAGATGGAAAGAGCCGCCTTTGGATCGGCAATCGTTTGGTCGTTCAATGGCCAGCTTCCGATCACTCTCGGAGATTCTCCGTCCGAAAATACGGATAAACCGGGAATTAAACTCAAAGGTCCTTTTCCATTGTCTATTAACTGACTACATCCGGTAAAAAAAGATAGGACGCAAATCGCGGATATCCAGTATAAAATTTTAACGAACGTTGAAGAGGTGTACTTCGTATCCTTTGATTTTTTGTTTGGCTTGTGTGTTTTCATTGTCTTTCAAAAAGGAATATAATATCGTTTGTGAGATAGTTATCGTTGATATCCCTGACTCCTCCCGAACCACCTTTCAATCGGAATTTATATTGGGTTCCGGTCGGTACGTTTTTGATTCCGAATTCGAATGATCCCGCGATGGAACAAGACGGACCACAATTGTAATTTTTATAATAAATGTTCGGAGACCCCACTCCCGGGCCGCCCGAAAAATACGAAACGGAAACCTGGTTGTAAATATCGTTGTCTCCCAAACTTTGAAGAGGCACGTTACCTGCCGTTGCGAAATTCAATCTAAATATGTAATCTTCTAAAGCGCATGCGGTCGATATTAATGATATCTTATATACTGTGGAAAGATTTGCGGGAATTACGGGAGCGTTCGCATTCCCGTCTGCAGTTGGCGCACACAATGCAGTGACGGAAAAATTGTTAATTCCAGTTACCGTTACCGGAATACTGTCGGCTACATTATCCACTTTAAAATCTACAATATAGGAATTTTCCAGCGGCATATTTCCGGTATCCGTAGCGGTCGAGTTGATTGCCAGTCTATAAGTTGCCCCTTGAGTCAGTTTATCGGTCGGGGTAAATTGAAGTAAACTTTGAGATATCCAAGTAAATTGACCTGTTATAGGAGGAGTAAACTGAATGGCATTTTGAGTTTTTGATTGATCCATTGGTTTTGAAAAAGTGATCGTCAAAAAACTATTTTTTGAAACTCCGTTGATCAACGGATTGGTAGAGGGAACGGGTTGTAGGACTGGCCAAGGTGTACTTGGAACGCTCATTCCGATATCTTGAATATAAGGATTTAAGGATGCGATTCCGGTATAAAATAAAATAGAGTAGTCCTTATCGAGAACGTTTCCGGAAGCGTTCTCGGCGGATTTTAATATTTTGAAAGTATATGTGGTGGAAGGGTCCAGGCTTTTTGTCAGCGATAGAGTGAGACGAGTCGAATCGTCATTCCACTCTTTTACGTAAATTGCGGGGCCGCCGGTAACTGAAACGGCTTCTGCTGTTTTGATTCGATCCATCGGTTCAGAAAATTGTACGTAGGGATTGGAATTCACACCGAATCCGTATACGATTTGGTTGGCAACTGGAGGATTCGATTCCGTAATAAACGGCTGAGGTCCGAATCCCGTTGTATAAAAAACGGAAAGAAAATTTTTAGCTAAAAAATTTCCCCGCAAGTCCTTAACGACGTTACGGTTGAGCCTGATTTCGTATCTTCTACCGGCGGTAAAATGAGACTTAGGAATGATTTTGAGAAGTATGTCAGAGGTCCAAATGTATCGAACCGAGCTATCTCCGGAAACGGCTCCAATTGTAATTCCGGTTTCGACCGAATTTTTATCCATTGGTTGAGAAAAAAGAACGGATACTTCTTCGTTAACGGAAACGTTTTTAGCTTCGGAGATCGGTGTAATTACAAGGACGGTCGGCGCTTCGAACTCCCCACTATTTGCAAGACCGAGGTATTTCAGTTTGTCTCCTAATTGGTTGATATCAGCGTTGCAATAAAAACATAAGAATATTAGAAAATATTGAATTATTTTTTTCATTCTGCTTTTTCGAGAAGTAGCCCTTTTTCTAAAGCCGCCTTTTCGTGTAAACCCGCAACACCGTATAGTTTGCCCAGATCTCTATGGATTTTATCAAAACCGATTTTGATCATCTTAGCGCGGTTGTATTCAATCAAGGCTTCCTTCAACATTCCTTCTTTTTCATATATTTTCGCCAAATAATAGTGCGCATCGAAAAAAGTTTCTTCTGTTTCCAGTATGTATTCGAGTTCTTGCTTTGCTTCCTTCGTCTTGCCTTCCTGTAACATGTGGATCCTTGCTATCCAAAATCGAATCGTCGAATTTCCCGGGAAACGAGTTAATCCTTTTTGAAATATTTCCTCTGATTCCTCCATTTTTCCCAAAAAAAAGAGGCTCTTACCTAACATAATTTGGGCTGGTAAGAATTCCTTATCCTCCGAAACGACTTGTCGAAAAAATTCGGCGGCCTTTTCTAAATTTCGGGAAGTGTATTCCTTTTTTCCTTTTTGAAAGGTTTCCAATTTGGATTGTTCATCCTTGCCGCATGCGTTTAAAGTGAGGATAAGAGAGGTGGAAACTATAGAGAATAAAATCAAGCCGTGATACGCTTGCTTTTTAAGTCGCATTATCGATTTGATTTTCAGATCGTTGGTAATTCCTTCAAAATTATTTTTCATATAAATCTTTCGTAAATACTTCTTTTTGAACGATGCGAACTTTGTCGTTTTGTCTCATCTTTCCTAATATGATTTTCTTTTTTTCTTGGGACAATGCTAACCTTTCTTGAATCTTAATTAGAATGGCGGTGTTTCTGAGTTTCTTTTTGAGTTCCGTCGGATTTTTTTCTTTCAGAAGTTCCTTATTTTGAGAGTAGTATTGTTCGATCAATTCGTCAGAAACTTCCACTTCATTCGAGTTTTCAGCGACTTCGAATTCTCCGGACTCTTTGGATAAATAATAAGAAATGACCGCTTTGCGGATGAAAGGCCATAAATACTTTTGAGCTTCGGCTGAATTGAGATCGGCTTTGGCGATTGCTTCGTTTAAAATGATAGTCTCTTCAATGTATCTTTGAAGTTCGGCTTCTATTTCCGGGGGCGTAACGGGTTCGAATTTCCTCGCAATATGTTTTCTTTCGAAAAAAAATTCTTTCCTGAAATTTTTTGCAGAAAATTCGGATTCGTTTAAGTAAAACAACGCTGGAGTTCCCTTCCTTTCACCGATTCGCGCCGATGAAAATTTTTCCAAGTCGATCGAACCCTTGCAGGATAGTAGGATGGAACAAAATAATACCCAAGTGATGTTTTTCATTTTCAAATGCCCAATTCTTTAATTTTCAGATACGCGTCTTTGATTTGCTGACCAAATTGAGGAGGAGCTTTCTGGATGAAGATCTCATAATTTTTTTTCGCTTCCGCTTTTCGGTTCAATCGAGTATTGATAATACCTAAATTAAAATAAATCTCGGGCATAGCTGCCGGGATTGCAGCTGCCTTTTCGTAGTAATGCAACGCTTCTGTATCTTTTTGGAGATTTTGATAAGCGACTCCCAGATTGAAATAACCTCTTTGAAAGTTCGGATCAATTTCAACCGATTTTGAAAAATAGATTATCGCCTGTTCAAATCGATCTCGTGGAATCAATGTTACACCTACGTTGTTCGCGTAATTCGGATCTTTAGGATTCAAACGATGCGCTTCCTTGAAATGTTTTTCTGCTTTTTCAAGATCATTCAATTGTAAGGCACTGATTCCAAGTGTGTTTTGTTTTTCTGCGTCATTCAAGAGTTCTTTCTCCTTCCGCTTAGAACAATCGTTTAGAATCAGTATGGAAAATAAAAAAAAACATAAAAAGACCGTATAACTTTTATTTTTCATCTTTTCTATACCCTTCCCAAATAGACAGGTAGCCGACTTAATGGAAAAAATGTCAATCTTTTGGATTCTAATATAACATTTTATTTTATTAATTTCTATTTCTTGCATTTTAACGCCATATGTGAAGTATTGGTTTTTTTAAGATCACTGATTTTTCTCATTCGAAAATATGAATATCTCTTAAAAACTATGTTAAATGATCGTTTTCAAATTTTACTCAGAATCTTTACCTTTACAGTTCTTTGTTTTGCGGCGTGTAGGCCTTCTTTGCGCTATTATCATGATATAACATTTAATGTATCGTTTTCTGAAATGGACAAAACCGCTTTAAAGGGTGGAAATCGCATTAGTATCGTTCGTTTCCTTTCCAAATCTTCTAATCAAGCGGACATAGTTTCTTCTGTCTTTTCCGATAATTTGTTATTTTTTCTCCACACAAAAGGTATTAAGGGAACGATTTCAAATCCTTCCTCTAAAATCGAAGAACCGCAACCGAACTCTAATGTTTCCATTGTTACGGCCACACAAAAAATGAATTCTGCATATCTTTTGAATCCAGAGCAGGCAAAGGAAATCTGTTCCGAGACAAATTCGGATTATGTTATCACTGGATTTGTTCATGAAACGAAAGCAGGGAATTTTTTAAATCCCGATCAGAGTTCAGGCATTATGGCGTATCTCTATAATAAAAACGGGTCTCAAGTGGTTCAAATGCAGTATATAGGGGACGAGTCGCTGGAATTATACGATAACAGTTCGGAAGTCGCGAGAGTTTTTGCGAATAAGATCGTGGAACTATTACGAAGTAAATAATCGTGGATTTTATTTAAATTTTGGGTGTGGCCCGTGTTCTCTTTTTTGTTTCTAAAATCGCTTCAATTCCAATGGATTCTGGTTTTTGTGTGTTTTGGAATATTCCATTATACGAATATTTTAGAAGCAAAGGAAAAAATTATTCTAGATATCAGTTCCGCGGAAAGACTAGGAGTCGAGAATAGTCCCGAAATTCGTTTAATCAGCTCCCAACAACAGATCAAACGATTGTTGTTGAATGAAAATTGGAGGGCTTATTTTCCCACCGCGACGGTTCGCTGGGATCGCTCCCACAATATCATATCGAATACGGATGATAGTAGAAATCAACGTTTGAGTTTGAATGTAGACCAGGTGGTATTTGACGGAGGAAGACGTTCTCTCGCTTTAGATGCCGCAATGAGCGATTTAGCCTTGGCAAAATATGATCTTCGTCTCGCTCTGAATGAACTTAGATTTAAAATCAGATCTAAATTTTATGAAGTTCTGAGTCGAAAATCGGCAATTGAAGTCTACGAACGATCCATCGATCGCCAAAAACAACAATTGGAATTGGGCAAGAAAGAACTGGAGCTTGGAGAAAGTACCGTAATCCGAATTCTGGAAGTCGAAAATCGTTTGAATGAAATCAAAATGCAGCATGAAAACGCCCGAATGGAATATAATAATCTCCTTGAGGATTTTAAAATTCTACTACGTCTTCAAGCGAGCGGCGAATTGGAATTAAAGGGAGATCTCTTAAATTCCGTGAAATATAACTTTATCCAGTTTGAAGAAATAAACTTAATTTCCTTGGCAAGAAAATATAGAGTGGACTTTGATCGGGCTAAGGCAAAGGAATTGCAGACGGAGTCTCAGCATCGTTATGCGAAATCTTTTTATATTCCTACTGTTTCTTTAGGCGGTTTTTACGGTTATTCGGGAGCCGATTATCCACCCAGACAGCCGGAGTGGGGTTTGAATTTTCGAATTTCTATGTTGATGGGTCCGAACCAAATTACCGATTCCTCGAACTTCGTTTCACGCAGGGACGATACGGATCGTTCTCTTTCCTCCTCTACTACTGTTTCGATTTACGATCAATTGAGTTATAAAAAGCAAATAGTTTCAACGGGAGTGGATGCGTATCAGGCTAAAATTGCCAGTAAACAATTGGGAGATATTATCGAAACTGAAATCAGAAAGTCTCTTAGAGGACTGAATATCAGTTGGCAGGCTATGAAACAAGCGGATGAAAATATTATAATATTTGAAAAAAGACTCAATATACAGGAACTGCAAGTAAAACTCGGGGAAGCTACTCGACCTCAATTGGCCGAAACTGAAATACGTTTTTTAGAGGCGAAAAACGCCCAAATCGGAGCCAGGTTGAAATATTTGAACGCGATTGCTCAGATGGAGCTATCGACCGGCTTAAATTTAGACGATTTGCATTTATTTGAATTACAATAAGAGGATATAGATATGAAAGATAAAAATCGTTCCACAAAACCGGAATCAAGTCGAGTAAAACGATTTGTAAATAACGGCTTACGGATATCTTGTTCGTTATGTTTGATCCCATGAAATTAGGATCATATTCTTATTATAGGATTTTTCAGAAGTGCGCCTGGATTGTCATATTACTGTTTCTTTTTACGGATTGTAAAAAAAGCGAGAAAAAGGAAGAAGTATTACCTCTTGAGGATCGGATCAAACTTGCCAAGATTGATTTGAGCGAATCAAGTTCCGGCCTTAAAGTTTTGGGTTCCGTTTCTTTTTTCAAGAAGGCGGAGGTTACTTCCAAAATTTTGGGGAGAATTCAACAATATTTCAAAGAAGAAGGGGATTCAGTTCTTACCGGAGATGTTCTTGCAAAAATGGAAACTTTGAATTTAGAAATTCAATTATCTAAGGATCAATCCAGTGTGGAAGTTCAAACCCGTCAAAGGGACCTGGCGTCCGCCAAACTACTCATCGCCAAACAAAGGGTGGATCGGGAATTGGCGAATATCGAAAAGGCAGAGGCAGACGTGAGGGACTCGAAAGAAATTCGGAATAATCTTTTGCGCAGCGCAGAAAACAAAAAAAAGCTAAACGAAGCCGGAGCTGTTTCTGAAACGGAATTGAAATCCGTGGAAACATCTTTGAACTCTGCCGAAATTTCACTTTTCAAAGCCGAAAAAAATCTCGCCAGTCTTAGAATGGGTTATAGACCGGAAGATTTAAATAAAGCGAATATTCAGATTCCGAAAACTAAGACAGGATTAAAGGATGCTTATATAAAATTAAATACTATGATTGAGAGCGCCGAATTGGACATGGCCGAGGCAAACCTTAAATCGACGCTTAAAAATATGGAATCCACACAACTTTTATTAAAGGAATCGAATATTAAAAGTCCATTATCAGGAATGGTTGCTTCCAGAATTAAGGAACAGGGAGAAGCGGTCAAGGAAGGGGAGGCTTTGTATATCATTGTCGACACTTCTAAAGTGATCTTGAAGTTTAACGTCGGTGAATCGGAACTGTGGAAACTGAAAAAGGATCAGAAAGCGAATTTTATCGTTGATGCTTATCCGGGGCAAAACTTTGAAGGAAGAGTTTATATCATCAGCCCAATCGTCGATCCGCAGAGTAGGACGGTGGAAGTAAAGGTTCTCGCTCAAAATGAAAAAAAACTTTTAAAGCCGGGTATGTTTACACGTGGTTACATCCTTCAAGAGGACGCTCGAAAAAAAACCTTTTTAATTCCGCTCAAAGCTCTCATTAAGAATAAGGAAGGCAAGAATGGAACCGTCTTTGTTGCAAACGAGGAAAATCGGTTGTTTGGCGTGGAAGTGGAAATCGTTAAAGAGGAAGGCGATTTTGCGGAAGTATTAGGAAATCTTGAATTAGGGCGATATATTGCGGTTTCCGATTTGAATGAACTCAAGGAAGGTCAAAAAGTCAAAGTTCCAAAGGAACAAACTTCCCATTCGATCGAAGAGAAATCTCATTGACAAGTGATGAGTATGCTGAATACGCTCGTTCCGGAAATGTTTCCCACTCCGTTTGGGATTGTGCAGATTTTGGCGTTTGGCTGTGTTAACACTGTAACCGAATATGAGTCTCCGTTTTTATAGGCCTTTGCAAATCGAAATACGCCGTTTAAATTGATCGTCAGTAAATCAGAATTGTTGTTCTGAATGATGACGCTACTAGATAAAGCTAGGCCAGTTATGGTCCCCCCAACATAGTAGGAATCGTTGTTTGGATTTTGATTTTGTCCGTTCTCCGCAGCGGTAACGATGGAAAGTAGTCTTGATTTAAAATCTTTTTCCCTCTGATCCTCATGATTCGTTTTTCCGCATCCTGAAACTGATAGATAGATTAACAGATAAAAAGTCTTTAAAAAGTGGTTCATTTTTCAATCAAGATATGTTTGGGTAAGAATTCTTTCGAACATTTTTCGAAACTCGTTTGGAAAATGTTACAAGGAGTCAGTGGACTGCATAACCCACATAAAATGTAATAGTTGGAAGTTGATCTTACACTTCTTAAAATAAAACAAAGAGAAACTCAACAGAACGCTTCCTAAGGGCGCGTTCTGGGCCTTTTGAAGTTAGCGGAGACTTTGGGGAACGTCTCAAAGGCGTGTAACGTTATGGGCTATTCCCGAGATAGCTTCTATCGTTTTCAAGAGCTATACGAGAAGGGAGGAGAACTCGCTCTCCAAGATCTGAGCAGACGTAAACCGAATTCTAAAAATCGTATCGAACCGGAAAAAGAAGAAGCGGTAAAGAAGATGGTGATCAACTTTCCCGCGTATGGTCAACAGAGATCATCGAATGAACTCAAGAAACAAGGGATCATCGTTGCCCTGCAACCGTTCGGAGTGTATGGGTTTGTCACGATTTGGAAACCTTCTCTAAAAGACTAAAGGCTTTAGAAGCGTTCATGGCCCAAGGCAATCCTCCCGTATTAACCGAATCACAAGTGCAAGCATTAGAAAAAAGAAAATTAGAGAAGCAGGTTGAAGGTGAGATAGAAACTAAAACATCCCGGATACTTGGGATGCCAAGATACGTATTACGTGGGCACAATCAAGGGCGTAGGAAGGATTTACCAACAGACCTTTATCGATTCCTATTCTAAAGTGGCGATGACAAAACTTTACGACAGGAAGAACGCTTTAGTAGCTGCTGATATGTTAAACGACAAAGTGATCCCCTGGTTCGAAGAAGAAGGACTTCGGTTGTTGAGGATTTTAACCGATAGAGGAACTAAAGTATTGTGGAAATAGGGAGCACCATGAATTCCAATTGTTCCTTGCTTTGGAAGATATAGATCATTCGAAAACAAAAGCAAGGCATCCTCAGTCCAACGATATTTGTGAAAGATTTCACAGAACCATTCAAGATGAATTCTATGCGATTGCTTTCAGAAAGAAGGTATACAATTCGATTGAAGATTTACAAAAGGATTTGGATCAGTGGATCGATTCGTATAACAAGGAACGTACGCATCAAGGCAAGTATTGTTTTTGTAAAACTCCGATACAGACTTTCCTTGACACGAAGGAATTAGCTAAGAATAAGTATCTCGACAACTTACAGTTTTCGTTATAAACGGGAACGGAGTGTAAGATCAACTTTAACTATTACAGTTAAAATTTATCAATTAATCTCTTTTCTGTTATACGGCGGTATGTTTTTTGCGTGGGATCAGTGTTTTGCGATAAAATTAACGTTACTCAATTTATAGAGATCAGTGGCGGGGATTTTTCCTGCAAATTCTCTAATAAAATACTCATTTTTTAAAAAAGCTCCAAATTTTCATTCTTTTGTGATTATTTTATTCCGATATATTCACAAAGGAAAATTAATACACCCAAATCGGAAAGGTCTACAAATGAATCTCATTCCTTTTAAAATCAAAAACTCGTATCACACTGCACTCGTTTTAAAAACACAATTGAACCTTCTTTCTACTTTGGAAAAGGAAATGATTCCGAGATCCACTCGCCACGACTGGAAAAATCGTGATCTGAACAGTATGATCGGATATGACGAGAATGATCCGATCTTTAAAAATTTGAATTTATACAAAAAAGCGTTGGAAAGCAAAACTTTTATCAAAGCGTTCAAGTCCCTTTTCTCCCTTTATTCTTTTTATAATTCTTTGTCCGAGAATATTCAAGGGAAAAGAAGGATTTGGAATGATCGAAAAAAAGAAATTGCTTCTCTGATTGAGAAAATTGCTCCTTTTTTCAGTCTCAAACGTGCCTGTCGTTTTATGAAGATTTCCGTTCAACGTTATCGCAGATGGAAAAAAGAAATTCATTGTGTATCTTCCGCATTCAATCTTTGTAGAAAGTTGCATCCTAAACAACTTACGATAGAAGAACAACAGATTATCTCCAAATATCTTAAAAATCCTGAATTCTTCAATTGGCCTTTGCGTTCTCTATTTTACAAAATTCTAAAGGACGGTTCCGCGTTTTTCAGTTTGGCTACGTTTTACAAATACGCCAAAGTTCTCGGTCCTGCACGAGAAATCATTCGAAAGGCAAGGAGAAGAACCGGGATTCGTGCTTCTTCTCCTTTAACTCTTCTTCATATGGATACTACCATCTTACGCGTGCAAGATGGTTCTAAAGTATATATTCATTTTATTATGGATAATTTCTCCCGAGCAATTCTCGGTTGGAAAGCTTCAGTCGAATGGAATTCTAAAAATACTCTTACGAACCTTCAAGAGGTTTGCGAAAAATTCAATCTCTTTTACAAACCCATTCGACTTCTCTGCGACGACGGTTCTGAAAATGCAGGTGAAGTCGATTCCTTCCTCAATCGACCCGGTCTTTTTATCAAAAAGTTAATCGCTCAAGTCGACATTCATTTCTCAAACAGTATGGTCGAAGCACTTAACAAAATTATGAAATACAGATTCTTGTTTCCTAAAAATCTCGCCTCTTTTCAAGATGTCATTCGAACCTTAGAAACCGCTGTCCCGATTTACAATTCTCGTCCCAGCGGTGTTTTATTCGGGTATTCCCCCAACGAAGTTTTAAACGGCGCCATTCCCGACAGGCTCTTGTTCTCCGAACAGATCAAACAAGCCGCTTCCAATAGACCAAAGATCAACAGTGGTGACGCTTGCGGTTCTTGTTGAAGTAGCTTTCCCGCTGTCCGAATATCCGGACAAACCTTTTCAGGTTTCACAGAGAAGCTGCAGGGCTGATTTGTAGAAACTGGATTTACCGTTTCTGAAAAAGTTTCTGAATCAAATTCTTCCGTTTTTAATTCTTTCGATTTTATCTTTGGTTTTTTAGTCGTGTTTATTTCTTTTTGTAACTCAAGCAAATTAGGTTCTAATTCACTTTCCGACTCAAAAGACCATCCTAAAATAGGATCTAATGTTTTATTAGAAACCGAGTCGACTAAAACGGATAATACCGTAAAAGCAGTAATTCCATGCAAAAGAAAAAAGACTAAAAACGGAAGACGATAGGGGAAATTTTTATTCCCGGACGCCGGACTCGTTTTAGATCGTTTGATTCTTTCTAACATCGTTTTTTAAAGACTAACAAAACCGTTACAAATTCAATTTCTAACAAAGATTAGCTGACTTCATCGGAAGTGTAGTCACGCGGATCTATGTTCGGTTTTGTAACAAAGACGAATCTTGTGATTTTCATAATACAATGCAATCACAATTTTCTAAAAAATCTGAAACCGTTTGCGGGACAAATTATTAAGGTTGGGTTTGGAGCGGTTTTAGGTGTTGGTTTTGACTAAAACTTAAGAGTGCTGGGTTTTCGTTTCCGGAAAAATGGGGGGACCTCCGTGTTTTTTTGGGGTAATTCTTTTACGAGGCCTTGTCTTTAAATTGTTTGTGTGGGGTAAATCTCTAATTCCAGTTTTATCAAGGTTGAATGATAAAACGAATTGGGTTTCCTTTTCTTTCGTCCAAGTCTTCCAGACATTGATTCAATTCCTCTAATGTGTGGTGGGAAGTAATCGAATGAGAAAGATTGATTTTCCCTTTAAGGTATAGGTCGATTATTTCGGGAATCGCTCTACGATCGGAACCGTACGAACCCAGGACTGAAATCATTCTTTCGATTAAAATAAAAGGAATCTGAAATTTCAAAGGTTGTCTTCCAATTCCCACGAGAACGATTCTGCCTCCGGGATTCATTGCGCGTAGAGATTCTTCTATGTTGGACATATATCCCGAAAAGTCCGCGAGTAGATCCACTCCGTTTGTAATTTCTTTGAGAGTTTTTCCCGGGTTTCGAATCTCTTTCAAATTGATAATTTCATCGGCTCCGTACTTAGCCGCATTTTCCAATGGTCCTCTTTCCACGTCTAAAGCGATTACTTTTCCGTCGGTCATAGCTCTCGCAACTGCGACCGCATGGATTCCAAGGCCGCCACAACCGAAGATAGCAACTGTATCTCCGTTTTGTATGTTTCCTCTGTATCGAATCGCGTGGTAAGGAGTGGAAACTGCATCCGCAAGAATTGCTCCTTGATCAAACGGGATCGCATCCGGAAGGGAATACAAATAACGTTCTTCTACGATATTATATTCTGCAAAACCTCCGTCTCTATCAAATCCGAAAACTCCTACGTCTTTACATAAGTTTTCGTATCCCGCTTTGCAGTAGGAACAAACTCCGCAGGAGGTACCTGCGGAGATTACGACTCGATCTCCTTTTTGAAAACGACTTACGTTTTCACCTACTTCCTCGATTACACCTGACGATTCGTGGCCGGGAATTCTTGGAAAATGTTTACATTTGAGGGTTCCATGGATTACAAGATGAACATCGGATCCGCAGATTCCGCAGGCTTTGATTTTTATTTTTACTTGTCCGGGTTTGAGTTGCGGAACTGGAACTTCTCTGATGTCTAAAATTTTTTTACCGGATTCTAAAACTGCGGCTTTCATTTTCCATTCTCCTTTATAAAAACGTGACGTAAATTAAGATCATTGATATGTCGGTCAAGATGATTAGATATACATCCTTTCCCATTGATTTTTGGAAATTCTATTCTTGAAAAACGTCTATGAGTTCGGAATTTTTTCGGGTTTCGCACTTGAATCAGGAAGATCCGGTTTTTTCATGGAATTAGAATTGTTCTCAATGTAAAATCAGTGATTCGATCAATAGATAAAAGTCTATCCTCGAAAAACAGTTGCCCAGTATGCAACAGGGTAACTGTTTGTGTTTTGCAGTTTGGGACAAAAACCCTTCCGAAGGAATAATATGGAACCAGAAACAATCTACCGGGAGATCAAAGCTAGCCAAAACGGACAAGACTGGCATCATAAAAACTGCTTCGGTTGTGGTCCTGATAACACAAAAGGGATTCATGCAAGTTTTCCCTTTCACGAAGAAAGCGGAGAAGTTCGATTTCCGTTTAAAATAGAAAAAGCTTTCGAAGGGGCGCCGGGTTACGCTCACGGAGGAGTTTTAGCGACTCTTCTCGACGAAGCTCAGGGAGTTCTTTGCTTTCATCTCGGGCATTTCGTAATGACCGACCAACTTTATATGCGTTATCACAAAGCGGTTCCACTCAACGAGGAGGTTGAAGTTCGCTGTTGGGTCACGATGGTAAGAAGAAGAAGGCTTTATACAAAGGCTACGATTCATCTTTTCAAAACTGGCGAACTTTTGGTTTCTTCCAAAGCGCGTTGGTATGATATGTCAGAAAGGACGATGAGGAGAATGTTTCAAGAAACCGTTTTTCCGATTGATACTCTTCTTCAAGTTTTAGAAGTGAATCAAAAACGTGGTAAGGAAATTCGAAAACGCCTCAAACTTCAAAACATAGTTCCCTAATTTTTTTCTCGTTTGGAAATTGCAATTGGAAGCATCGTTAAAGGGTGGGGAGTCATTTCAAAATTACTAAAACCTATCTCAAAAATACTTTATCTTTATTTAAAACGATGATTCCGATCATTCTCAGATATTTTTGAGATAGGTTTTAACAATCCCGATGTGATAATGTATATAAAGCGGATATCTGAAAACTTGTTCCAAAACTTCAACGAAATCATAATGACTCGGTGGTTAGTAAAAACGTAGTACTTCTCGATATAAAACGGGAAAAAGATTAAACCCTTTCCCAGTCCATTTTGATAACGAGAATGTAATTATCTCTGAGCGTATAGGTAAAGATTACAACCTGTTTATGAAGATCCATATCATAAACAGGCTCCGTGACGGTCCACTTCGCAGAACTCTGAACTACCTTTGCCTTATGACGAATGAAAAAAGGTCTCCATGCATAGTTATTTCCAATTTCGGTCAGGTTGGAATCCCATTCTTCTCCGGGATGGGAACGGAAATACGTGGGAGTGATCTGATAACCGAAGATATCACAGGCAAAGACGGAAAGAATTTCGGATGGTAAGTTGGAGAGCATGAGATGAAGGACTAAAGGAAGATCATCCCTTCCGTTGTGACGAAGCGTTTCCAATTTCTCACCTAAGGCGTCAATGATCTCCTGGCCTTTTTGAAATTCTTCCAGCAGTTCCATAAATCGAAGACCCGAGAACTTTTCCAAAGCGTCTCTAAGAGTTCTGTTGAATTGTTTCTTATCCTGAAATTCGACTTGTGGTCTTGAAAAATAAAATCCTTGGAGTAAATTTGCTCCCATGGAAAGCGCGAGATGTAATTCTTCTTCGGTTTCAATTCCTTCGAACAAAAGATCGGAACCTAGTTTTTGGGACATGTCGGCGATTGCACTCAGTACATTTTTGAAGGACCTTCGGTTTAAACTTTCCCGCATGATCTTAATGTCGACCTTTATTATATCTGGATGGATATAACCGATTCTTTCCAAATTGGAAAACCCAACTCCAAGATCGTCGACCGCGATCTTGAACCCGTAGTCTTTGAATACGTTTACGATCGAAAGAAGTTTTTCGATACTTCCGTCGAACTTATCTTCCGTGATTTCTAAAACGACTTCCGAAGGTGAAATGTCGTATTTTTCCATAAGATTCAGAACGTGAAGTCTTTTGAGATCTAAAACATCTCCCGTATGAATCATAGAGAGAAAGTTAGGCATCATGTTAAGAAAAAGTTTGGTTTTTACGCCCGAGTCTTTAAGATGACGGATCGCTTTTTCCCGAATTAGTCGGTCAATTTGGATGAGACGAATTGTATCTAGTTCTGGATTGTGGAACTGATAACCAAGAGAACGATATTCGTTTTTTTCGGGAAAATAAAATCTTCCTAGAACCTCGTATCCTATAATATTACAATTGGTAACTTCTAGAATGGGTTGATAATGAGGCTGATAGTAGTTCTCGCCGTAGGAAAGTAAATTGCTTTTATCCTGGCTGTATAACATGATCTTCTTTAAAAATCTATTTACTAAAATCCATTAAATGGGTTCCGACAAGCAAAATTCTGGATAAAAAGTATCAAATTAAGTAGAAGAAAAGATTACATTCTTCTTTTTTTTTTGAAACCTCTGAAAAAACTGACAATCTTAAAGGTATTGGCATGAAAGAGGCGATTGGCCATTTACTCAACCCTTCAACATTAGAACCCAATTTTGGTCTCTATTCAGGGACTCTTGGAATTGATAACTCTAGAGAATACAAAACTTCTTTCTTGTCTTCCTTGAAAAAAATAGACTCCATTTTAGTCGATTTGATTACAGGAGAGTTTCTTTTAGGACTTCGAATTTTTCGAGGTCCAGGGGCCTGTAAAACTCTTCTCAATCTTTGGTTTTTTGAATCCGGAAATTTTAGAGACTTCGAATGGGTTGGAAGTCCGGGCAAAGAATTTTTATCCAAGGGTACATTTCGAAATGGATATTGGAGTTTTACGCAAGGGAATCAACGATTCAACTTTCGTTTGGATGATACGATTCAACAAGGTTATACTCATTCTTCTATTTTTACTTCGGATTTAAATCTACAACTTGACGCTCTCGTAAGCATCGTGGAAAAAACAAACAAACCCGTTTCTTCTTTGGGAATTTCCGGGAAGGATTGGTTATTTCGGTTGATTTCTCCGGATCTTCAAGTGAGAGGTCAACTTGCTATCGACGATAGGACTTGGAATTTGGAATCTTCGGAGAGATTAGCCTATAGCGTCACCACTGGTTTTGAAAGTATGTCTTTTCTACCAGAATCGCGCATCTACGGTTTTGGGTCGGGGAAAAATTCGTTTCGTTTGAACTGCAATAAAAACTCTGGAATTCTACTTTGGAAAAACGGAGTTCCTACATTCTTAGAAACCGCTAGTTTTAAGAAAGAATCTCTGTCTTATGTTCTTCACGACTCTTCCGATCAAATCGAACTTACGGTCACTCCGGTAAGAACGACCCGCCAAATAATTTCCGGTTTTTTCGGGAAAAAAATTCCAATGGAAAGAGTGGAAGGGAAGGTTTCCGGTAAAATCCGAATCGGAAACAAAAAAGAAACAATCAAAAAAGGTTTCGCGATTTTAGAAATCTGAAGTCCCGCAGTATAAGAAAAAGTGTCCGGTTATTTGACGGCATTTTTGAGTACATAAAAATGCAAAAAGTCTTATATGGATTCAGAAAAGATTAAGTTTTAAAGACTGTAAATCTTCCGGAAAATCTCAATTTAGAAAACGTTAATAAAAGCAAATGCCGACGAGGGAATCCTTACTTAGATGGGATTGTTTGAAATGATCCTTGTAGTCTGAAAGTTCCATTTACAGTACAAGAATTTATTTTCGTATTTTATACCGATCTTTTCCAAAAAAAACTTTGAGTTTTCTTTATTATACTACTCGGATGCATAAAAATGATGCCAAAAATTAAGGGACGATTTTTGCAAAGATATAGAAGTCCTCACAAAACTGCATCGAATCCAAAATCGTTGGCTTTTTGAATAAGATCGAACATTCTAACTTTTTAAATAAATTTATTACAGTATTCTTTTCATGCGTTCGAGTAATAAGCGTATGAATTTTTGTAGTTGCATTTCTATATAGAAATTTATTCTCATCTCGTATTTTACCATCGTACTTTTGTTTTGTGCTCAAGCCGTATTCAAGTCTAAAACGAAAGAATACTTCAAAATTTTACCTAAGAGGGAGTTTTGGGGAATCAAGTTTGATTTTTTTTGCATCGGTTGACTTTCGTTTAGAGAAGTACTATAATTAAAAAATTCAAAATCGAAAAAACAATAGAAAAGGAGCTCGAAAAAAATGAAAAGATGGATAATATACCTCGTGGCGATTTGCTTTATGCTCGTCTTTACCGATTGTAAAGCGAAAGACGACGATGATGATAAGGAAAAAATGTTTCTAGGATTGATAATAGCGGATCTTTTACATAATCCTTACGAAAAGATTACTCCTTCCGCCGGAACGATCACGGTTTCTGGAGCAAATTATTCAAATAGAGCTTATAATCCTTCTTGTTCTGGGTCGAGTGGGAATACTACATTCTCTTTTTATAGAAAAAAGGTAAGTACATCCAATAAAAAACTTCTCATCAATTTTATGGGAGGGGGAGCTTGTTGGAGCGGATACAACTGCTTCGGATCGAATACGACTACATATTTCAATCAACTCAATAGTGTTCCCGATTTGTTTGTAAAGTTCGTCTTTCAAGGTGTAATGAATGCGAATAACGCTTTAAATCCGTTTAAGGACTATGATGTGGTTTTTATTCCGTATTGCACGGGAGATCTTCACTTCGGTTCCAAGGACATGACTTATACTGACCCAAATACAGGATCTCAAGTCGTCGTACAACATCGGGGTTACGACAACGTCCTTGCGGCTTTGAAATACGTTCAGTCGGAATATCCAGGAGTTCAGAATGTATTCGTTACCGGACAGAGTGCGGGAGGTTACGGGACTTTATTAAATTATCCGATTGTTCGTGAAACGATTACGGGTTTGAATGCATCCGCAAAGGTCAACATGCTTATCGATGCGTCTAACGGAGTGATTCCAAATGGATTTTTTTCCAATCTAAGTACTCAGTGGGGAGCTGATTCTAGTCTTCCGACCTGGGTAACAGGGATCACTGCCAACTATCTCACTGTCGGTAATCCTTCCATCCAGGATTTTTTCACAAAGGTTTCCACTTACTATCTAGGTTTGGGAGACAAGACCGGACAATACACGGCTGTTTTTGACGGAAACCAAAGATTCTTTTATAAGGTAATGAATATCATCAATGCGGCTCCGGCTTATTCGAATGAAAAAACAACCGATCCTTATGATTCCTCTAAAACATATTCCGCACTGTTTGGCGATACCGACGGGAGTTCGGTTCCGGATGGCACTCTCGCGTCTACGGACGGATCGACCTGCGGTTGGACGCAACAAGCGGTCACTTCTATGAATGGAATCTCTGGTGCGGCGGCTAATTATTCGTATTATATCGCTCCAGGTGATGTGCATACGATCACCACATCGGAAGATATGTATAGATTGGATTCTGGAGGAACTAATTTTCTTGTTTGGCTCACGACTCTTTCTACAGGAGTAAAGCCTGGAAACGCGAAGTGTACTACAAGTGGAGGAGATTGTGTTCATTCGAATTTTACGAAGAATACGATCAATCTCGCCTTAGGTGCGGTCACTTCGGATCAATCTTATGCAAATAATAAAAACTTATCGGCTACTTGCGGGTCAGTCGTAGGACTCTAAAGTGAGGACCCACACTACCTCTAGGGTCGTGTGGGTTTTTAATCTTTTTATTAATTTTAAATCTGAAAATTAAAATGACTTTCTTGTATCGGCGGTTTTGGTTTCGACATACGGAATGAGATCAGAGAAATTCAAAAGCCCTGAGGTCTGGATTGAAACGGACACTCTCTAAAAATCAGGTTCATTGGATTTTTTCTTTTCTTCGTGGAAAAATGTCGGACTCAAAAAAAGGAATTGTAAGTTTATTAAAAACTTGTACTGAAAATATAGGATGATAGAACTCCTATGAGAATTTAGTAAAGTCTGTTTGAAAATCAAGGGACGTAATCTGCGGGAATTTCTGGGTATTTACCTTTTTTACAACTTGTTGAATGATTGTATTTGATTGAGTTTAAGATGAAATTGTAACGGAATGTTCTTTTAACTGCCTGAAATATTCCGAAGAACTCTACCGAGGATTTCAGGCTCAAGCAAAAGAGCGAATACAATTCCGCACAATGCACCCCAAAGATGAGCGTCGTGATTGATTCCGTCCGAGTGTCCGCTTTTCGAGGAAAAATACGTGTAAACTAAATACAAGACCGCGTAAATCGCTCCTGGAATCGGGATTGGTATGAACATCATGTAAAGGGATAGATTCGGATAAAAAAGAATCGTAGCAAACAAAACGCCGCAAACACCACCGGATGCACCTAACGTTGCATAAAGAGGGTTTTCTAGATTTTTTCTCCAAGAGATGACGCTCGTAATTAAGATCGTCCCGAGATAAAAAAGAAGAAACTTGATGGGACCTACAGTCATTTCTAAATTTTTTCCGAAGGAATAAAACGAAATCATATTGAAGATTAAATGCATCCAATCTGCGTGTATAAAGCCGGAAGTGAAAAGAGTATAATAATTCTTGTTTCTTTTCAATCGATACGGGGTAAGAATAAACTGAGCTAGTTTATCCTCGGAAGCAAAACACCAAATACTTAAACCGAAAGTGACGAGACAAATCAGTATTGTGATCAAAATAGATTTCCTTTTTGTTAGTTTTCAGTCGTTTGGATAGATAACATCTTATCTCTTAAGATAGCGGCTCTTTCAAAGTCGAGTTCTTTTGCTGCCTTCATCATTTCTTCTCTGAGTTTGTCCTTCAATTCTTCCTTGTTTGGGAACTTTTTGGAATTAAATTTTTTCTCCACGTCTTCAAGAACCAGATCTGCCGAAGTCCTTTCCTTTTCCTCTCGTTCGATAATATCGCTGACTTCTTTTCGGATCGTAAGAGGGGTGATTCCGAATTTAAGATTATGATCTTCCTGAATTTTTCTTCTGCGTTTTGTTTCATCAATCGCTTTGGCCATAGAGTCCGTGATCTTGTCCGCGTAAAGGATTGCGGTTCCGTTCACGTTTCTCGCGGCGCGACCGACCGTTTGTATTAAGGATTTATAATTTCTTAAAAAACCTTCCTTATCCGCATCCAAAATCGCGACTAAAGAAACCTCGGGAATATCCAGACCTTCTCGTAAAAGGTTGATTCCGATCAGAACGTCGTAGATACCTTTTCTCAGATCTCGGATGATAGCAACCCGATCTAAGGTTTCCACCTCGGAATGAAGATACGCTACCTTCAGGCCGATCTCTTTGTAATAGTCAGTAAGATCTTCCGACATTTTTTTAGTCAGTGTCGTGACAAGGATGCGCTCGCCTGCGTCGATTCGTTTGCGGATTTCCACAAGAAGATCTTCGATCTGATTTTTAGTGGAACGCACTTCCACGATCGGATCCAAAAGTCCGGTTGGTCGGATAATCTGTTCCACGATTTTGGAACTTTTTTTCATTTCGTAATCTGCCGGAGTTGCGGAAACATAGAGAGTTTTCGGAGTCAAAGTTTCGAACTCTTCAAAATTGAGAGGTCTATTATCGAGCGCGCTCGGAAGTCTAAAACCGAAGTCGACTAATGTTTGTTTACGTGCTTTGTCTCCCGCGAACATTCCTCCGATCTGGGGAATCGTCACATGAGACTCGTCCACGATCAGAAGAAACTCTCCTTGAAAATAATCGATCAAACAAGCTGGACGTTCTCCCGCCTTTCTCCCCGTGAGATGTCTGGAATAATTTTCGATCCCGTTGCAGTACCCCATTTCCTGAAGCATTTCCATATCGTAATTCGTGCGGGATATAATTCTTTCCGCTTCCAAAAGTTTTTCGTTTTTCCTAAAAAAAAGGGCTTGGGCTTCCAATTCCGCTTTGATGTTTTCGATCGCCTCTTTCACTTTCGGACCGGAAGTGATAAAGTGTTTTGCGGGATAAATATAAGTTTTTTCTAATTTAAAAATCGTTTGTGCGGTTACTGGATTGATTCTGCTGATCGAATCAATCTCGTCTCCGAAAAATTCGATTCGGATCCCATCTGTGTGATACGCGGGATAAATTTCGATCGAATCCCCGCGGACTCTAAAGTTCCCTCTAGAAAAGTCTATGTCGTTTCTATTGTATTGGATATGTAACAGTTTGCGGATTACCGTGTCCCTTTCGACCGTGTCTCCCACTTTTAAAGTGACTACTGAATTCGTATATTCTTCCGGAGAGCCTAAACCGTAGATACAAGAAACCGAGCTGACGATAACGACGTCCTCTCTTTCCAAAAGGGAGGACGTAGCCCTGAGTCTGAGTTTGTCGATCTCTTCGTTGATGGAACTATCCTTTTCGATAAATGTATCCGAAGAGGGAACATATGCTTCCGGCTGATAATAATCATAATAGGAAACAAAATATTCTACTGCATTCTCAGGAAAAAATTCCTTAAACTCCCGGAAAAGTTGGGCTGCCAAGGTTTTGTTATGCGACAAGACTAAGGTCGGAAGTCCGAGGTTTTGAATCACCTGAGCCATCGTGAAAGTTTTACCAGAGCCGGTTACTCCGACCAGTGTGACTTTTTCTGCACCTTTTTGAAAGGAGTTCGCGATATTTTCGATCGCTTTAATCTGATCTCCGGCAGGTTCGTATGCGGAATGGATTTTAAAAATGGAAGCCATAAGGACTAAGACAGTTTTTTCTTGGCGTTGAACTGAGCTTGTTTTTTACCCTCTAGAATTTCAAGATCGAGTTCGTCAAAAAGTTTTTGCATGACCATCATACCGCGCATCAGAGTCGCAGTGGAAGAAAATTTTCCTCTTTCAATGTCCTGTTCCAAATTCAGTTCTTTAAGATTATTGATGATTTTGATAAAAAGAGTCAGGGAACTGTCTATGGAATACTCCACTTCGACTTCAGTGCCGTCTCCGTATTTGACTGCGTTTTCTACGGCTTCCAAAACTCCAATACAAACATCGGTTACGATATCTTCTGGAGTTTCTTGGTTTTTGAGAAAAAATTCGAAACGACTTCGGACGTATTGCATCGGTTGATAAGCAATTTTACCGAGCAGAATATAACAATCTTTAGATGGAAATTTTTTTCCTCGGATTTGATCGGGATGAATATGAAATTCTTTGGAGTTGAGTTCGTTTCGTTTCACGTAACCGGAATCTACGAAACTTTCCAGGATATTTCTTACGACGAAATTTTCAATGTCGGGTTCGTCTTTGAATTTGCGAAGAGTTTCCATCCGAATCCAAGCGAAAAAGTCGTTTGCGGTTCCGGTTAATCCCTGAGAAAGCATCGACTGAATCTGTTTTTCGATTTTTCCTCTGGAAAGGTGGAAGCTCATACTTTATCCATTCGGGTGCGGAATTCTGAATGTGTAAATTCGTTTTTACCAGGATCGGATTTGACGCATTGCTTCGTACGAAATCACGGCGACCGAATTGCTTAAATTCAAACAACGGGAAGGATCTTCCATCGGAATTTTTAAGACCCGTTCTTCACTCCAGGAATTTTTCATTTCCGTAGGGACTCCAGAGGTTTCATTTCCAAACAAAAAAGCATCACCTTCCTTATATCGAACATCAGTGTAAGAACGTTTGCCGTAAACTGAAATTAGATATAGATCGGTTCCGGATGGAAGGATGGCTTTATATTTTTCTAAAGAAGAATGGAAAGAAATTTTCACTTTATCCCAGTAATCTAGCCCGGCTCTACGCGCCGCTTTTTCGGAAAGGTCGAAGGATGCTTGTCCTATGATATGAAGTTCCGCTCCTAAAGCAACACAGAGTCTCGCGATGTTTCCGGTATTGGGAGGGATTTCGGGTCTGTAAAGACCTATGTGCAAGGACATAGAATCATCTTTTCTTATTTTTGTTCAAAGAGTTTTGAAGGAGTGCTCCGAACGAACTCGTAGAACCGCTTGTATCCGCACTCAGATAACTACTGTAGTCCATCCTTTCCTGAATCTCCTTCGCTTTCTGAATCGAAAGCGAGATCTGTTTTTTTTCCGGATTTACTTCCATTACAAAAACGTCAATTACTTCTCCGGGCTTGAAACTCTGAGTCAAAGAAACTCGGTTTGGAGTTCCGGTTTCTCTCGCCGGAACAAGGCCATTGAAATGATCGTCTAACTTTACGAACAAACCAAAAGGTTTGAGAGAATCGATTGTTCCTTGAACAATGTCTCCTTCCTTAAACGGAACGGTTTGCGCCCAAGGATCCTTTAGAAAATCCTTAACCGTTAATGCGAACTTCTGATTTTCCCAATCGATTCGGAGAATTCTTGCTCTTAAAGTTTGACCGACTTGAAATTCTTTTTCTAGTTCGGGATTCTTTTTGTAGGTCGCTTCGCTGATCGGAATGAGCGCGGTAAGGCCGTCCATCTCCACGATAAGTCCGAAGTTCTGAATCGTTTTCACTTTACAGGTGACGAACATTCCTTCTTTGAGTTCTTGTTTCAAAATTCCTAATTTTGCTTCCTTTGCCTTATCGGAAATTTTCTTTTGAGAAACGATGAACTTGCCTTTAGTGTCTTGGATCAAAAACTTTGATCGTTTCCCGGACAATCCCGATTTTTTAAACTCGGGATCGATTTGGGAAAATGGACAAAATGCAATAAATTCCCCGATTCTAACCTCGGCTCCGGAGTCATTTTGTCCGATGAATTGTCCAAGTACTGGAATCTCGGCTCTTTTAGCAATTTCTAATAGATCTTTGTTCAGAGAATCGCCGCTGAGACATGTAGTAAAGTGAATGTCTCCGTGATCTTCTTTGAGAAAATAAGCTTCGATTTCGTTGCCTTGCTTTGGAAGTTCCGATTCTATAAATTCTTCCGAAGAAATAATTCCGGGGAGGTTTCCTTCTTTTGTGGTAACGAAAACGAAGTCTTTTTTCGCGGAGTTCACGATCGCGGTGACTCTAGTCCCCGATTCCATTGCCTTTTTCTTTTTAAAGGAAGCGTCTAACATTTTCTCAAAGAGTTCTTTTTCGGATTCTTTCATTTTTTCCTCTTTTTTTGACTGGAAGCCGGTTCCCTTTTTTCAGATGGATATGAAATTTCTCCGGCGATGATCTTGCGGAGAGATTTCAAATTCTTTAAATCGACGAGCGGGTCTTCCGTAAAAATATTTATGAATGCGGGTTTGTCTTCTCTGATTTTGCCTTCGTGCGGAGCTTCGATGAAACTACAAGTGGATTCAGTGGCGATCCGAATCGTTTCTTCGTTACCGAGCGCGCCCGCAAGAATCTCCATTTCTTTCCAACCTCCGATTCCAGGGTGCACGTGAAGATAACCTGTGCCGGATGCGAGAAGCATTCTTTGACTCAGGTTTTTTTGCCTTCCTAAAAAAGCAAGATAGGAATTGTATTCTTTCTCCGCATCTTTTCGATCTTCTTCCTGAATGTGAGTCAGTTTCCCAGCAAATTCGGGTTCGGGTGCGATATTTTTTGCAAAGTAGGGACTCCATTCTTTTATGGCAATTAAGTCGGCTTCCCATTCAGGAGTTCCCGCTATCTTCTGATAGTAATATACGGAAAACATAGGACCCCAGATTAGATTCTGAAACACACCTGGAGAGGTTCTTTCCGTGATTCCTTCGGGAATTGGATGATATAAGATTGGAATCCCCGCGTTGATTCCCTCTAAAATACTGAACTCGTCACCAAAGGCGGATAACGCTAGTTTGATTTTCTCGGCGTCTGCAGTTTTTTTCAACTGATATAAGAACGGACCGTCAAAGACAAACGATTCTCCTTCTTGATAACGATAGAATAAATGAACGGGAGAGGTTGGTCTCTTTTTCATATTCGTTACCGCTTCTCGGGAAGAACGAATTACGTTATAGCCCGGGAGGTTTCCTAACTTTTTCGTTTCGGAACTTTCGGCGATCCAAGGAGTATCCGATTTTTTTACCCAGGGGGAACTTCTCTTTAAACGTTGTGCGTCTTTCAAAAGTGTTTCGACCCAAGCCGGATCTCCCACCGAAAGGATTCCGGTAAAGCCGTGGGCAAAGAAAGATTGTAGTGAAAGAAAAATTCCGGCTCTGTCTTTTTGTCCTCCGAGCGAGTCTGTTGAAAGAGTGACATTCGCATCACAAAAACCGGGAAGTGCATAAGAAACTTTTCCTGAGAAAGAATTTATTTTTCTGATCGAGATGATTTTTCCCTTTTCAATTCTAATCTCGGAAGGTTCGGAATATTCTTTTTTTCCGGGAAGAAGATATCTCACGGGGTTTAAGATTATGGATTCGGGATTCACTGATGAAGTGATAAACAGTAACATGAGAGAAAAAAAGGAAGATTCAAAAAGAACGCCGATTTGTCGGAATCTTGAAAAATGTCTCTTTTTTCTTTTTCCTAAAATGACTCTCTTGACAAACAAAACAGATTCCGAAATGTTCATGGATGATGGAGCAGGAATATATATCCGATAATATCCGGTTAACAATTGAGAACGGAAGAATTCTGTCTCTGAAAACCCATAGGATGACTCGTTCTGTCGAAGAGCATATCCAAAAGGCAGTCGGACTGATTTTGGATAGAGTAACTTATCCTACTTTGATTCCTACGGTTTATACTATAATAAAAGAGTTGGTGATCAATGCCTGCAAAGCAAACCAAAAAAGGATTTTTTTCGAAGAAAAAGGTTTGAATCTAAACGATATATCCGACTACGAAAAAGGAGTCAGAGAGTATAAGAGTATTTTCAGCGAAGAAATGTCCGAATGTTACGGTCAAAAGGCGAAGAAAAAAGGATATTATTGTCTTATTAGTTTTTATTACTCTTCGGACGGAATTCGTATCGAAGTAGTCAATAATGCTCCCATTACAGAACAGGAAGAAAAATCTCTCCGCGAGAAATTAGAAAAAGGGATGCGTTATAACGACATCGCGCAATTTTATTTGGACAACGAAGATAACACCGAAGGTGCTGGTCTGGGACTCGCTCTCATTTTAATTATGCTCAAGGGCGAAGGAATCGATCCTTCCTATTTTAGAATCATCATTCAAGAAGACGTTACGATTGCAAGATTAGAAATCCCTCTCACCCCTAATTTTCAGAGTGTTCGAAAAACTCGATCATAAAAAATTAAATGCGGCTTCCTCTCTCCGTTTGTATTATCACACTCAACGAGCAAGACAACATAGAGCGTTGTCTTAGACCTCTAAATTTCGTTTCCGAAATCATCGTAGTCGATTCCGGTTCTAAGGATAAAACCGTAGAGATTGCCAAAAAACATAAGGCCAAAGTTTACAAAAGAAAATTCGACGATTATGTAAGTCAGAAAAACTTTGCTATTTCTCTCGTTAAAAACGAATGGGTTTTAACTCTAGATGCGGATGAAGAAGTCTCTCCGGAATTAAAAGAAGAAATTCTGGCTTTGTTTCAAAACGGGCTCCCCGCTGTAGACGGATATTCCACTCCGAGGCTCACTTGGTATTTGGGGAAATGGATCCGTCATGGAGGTTGGTATCCCAATCGAAGGATTCGGCTCTTCCACAAATCCAAAGGAAAATTCGGAGGGGGACTTGTTCACGAGACAATTCAACTTCAAGGTATATGCAAAAAATTGAATTCTCCCATATATCATTATTCCTATAAAAGCATCGGAGATCATGTCCGTTACATTAATACATATTCCGAATTAGGTGCCCGGGAAAAATATGGAGCTGGGAAAACGAGCGGTCTTTTTTACGCGGTTCTGGAAGGATTCTACAAGGCGTTTTGGATGTATTTTATTCGATTTGGATTTCTAGACGGGAAACAAGGTTTTGTTCTGGCAATTTTGGGATTCTATTATAATTTTCTAAAGTATATTAAATTGTACGAATTGAATTTAAAGGATAAGAAAAAAGTTTAACACATTCGTATCCCGGTCTACAGACTCATTTTGACAAGATTTTTTGTCGAATCATTCTTTTTGACCGCATAACTATATCAAGGATATGATAAGTTTAGATTCGTTTTGTTTTTTTAGTCTCCATCCGAATTGGAAGGTAGGGCGTTTGCTCCTAAAATTCCTATGATTTCCGTCGCAAAGATTATGCGAAGTTCTCTGAATCTTAAATAAATTTCCGTATTTACGAAGTTGAGATTTCCGACGAGGTCGGCCTTAAGTGTCGCGGATGCGTTAATTCTTTCTTGAATGAGAGATTTTAATGTGGTAATTTTTGTTTTAACGCGAGCATCTAACGCGCTGTTTTGAAACTGAACGAGATAACTTAGGGATCTCGCTTCGTTATCTCCTGCATTACCGTAATAAACGAGTTCTAATCCTTCTAGAGATGACAATAGATCTTGATAGGCGGTATCGCTATAAATTGATTCCAGCTTTGTGGGATATTGAGTCGTTCCTGCAACCGTGAGGCCCGCCGGAACTCCGACTCGAATATCTTGATTCGTATATTCCAACTGAACTAATCCGTTGATGAACGAGTCAGTCGCATCCTTGATCCCGCCGAAGGAACCTTTTCCTGAAGCTAATTCTTCCGCAAAATTCCCGGAAGAAGAATTCCAGGAACCAAGAAGTCGTTGTGCGTCCAATTGAATCACATTTGCGAGAGAAACGATATAGGCTCTTCTTCCCGCATTTGCATTTGCCGCATTGATTGCGGCAATCGTATGCGCCCCGTTACCGTCATCGAAAATGAAATATTCCAATGCGGCAAATCCCTTTCGAGTAAGAGGATACGAATCGACCGTACTCGTATTGGGATTGGTTGCGGCGGCTAGATTCAAATCGTTTGCCGTCGGACGGTTGTTTTCTCCTAAAATATAACCATCTAATTTGTGAAAGAAGTTCGAAGGAAGATAGGATCGGTTGATATAAAAGGTTTCGGATTGTTTGAAAATTCTTCTCGCAGCCAACCATTTCGTTTGAAGATCCGCAAGAGTGGCCGCGTTCTGATTCGCTTGGTACGAGGCGGCGCTCGTTTTTAACTCGTCGGTTGCTGTTAGAAGATGGGCGAGTTGAGGAACGGCGACTCGGTTGGCCGTATAATTCAGAAATTCCCCTGTACTTGCGTTCGCGAATAACGCGACTAACAAAGTTTCTGTTCCTGTAATTTTTCCGAAGTCTTTGCAGCGAATTCCAGATAATAGGATCGCCGCGCTCAGAGTGAGAATTTCGATTCCTTTGGCGAGATATGTTCTCGCCAAAGGAATATTAATAGATTCTAAAATTCTCATAGAGATTCCAGGAATAGAATCAACTTATCCCGATCTTCTTTTGCAAGATTGACAAATTTATTTCTGGATGTCAAAGCTTCTCCCCCGTGCCATAGAATCGCTTCTTTATGGCCTCTTGCACGTCCGTCATGAAGGAGATGGTTATGGCCGTTGACTTTTTGGATGAGTCCCGTTCCCCAAAGAGGAGGGGTTCTCCATTCCGTTCCGGAGGCTTCGAAGTCTTCCCGGTTGTCTGCGAGATCGGGTCCCATGTCGTGAAGAAGAAGATCGGTATACGGTTTTATGTGTTGAAAAGAAATTTCCGGAAAACCCTCCGAGTGGCCCGTGAAAATGTAAGGCTTATGACAAGCGTTACATCCGATTTCCGAAAAGATTTCTTTTCCTCGAATCACATCGGGACGGGTCCAGTTTCTTCTTCCGGGAACACCTACAAGTTTGGTGTAAAAAGTTATTAACTCCGCAGTTTTGGTCGAAATTTCGGTTCCTTCGGGAGTTCCGTTTACGCCAGGAGGGGAAGCAAAACAGGCCGCCTGTGCGCCTACACAATTTTGATTTGGAAAAAGAGGGCTCGTGATTCCTATATCTCCTAAAAATGCTCCCTGATTTTGTTGTGATAAACTCGGTTCGTTGGCTTTCCATCCGAATCTTCCCAATACTTTCTTTTGGAGTTTTGCGTCCCAAACGAAATTCGGTTTTCCAGAGATTCCGTCGCCATTTGAATCGTTTTCATCTGCAAAGGAAAGAATGGTCGATTCTGGAATCGCTTCTAAAAGTCCGAGTCCTGGGATCATAGGAGAGGTTCGAGGAGATTGGTTTACGACTGGAGGTTGACCAAAACCCCAGTTCGTGATGGTGAACGTAGGTCTCCTCAGGGAATACGCTTCTCCATCGGGAAAATTTCCTGGTTCTTCCGCAAAGTTTACGGTTGTAGTTGCTTCCGGTGGGACTGCCCCAATTCCACGATTATTAATCTGAAGTCCGTAGTTGTCGAGTCCTACCGGTCCACCTGTGGTCGAATCTTTTCCGTTTTGGCTGACTCGAATCAACATAGTGGAAAAAACGTTACTCCCACTGGGAGGAGGAGTTCCTCTTCCGTCTTTTACGTGACAACCATTGCAGGAGGTGCTGTTAAAAACCGGTCCCAATCCGTCGGAAGCGGAATTTCCGCCTTGAACCCAAACTCGATTGAAGAATGAGTTCCCACCTTGAAAGTCTATATTTCCACCTTCTCGGAGATTTGCAGCGGCCAGATCGAAGGCGTTTACGGTGGTATCAAAAACTGTCGTTAAGCCGCCGGAATACTGCTCACCGGGATCCATATTTGCAAGGATAAGCAGGATTACCGCCAATTCTTGATCGTTGTTTTTTTTATGGTCAAAAATTTTAAGGTTACACTGAGTGAGCAAACAGAATAGGATTCCGCTAAGGAATCCTATTCGAATTTTTGAATTGATTGAAATCATAAAGGGAAACTCTTTTTTCGTCATGGTATTTTGATTTTCATTCATCTTTCCTATCGAACTTAAATAGAAAAATCGGTAATCGAAACGCCAACTCCTTTTGCGGCATCGGTGATCGTCTTTTTCATGGTATCTCCGATCAGCTTCTGGGTATCAAAAAGAATTTTATATTCGGAGTCTGTATTTCTGATAATTTGGTCGTATCTTCCCGTCAAAGATTTGGCTGGGCAAGTAGTCGTGTAGTTCGGATCGGCTGTTTGTTCCGGAAGATTGATACAAAATACGTCTCTGGATGCGGTTGCCTGGGCGCTGATTGGTGGAGCGCTGAGAGTCCCGAAAAGACTTCTTAGTCCCGGCCCTGTGGAAGTTACAGTTCCTTTTTTCAGTTCGTAAGATCCTGACCAAATGTTCAATACACTTTGAGCATTGTAGTAAAAGTCGGCTTTGGTAGTATCGCTGAAACAGGAATGTTCTTCTTCTTGTTGTCCGTCAAAGGTTCCGGTGAGTCTTTCTCCACCCCATTCTCCTGCGATGAATTTTCCAAGACCCTGAAAGATAGTAGTGATTGCGGCGTTAGGATTGGATTTCAGTGCGTCCGAATATCTGGAACCGTCCGCAAATTGATCTCGGATCAGTCCTAGTTGAAGAACAAGTCCGTCCGTAACGGCTTTCATATAAGCTCTTCTTCTGGCTCCGTTTGCATTTGCGTTTGCAAGTTCATTTGCGGTACGTTGTCCTGCGATTTCGTTGACTCCTCCGTTAGACAAATCTTGTCCCCAGAGAATATATTCGATTGCGTGCCATCCTACCGTGATTGCGGTTTCGTCGTCACCATCGACAGCATTATGTACTCCTGCATCTCCGTTTGCGGTTAGGATAGCGGCGTAGTTTGTTTGCGCATTATTGTCACCAATATAATTATCTATCGCACTTTCGTCTAACGGCCATGAGTTGATCAAACCTTCGCATTCTTCTTCTCCGGATCCATCCGGATTACTTCCGCAACCTAAGACGTCTACGTTATCGATCGGTCCGGAAGAAAAACGGAACGCTTCGGTTACTAGATAAGAAGCTCTTGCGATGATGTATAGATTTTTAAGATTTGCATGATCCGCTGCGCTCGGATTTGCATTTGCAGCGAATGCCGTTACTGCGGTTTGAAGATTGATAGCGTCTTTGTAGCTTTGGTCGTACGATTCGTAACCGAGTTGTAGATAACGATCGACTACTTGAGCTTTAGTCGCGGTCGGTTGGAATCCTACTGCAAGTAGAGAGAGTAAGGAATCGTTTGGTTTTTCTCCCGGCTTACAATTTAAAAGTAAGGCCTGTACCGCGATTGAAAGAAAAAAGGGGAAAGTAAATTTTTTGAGATTCATTAAAGTTTCCTGAAAGTTTTTAAAAAGATCCCGGCAGCGTTATCCGCAACCGGGGAATTTTCGATGAACTGGTTGTTATGATATTGATACCAATTCTCAATATCAAAATTATAGTCAAACGAAAAATTTGTTTTAGGGTGAATTTGTGGGAATTCCCACAAAAAATTTCTAGTTTGAGGGGAAAGTTTATGCATTTTTTGCGTAGAGTCTTGAAGAGAGAAATTTTTTCTAAAATGTGGGAACTCATACGATTTTCCGATTCTTGAGGGAAATTACTAAAACATAGATCAGAGTTCAAAAGTGACACCTACGTTGATCTGGCGAAACGGACCGACTTGAATTCCTTCGGGAAGGCGCCCGGAAATGTAGCGAACATCGGCTAAATTTTTTCCGGTGACAAAAAGACTCCAACGTTTAATCGGGTCTTTATAACCCAGGGAAAAGTTAATGAGCCCATATGCGGGAATCACACCGGTTTCACCGGAACTATTCGAAGTAATATTAAGATATTGTAATATTTTTTTGCCGAGAGGATCTGTGATCAGGTCGGCCCAGTATACGGTTCGAGTGTTTGAGTCGTCGTGATATTGGGCGGAGAAATATTGATATTCTACTCTTGAATAAAAACCCTTTTGGTGGATAAAACCAAGAGCGAGGGTCACGGTGTCTCTGGAAACGTAAGGGACATAGTTACCGTTTTTATCTTTCTGCGTGACGGTAAAATCGAGAAGAGATTGATTTGGTGTGATTTTTGCGACGTCGATGGAATACTGATTCATTCTTGCATCTGCTCTTGTGTAAATCAAGTCGATCGGAAGTTTAAAGGAGGCTTCGAACAATTTGGCCGGATCGAACGTGACGTTGGTTTCCAGGCCTCGACTGTAGGTTCTTCCTCCGTTTTTTGCAGAGGAGGCGGAGTCGTTTCCGGAAGTGGAAGAAGTGATTATGATCTGGTTGATGTAGTTCAGATCGAAGTAGCTTACCTGGGCATTTAAGTAATTTGTAATATCTCCTCGAAAGCCGGTTTCGTAGTTATAGGAATATTCTGGATCGATCCGATTGACGACGCCGGAATTGTTCAATGCGTCCTGATATCTCGGAGGTGAAAAGCCTTTGTGTGCACCTGCGAACCAAGTCACATCTTTATTGAGGTCGTAAGTAAGTCCGAGACCGGGAATTACAACATGATACGTATGTTTGCTTCCTTTATCCACTTCTTGGGAGGGGGAATTCGGAAGAGGTTGGTTGGTAACCGGATCCAGGGACTGTTGACGAAGAATCGTTCTGTTTTGTGCAAACGATTCGTAGCGAATTCCGGGAATCACCGAAAACTGATCGTAGAACTTGAAGCTGTTTTGAACAAAACCCGCGATGGATTTTGTCTGATTGACTTCATGGTCTCTTATGTTTCCCGATTTGGAGAGGGAATATTCCGAAGAAGCGGCTCCGGTCGCGGGCTTGTCAAAGCCGTTGCCGAAGATCGCATAATCGGGAGTAGGCGGCCCGTCTAAGTATTTGATATCCGCCGTCTCATAGTGGTAACGCAGACCCGCGTCGAGTTGATTCTTAATTCCAAAAAACTGATAGTCTTGTTGATAGCGGGATTCTGCTCCTACAAAACGATAAGAACGGTTTCTGTGACCTACGCTGTCCAACATATAAACCGTATCGCCAGGGCGATTCACAAATGGTTCTGTATCATAGGTTTTGATTACGTTGCCCGGAATAGCGCCGAAGTTGGAACCCGTATTTCTAAGGTAATTCTGTCTTGCCCAGTTCCTTTCAGTATACGCGGCATAAACTTTTGTCACGAGTTTGGAATGATCGGTGAACTTCCATTCGTGGCCGATATCGCCGGAATATCTCTGAAGTTTTCGGTTATCCTGTTCTGCGAAGTTGGAGGAAGAATGATTCCAAAACTGGGCGGTCGTCAAACCGAGATAAGTCATGTTTGCATCTTGGGCGGTTGCTAAAAATTTAGAAGTGAGAATATGTTTTTCATTCAGATCGGTTATGGACTTAAAGGAAAATTCATGCAGCCGAAAGTCTTGGTGATCTCGAAATCCGTTTCCTTGTTTTCTGAGAAGCGAAATATCGATACCGGTATTTCCGAAAGTTCCTCCGTAAGAAACTTGAGAGGAAAAGAATCCGTAGGAGCCACCTTGTGCGGACACGGAAAGAATCGGTTCTTTCGAAGGACGTTTTGTGATAAAGTTAACCACTCCTCCGATTGTAGAAGGCCCAAAAAGAATCGCCCCTGAACCTTTGATGACTTCGATTCTTTCCATACGATCGATATTTGGAGTATAATATTGTTCTGGCGCGGAGTAAGGATTGAGAGATGTAAAAATTCCGTCTTCTAAAATAAGAACTTTTCTTCCGAGATCGTTGTTTACGCCTCGAAAACCCAGGTTTAAAATCAAACCAGTATCTTGGTAACGGATTGAAGCTCCGGGAACTCTTCTCAGAACTTCCATCGAATCAACCGGTTTCGTCTGTTCCAAAAATTCCTTCTCAATGACGATCGCTGAACCGGGAATTCTTTTGAGGTCTACCTTTCGTTTGCCTATCACCGAAATGGCTGCGCGTTCAGATTCTTCTCCATTCAAAGAAGGACGTTGTGTTTCTTCTGATTGTGCGAGAACTCCCTCAGAAAGTAGGAAAAGGAGAAAAATACAAAAAGACGGAATTGATTTTTGTTCCATTGGGCTTTAAATTTTGAAAATGATTCTCAATATTTGTCGATGGCTTTCAGAGTCAAGGGAGAATGAAGAGAAAAGATTCGAGTTCGAAGGAAAAATTTAGGAATAGGACCCAAAAAAAATAACAGAATTTATGGGAAATTCCCGTAAAACTTTTTCGGCTACATCCGTTTTGCAGACCCGGCTCGCAAAGTCCCGCTCGGTCCTTTGAGACAACTCTTAAAGAACGAGGTGCCTTTGAGTCTCTCGGACCAAGCCCTGCATGTCCCTTGTGGGTTGTAATGTGGGATCTCCATCATTTTCAAAGTGTTTCTTTGTAAAAGGGATGTTATTCCTACGGAAACGTTCCAACGATAAAGTTCGTTAGAAAGTTTATAAACTACTAAAAGGGATGTAATCTGGAGGAATTCCTACGCTTGATTACGAATGATTGCAACTAAGGTTTTAGGATAAGCTCTTAAGGATCCCGGAAGCGGTTGGTATTAAAAGATCACTGTGAGTAAAACTGAACCTAGAAAGATCAAGTCGGAATAAAAAGTGGTATTGAAAGATTTCATCTTTTTGAAATTGCACTCGTCTTTCTCTTACGAATCCAATACACTAAGATTCCGGACCAAACCGCCGATAAAATCAAACCGCCCATTTCCCTCGTGACCTCGTCGTCAAAGGATAAGTTTTGGATCTGCATCGCAGCAAGTACGGTTCCCGCTGAAAAAAATACCAAAAGAAATAGAGACGCTCCAAGCCAAAGTTCCGTTTTTTCGGGATATATTAAAAATCCTGCATATAATGCGACGACGCTCATATAAAGGGGAATCCAAAGCCAAGGATCGGGGTCGTTCCACTGAAGTCCTGCAAAAACGAGCCAGATCAAAATCGTAACGATTGAAAAAATTTTCATGATTCGTAAATCCATTTGAGTTCGTAAAGATCTCTTCTTCGGTTGGATAGATTTCGAACGGAACCTTTTTTGCGAAGTTCCTTTAAAAGATCCAAGTCCAAGTCGGCAATCAAAGTCATTTCCGTATTCGGAACGGATTCCGCAGCCACACAGTCGTGAGGAAATGCAAAGTCGGAAGGAGTAAAGACGGCGGACTGTGCGTACTGAATGTCCATATTCTCCACATGAGGAAGCGCGCCGACGGAACCGGAAATCACGACGTAACATTCGTTTTCGATCGCTCTTGCCATTGCACAGTGCCTGACTCGATTGTAACCGTTTTTTGTATCTGTATAGAATGGAACAAATAGAATGTCCATTCCTTGTTCTGCTAAGAACCTAGGAAGTTCCGGAAACTCCACGTCAAAACAGATTAGAATTCCGATCTTACACGCGTCCGTATTAAATACCGAAAGGTTATAACCACCCTTAACTCCCCAGTAAAAATCTTCGTCCGGAGTTACATGAAGTTTATATTGTTCTTCGTAAGTCCCGTCTCTTCTACAGAGGTAAGAGACATTATGGAGAGTATTGTCCCTGTATTCCGGCATACTACCAGAAATAATATTTACGTTGTATGAAACTGCAAATTCCACCATCTTTTCGATGATGCTTTCGGTATGGCTCGAAAGCGCGCGCATCGCGTCCGAAGGGCTTCTGTCGTTGTATCTTGCAAGCAAAGACGCATTAAAAAATTCCGGAAATAATACGAAGTCAACGTTGTATCCCGCCACGGTGTCGACGAAAAATTCCACCTGATGCATCAATTCCTCGATTCCCGCCACGGGACGCATCTGCATCTGAACGACTCCCACACGGACGACGGTTTTTTGTCCTCCGATCAAGGCGGTTTCTTCCTTCTCGTAATATATATTCAACCATTCTAATAAAACGGCGTAAGAGCTGAAACCTTTGGTATGCCCAAAATATCCCCGTTTGAGTTTTCGAACGTGGAACCCGTTCGCGAGCTGAAAAGAAAGCACAGGATCGTAGATTTCTTTGTCTCTTACTTTTTCGATGTATTGAGCCGGAGTCATGGAATCTTCGTAGTTTTCATAACCAGGCATCCAGGCTCCGACCACGATTCTCTTGAGATTCAGTTTTTCGCAGAGTTCCTTTCTCGCGTCGTAAAGTCTTCGGCCAAGACGCAGACCCCTATACTCCGGATGAACGAAAATATCCACGCCGTAGAGAGAATCTCCGTTTTCGTTGTGATTTTTGAGGTCACCCTTTCCTACGATTTCCTCGTAAGTGTGATTATCTCCGTAATCGGACCACTTGACGATTTGGCCGATGGCCGCCCCGACGACTTTTCCGTTGTCTTCGATACAAATTTGTCCTTCAGGGAATTTAGAGATCTGAGCTTCGAATTGATTTTTTTTCCAGGCTCCGTCGAATTCCGAAAAAACAATATCCATAATCTCCTTTACGTCTGGGTAATCTTCCAGAGTAAGGCTTCGCATAACAATCCTGTGCTCGGATTGGATTTTTCTTTTTTTCTTACTCGGTTTTTTGCCGCCGGAACCGTTTGTGGAAATCATTGGAACACTTTGCCCGGGTTCATAATATTTTTAGGGTCCATGGATTTTTTGATTTCTTTCATCAAGAGAATTTCCGCCCGGGTTCTGGAAAAATGGAGAAAGTCTTTTTTTAAAAGACCGATTCCGTGTTCCGCGCTGATCGATCCATGATATTTTTGTAATAAACGAAACATATCCGGATCCACATTCTTGCATTTTTTGAAAAAATCCTCGTTGGAAAGATCTTTAGGCTTTACAATGTTCAAGTGAAGATTTCCGTCTCCCACGTGACCGAAAAGGGCGATTTCAAAACCGGGATATTTTTCTTTTAACAAAGCTTCCATATCAGCGAGGAATGGTTCCATGTTTCTCAAAGGAAGAGAAACGTCGTTTTTATGAACTGTGTATTCTATGGAGATACTTTCGCTGATTCCTTCTCTGTATTTCCAAAACGTTTCCGATTGTCTGGAGTTTTGCGCTAGACTTCCGTCGGCGATTAGGCCTTTTTGTGTGATTGTTTCTAAAAAACCGAACAGTTTTTCGTCGTCGGATTCGTCCGCAATCTCAAATTCCATCAAAACGTAATATGGGCTTGGAGATTGAAACGGATCCGGAATTCCGAGATGGGCTTTTACTTTTCCGAGACAGTATTCGGTAAAGAATTCGAATGCAAGCAAAGCAACCTTAACCTGGTGCGTTTCTTTGAATAAGGAAAGAATGGAGGAAAAGTCAGGAACTGCTACGAGTAAAACTCGGTTGTCTAGAGGTTTTGTTGTCAGCTTTAAGGTTGCTTCGGTAATAACGCCTAACGTTCCTTCCGAACCGATGAATAATTGTTTAAGATCGTATCCCGTATTGTTTTTGAGTAATTCTCCGTTGAATTCTAAAATTTCTCCGGTCCCTGTAACAACGGTGAGTCCTAACACCCATTGACGAATCAGGCCGTAGTGGACGACTCTAACTCCGCCTGCGTTTGTGGCGATGTTTCCTCCGATATGAGAAGAACCGGTGGAAGCAAAGTCCACCGGAAAATAAAAATTTCTTTCTTCAACTTCTTTGTGAAGATTTTTAGTGATCATTCCCGCTTGAACTTTGATACTTCCGAAAAAAGGATCGAAGTCCAAGACCTTGTCCATTTTAGAAAGAGAAAGAACAAGTTCCTTATTTTTTGCGATCGCTCCGCCTGCGTATCCGGTTCTTCCTCCGGAAGGAACGATCGAAATCTCGTTTTCGTAGGCATACTTTACGATTTTTGCAACTTCTTCCGTCGTAGTCGGAAAAGCGAGAATATCGAAATCGGGTTTATAAACCTTGGTTCTATCCGTTCCGAAAGAAAGAAAGGTCGTTTCGTCAAAGTCCGGATCGTTTCTAAAGAATATCTTTCCGGCGCCGATCAGGGATTTGAGTTCCGATTTGTTGATTGTGGAGATCGTGGTCATGCTTGTTTTTGAAATTTTATTCCGCGAAGATCATTCTTTCGATTTGGGAATCTACCGGTTTTTCATCCTTTCCTAATATTCTTTTTATGTAATGTCCGTCTGGACGTAAAAATCTTGCTTTTACGTTATCCTGCAGTTGAACGTCTAAGATTTTTTTGATTCGATCCTTGTTCTTGCTTTCCACGATTGGAAAAAGGACTTCGATTCTTCTCTCGAAATTTCTTGGCATACAATCGGCGGACGCGAGAAAAATGGACTCGGAACCGTTTGAATGAAAGTAATAGATTCTCGTATGTTCTAAAAATCTTCCGACGATGGAAAGAACAGTTATGTTTTCTGAAATTCCTTTTAGTCCCGGTTTGAGACAACAAATGCCTCGGATAATTAGATCGATTTTTACTCCGGCCTGACTGGCTTTATATAAGGAAAGAATAATATGAGGATCCACTAGTGAATTCATTTTGAATATAATTCTTGCCGGTTTCCCCGCAAGCGCATTTTCTCTTTCCTGATCGATCATCGTGATGAAAGTCGATTTCAGATTATGGGGAGACGCAGATAAGAAATTTAGAGTTGGCATCTTCGCATAACTCGTGATTGTATTAAAAATCGTAGCGACGTCTTCCGTAATCTGTTTATTGACCGTAAAAAAGCTGAGATCCGTATAATATTTGGAAGTGGTGGAATTGTAATTTCCAGTTCCAAGGTGCACATAACGCACCATATGATCGTCTTCCTTTCGAACGATCAGAAGCATTTTACAGTGAATTTTTAATCCGACTAAGCCGTAAACTACGTGAACTCCGCGGGCTTCGAGTTTTTGAGCCCATTTGATGTTTCTTTCCTCGTCGAAACGTGCCTTAAGTTCCACAAGAACGGTCACTTGTTTTCCGTTTTCCGCCGCTTCTCCCAAATACTGGATGATGGGAGAATCTCCGCTTGTACGATATAGGGTCATTTTGATTCCGAGAACTTTGGGATCTTCGGAAGAGATTCTGAGCAGGTCCTCAATGGCCGAGAAGGATTGGTATGGATGATGAAGAAGTCTATCTTTCTTTTTAATCGCTTCGAAAATCTTTTCGGGAGTATCGAACTTAAGGGTAATCTTCTGTTGAAAAAAAGGATACTTGAGTTTGGACGTATGATCTAATCCGTAAAAGAACATCGCGTCGTTTATGTTCAAGATGGAGGCAACATCGAATACCTCATGATCTTGAAGTTCCAAAAGTTCCCTCAATGTGTTTTTAATAAAGGGAGAAGTCCCCTGATGTATGTCCATCCGAACCGCGTCTCCCCAGATTCGGTTTCGAAGTTCGTCCTTCATCGTGATGAGTAAGTCTTTGACAGACTTCTCTTCGTCGATGGAGATGTCGGCGTCTCTTATGATTCGGAACGGATAGATTTCCTTAACGGTCATTCCGTAAAAAAGGTCGTCTACGTGTAGTTTGATTATTTCTTCCAAAGGAAAAAATCTTCGTTCCTCTCCTTTCCCTTTCAATTGTAGGAATCGGGGAAGCACAGACGGTACTTGTACAACTGCGAACAAATCTTTTTTTCCTCCGGTCTTTTCGTCTTCGGTGCTTAAGACCATGGCGAGGTTCAAGGACTTGTTGAGAATATGAGGGAAGGGATGTGCCGTGTCGATTGCAAGAGGGGTGAGAATTGGAGATACGTCTTCCTTGTAATAATTCTGAATCTGTTTGATCTCGTTGATTGTCAATTCTTCCGGATTGAGAATGAGATGGATTCCGGCCATTTTCAATTCTTCTAATGTTTTGGAAAAGGTCTCATATTCTTCTCGGACGAATGTGCGGACTTTATCTGATAAGTCGGAAAGAATTTCGGATGCACTATCTCCGTTTAAACTTCTTTCATCGTTTCCTTCCTTTACGAGGTTACGAAGTCCGGCGACCCGGACCATATAAAACTCATCTAGGTTTGTTTCGGTGATACTTAGGAATTTCAGTCTTTCCAAAAGCGGGTTTTCGGGATCGTTTGCTTCTTCCAATACGCGTCGGTTGAAATCGATCCAGGAAAGTTCCCGATCGAAAAATATATTCGGGTTATTCAAATGAATTTCAGGTTCGTTTTTGTCGGAAGAATCGCTTTGGATTGCAGTCATAGGAGTTTGGCCCTGTACTTTTGATTTTGACATTAGATATCCTGAAAATTTTCAAAAATCCCTCAGTCTAATTAGGCTAGCAGGGTTCTATTCCTGTTTAAACCTGCTTAACCGGAAGTCAATGATTCTAAGAAGATTTTGATGAGTTGATTTTTTAGATCCCTTTAAATTTTGGACGGAGTGAGGCATAGAATCGTTGATTTTTCTTTGATTTAGGAGTTCCCGCATTTTTGTCTGATCGGTGGAATTTTTCCCTGTATCGCTTTGATCCACTTGGGTATTCTTTTATTTCTGGATTTGAAGAAGGATTAAGATTTCTATCGGAAAACTCGATCATTATTCGGAAGAGTCTTTCGAGTTCACTTGGCAAGGAATTGTTTAAATCATTGAATGCTTCGTGTGGTAAGGAACAAAATGTTTCGGCAATTCTGAGTCGCTACGCCGTATTTGAACTTTTCTGGAAGATAGAAATGAGAAATGGGGGTGGAGACACGATTACGAAAGTCGGTGGGAAATCCTCATTGGAAAAAGATGATACAAAAAATATTTGCTAAAGATTAGATCTGATTCTCGGAAAGTTTTAAGAGTAGGCTACAAAAAAAGGGGACGGTGTAACTTTCGTCCCCCCGTCCATTTCAAAATGAAAATTCGCAGTGGAGGAACACAACCAGGGAGGTTGTTGTCCATCCATTGAAAAGTATCGGTTGTAGGAATTCCCACATTAGGCTTCGGGTTAAAAAATATGGATGTGAATTAAAAAAACTAAAGACTTTATGCGGTGCAAAATCTTTGACTTTTAAGGGGTAGAGTTTTTTCTGGCTATCATTATGCTGACCGTCGTAACTGTACTGTTTCTGGCCATTTATGGGATCGACATTGTTGCTCTCTTTTTTTTCGGGATTCATACTTATATTATGGTATATCTTTATAAAAAGAACCATGCATATTGCGAATCCGAGCCAGATAAAGTCCTAGACGTCAATGATCCGAATTTGCCGGTAGTAACCGTACAACTTCCAATTTTTAACGAATTCTATGTTGTGGATCGTTTGATTGAAACTACGGTAGCTCTCAAATATCCGAAAGACAAACTTGAAATTCAGCTTTTAGATGATTCCACGGACGAGACGGTCGAAAAGTCCAGAAATCTTATCAATCATTACAAAGCGCTCGGATTTGATATTCATCACCTTCACAGAGCCGGAGCGGAGCGCACCGGACATAAGGCCGGAGCTTTAGAAGCCGGAATGAAAGTGGCTCGGGGAGAGTATATTGCAATCTTCGACGCGGATTTTATGCCGGACCCTGATTTCTTGATTAAAACCGTACCCTACTTTGAGGATCCTCAAATTGGAATGGTTCAGGTTCGTTGGGGACATATCAACGCGGATTACAACGTTCTTACCAAAGCTCAATCGTTCGGTATCGACGGGCACTTTATGATTGAGCAAGTTGCAAGAAACGGTTCTCATCTTTGGATGAATTTTAATGGAACCGCCGGAATCTGGAAAAAGGAATGTATCATTGATTCGGGAGGATGGGAACACGACACTCTCACGGAAGACTTTGATCTTTCTTACCGCGCGGAAATGAGAGGCTGGAAATTCCGGTATTTTAAAGATATTGAATGTAAGGCAGAGATTCCGGCGATGATATCCGCTTATAAATCCCAACAATTCCGTTGGTGTAAGGGATCGATCCAAACTGCGGTTAAATTGCTTCCGAGAATTTTTCGTGCGGACCTTCCCTGGAGGATCAAGTCCGAAGCCATCGTTCATTTAATCAATTATTCCGTTCATCCGTTGATGGTAATCAATATTCTATTTAGCGCTCCTTTACTTTTAATGAACTACTGGTCCGGATTCGATTTTTATGATCTTCCAATCGAAATTTTGATGGGAACCGCTGCGATTCTTTCCGTTGGATCCGTGGGGCCGATGATTTTCTATGCGTATTCACAGAAAATTCTCCACAAAGATTGGAAGAAAAGAATGGTTTATCTTCCTGTTCTTATCATGATTGGGACCGGAATTGCGATTGTAAACACAAGAGCTTGGCTTGAGGCCATTCTTGGAATTCAATCTTCTTTCAAACGTACGCCGAAGCTCAAAATCGAGAAAAGTACAGATGTTTTGAAAGAAAGACTAAAATATACGGTTCCGTTGGATTTTCACGTGGTGCTTGAATTTCTAATGGGATTCTATTGTTTGGGAACCGTGTTTCTTTCCTTTGTTCTCGGAAAGCCGCAGATCGTAGGATTTTTGGCAATTTATGCACTCGGATTCTTTTACGTAGGATATTTATCTTTGAAGGAAGCTGCTTGGAAACTCGGAGCTTCTAAACAGCAAGGGTCGACGGAAGAACTTCCCGCGCAGGCCTAAAACCGGGCCGCGAAAACGGACCGGAAAGTATTAGGAGTCGTTGTATTGGTTATATAGGAACGTCCTCTAACCAATAACAAGCTAACATCTGATCCCTAATTGAAGGATATGCTTTAGCACGTTTATGGGGAAGCTATGGCTGGACCTGTCTAACTAGAAGGTGAGGATCCTCAAGCTTTGTTTGGAAGTTCAAGCGCTTATGCTTGACTTCGCGCTTTTTTCTGAAAAATTGACAAAAAATCGTTACTTTTATAGGAATCCCGATGAGTGAGAAAGTTTACTGCGCTAATTGCCTACACTGCGTGACCGTAAGGCAGTATGAATCCGAGGCGGACAAATATATTCTCCGCGTAAAATGCACCAAGAAAAAATGGTCTAAAAGATCCGGAGAAGAAAAGCTCTATAAATATTTTACCGTTGCTCGCCGTATGCAAGTGAACTGTGAATTTTATGAGCCAATGGGTGAAATTCTTCCTTATATCAAGAATCTTAAGAAAGAACTCCCGATCAAAGACGAAATCTACATGGTGAAAACTCTCACCTAAAGAGTTTTGAAGCCTTCCGCTTTTACTCTCAAACCAGGATTGGTCCACGGAAAATTTTCCCGTAAAACCGTCCTGGAAGAACCCTTTACATTGTTTCCCGAACCGGGGGCCTTCTATCTAAAAGAATTCCCTACTCGTGTGCGTGCGGGAGAAGCTCTCGTCAGGCAATCTGTCGGAACACTTTTATCTCCGGTAGACGGAATCGCAAGTCTCATCCAAGGGGAACATTCCACAAAGATTCGAATCGTTCAAGATGGGAGTTTTCAATTGTCGGGTGAGATTCAAATTGATCCTTCTTTGAAATTAGAAGAAGCTTTGGAAAGGATGGATGAGCTTGGACTTATTTCTCTCGACTTCCCGGACACTACGTTATCCTCTCTTTTAAAATCGTTTCAGTCGTCTTTAATCGTTCTTTCTCCATATACAAAAACCCAATCTGTCGACTTCCGAAAAATTCTTTTGGAAGAATGTAGGGAGTTGCATATTCAGTTTTTGGAATATATTGCTGCTTGGTTCCCGGGAGCCGTAATCAAGGATCATATCTTGTCTCCCGTTCCTTTTCGAAAATACGAATACCCGGCTGGTTTCCCCCAATATTTCGTAAAAAAGGCGCTTTCCGAAAAGGTATTCCAAAAAGAGAGGATTCTTTATTTCGGACCGGAAACCCTCTATCATCTTTACAGAGCTTTGTTCAGAAAAATCCCTTACATTGAAAGGCATATCAGTATATATTACGTCGGGAAAAACGGCGATCTCAGAAAAGAAGAATCTCCGATTAAGTTTAGAGATGGACAGAGCCTTAGCTTTCTTCTTCTCGAAAAAAGGAAGGAATATCCAAGTTTTACTTTCAATTCCTTTTTTGACGGAGGGGAATTTCATTCTTCTTCCGAGGAATATTTTTTAGATATTTACAAACATCATTCCATCATATTCGTTTCGGATAAGATCAGGGAGCAGAAAGAATTTCCTTGTATCGAATGCGGAGAATGTACTTACAACTGTCCTCTGGAGTGCAATCCGGTTTCCCTTGTTACCGGTCAGGGACGATTTTTTGCAAACGCTTGTATCGAATGCGGGATTTGTACGTTTCTATGTCCTTCCCGAATTTCACTCAGAGATCGGATTCGAAACGCAAAAACGGAGAATCGGAATGTCTGATTCTCTACTTGTCACGAAGACTGGTTTTTTTCGTAAATCGGATCCATTTTTTCCGGATATTTTGATCGGATTTTTTTCAATCGTTGGAATCGTTTTGTTCGGAACCGCTCCATTATGGATTTGTTATGTAATAGTTCTTGCTACTTGTTTCGTTTATCAATTTGCGATCGTAAAACGTTCGGTGTATTCTCTGAAGTGGATCGTTCATACGGGGATCTTCGTTCTTCTTTTGCCGATTCATCCCGGAACGGTCGTTTGGGCCGTTCTTGCGGGAATTGCCGGTGTTTTTTTATATTCTCCCTTGGAAAACTTCTTGAGGATTCAAGCGCCTCTTTCTTTGATTCAGCTTCTGATTTTTTTGTTATTTTATCTTTTATTTCCGGCGGTAGATGTCTTTTCCGGAATTGCGGATAAGCCGAGTTTGTCTTTTAGGAACGAATTTATCTCGGATCTTTTCAGCGTTCTTTCTTTTTCGCAGGATGGTTATTCTCCTTGGAGATTTTCTTCTTTGGAAACGATGGGGGCGTATTCAATTCTTTTCCTGATTCCGGTATTTTTAAAAAGGCCGAATTCTTTTACGATTCCCTTAATCTTCGGAGTCGGTTTGGTTTTAGGAATCGGAAATCTCTCTTTGGAATATGCTCCCGTTCTTTTGTCCGCTTGGGTTTCGTTTGCAATTCTTTTTGCCGCGCCGGGAAGAAATCTATATACTGCTTGGACTTATTCCCTGATCGGAATTTTTGTGACTGTGGTCCTTTTTTATGTCATTCAAGTTTTAGTCGGTATCTCTTTACCACTTTTCACCTTTTCCGTTTTCTATTTTTTCATTGAAGCCAGTTTGATCCGTATATTTCTGGGAAGCAGAGTCGATAATTTCGGGCAATTGAAATAACTCGAATTGTAATTAGAATGATGATTGCGTATCGTAACAAATGTAGACGGAAATACCAAATTCACGGAGAATTGGGAGTATGAATCAACTATTAACTCTTCTTCGTCCCGAGACAGTTATTTTTAATTTGGAATCCGGAACCAAAGAAGAAGTTATTTCCAGGCTTTTGCAGAAAGCGGTCGATACGCGTCAGATCGACGCCGAAAATAAAGGAGAAATTTTGGAGTCTCTTCTTGCCCGCGAAAAGTCAATGTCCACAGGGATCGGAAGCGGGGTGGCGATTCCTCACTGCTCGGTCAATCTTGTGGACGAACTCAAATGTGTAATGGGACTCAATCCAAGTGGAATCGATTTCGATTCGATTGATCATCAACTGGTTCATATCTTTATCCTTCTCATCGTCCCGAAAACCAAATTTCAAGAACACATCAAAACTCTTGCACAGATCGCAAAAGCATTAAACGTAAAAGAAGATAGGGAAAAACTCATTCGTTCCGGATCCTTCGAGGAAATCCAAAAAGCTTTTTCTCGGAACGTATAACTGTGAGGGGGGAAATCTCCAGGTTCTCTTTATTTTTTACTGCATTGATTTTTTTCTCCGTTCTATTCGGTCATCTTCGTTCGTTGAACCAAGAGTATCTTTATGCGGATTCCTCTTTTTCAAAGGAAGAATCTTTTCTGAAGCGAAAAACCTTTTCGTCTCAAATGCTCTCTTTTGTAAAAGGAATCGTAACGTTTCGATCCGGTAAGACCATTTCGGGAGAGTCGGTTTGGAAACATATCTCTTCGAGAGTTTTTCCGACCTTACACCTCGCGATTTTTTCTGTGGGCTGGGGAAGTTTTTTTGCGATTTCTCTCGCACTTCTCGTTTCCAAAAATGAGAAAAATACTTTTAAAAAAGGGTTTCTCTTTTTGAGCAATTGGATTCTTTCGACGCCGATTTTCGTTGTAGCTATCGTTCTGCTTCTGATTTTTTTCGTACAATTGGAATGGCTTCCTCCGGGGGGATACGAACCTTGGAATACCACGTATGTGATCCTCCCTGGAGTTGCTTTGGGTTCTAGGGTCTGGGCGAGAATTTACCAATTCGCTTTGAGTTTTACAGAAATCGAATTGGATTCCCCTTATGCGAAAGTTTTAAGAGCAAGAGGATATTCTAAAAGCAGAATATTATGGAATCATATTTTATTAAAAATCTTCCCTTTGCTCGTTGTTTTGATCCTTCTCGATTTTAGTTCCCTGCTTTCCGGTGCGATGATCGTAGAGGAGATATTTTTCTTTCCCGGAATCGGTAAATCCATGTATTACGCGATTCAGACGATGGATTCGGAGTTACTTAGCGCGCTTCTCTTTTACAGCGGTCTTACATTTTATATCTTCAGTAGGATCTCTATTCGTTTTCAGGAAAATCTTACCGGTAAGGAGAGTCTTTCTTGATTTCGTTCGGCAATTTTCTGAGAATTCTTTTTGTGTTTTTGGTTTTGGTCGGAGTTTTTTGGAAAAGTCCACCTACGGACGTTTTTTTGGAAGACAGCTTTTGTTCCGTGACTTGGGATCACCCTTTCGGCTGTGATCGTTTGGGAAGGGACGTTTATGGTCTTTTTTCATACGGAACCATTTCGACTTTTCTTTTTTCGCTTCCTGCTCGACTTCTTACTTTGGCGTTTAGTTCTTTGATCTGTCTGTTTCAATATTCAGTCCCGTTTACGGGAAGGTGGTTTTTTACTCCGATCTCGTCCGTGTTCGTTTCCGTTCCTTCCTTGCTTATCGCACTTCTTACGGTTCACGCTTTGGGGCAGAGTCCTTTTGTTTTGGTCGTCGCGGTTTTGTTAGGAGATTGGGCTTTCTCCTACGAAACTCTTCAGAGTAAGATCAGGGAAACGGATGGAAGCGGATTTGTACTTGCGTCGGTTTTCTTTGGAGCATCGAGGTCGAATGTATTTCGATCTCATATATTTCCTGCTGCTCTTCCGGTCTTAAAAGTTCTATTTACTACTGGATTACCCGGAGTTGTGATGACGTTGGCGCTTTTTAGTTACCTCGGTGTAAGTGCAGGTTCCGATTGGTTTGGTCCCGGTCTTGGAGAACAAATCTCCTTTGCCAGGGATTACGCTTATTCTGCTCCTTTGGCTTTGGCGATGCCTATTTTCGGGATCGTAGGTTTGGTTGCCGTTTTGAACGTGGGAAAAAGATGATTAGAATATCCGCATTTATTTTAATATTAGCGATTTTGAGTATAGAGATTTCTGCGGAGGGAATTGACGATTATTATCGTTTTCCGGAAGGTGGAATGCCCGGAAAAATCACCTTTGAAACGGAAAGAAAACTATGTGTATTCTCCCTCAAAAATCAAAACGCGGATCCGAACCTGGACTATCTAAGCAAGGGCTACGGTGGAGTTTTATATTCCGGTTTAAAAGGGCTTTTTCAAATTTTTGATCCGGAAGTGATTCCGAAAAGTATCCAACACGCTTTCGGAAAACCTACGGAAAAAGTAATTTTTAAAAAGGGAGAATGGAACGGAGACATTTTGGAACAAGTGAGGAAAGCGAAGGAAACTTCTCCCGGAAAAGATCCGCGTTTTCTGTTTTTAAAAACGGAATTCCTCTCGGAGGAAACTCCGCCCGAAAATAACACTCTGTTTTTATCCGGAAATAAGTCGGGATGTTTTTATCATCTTGCGGGAACATTCGAAAAAAAAAGCGAATCTCAAATGGAATTAAAACTCGTTTTGAGATCATCCAAAGATGGGTCTCGAAAGGAATTCAGAGCTGTGACCAGCGTTAGACGTTCTTATCAAGAATTAGACGGTTTGATCGGAGAGATCAAAAAGGAATTGATCGGGAATAACACGGTTTCATTTTCCTTTAAATCAGGAAACATGGATGGTGTTCTCGTATTTTTGGACGGGCAGTTCCTCGGTAAAACCCCTTTGCAGAGATCGGACATTCTTCCCGGAAGTCATAGGATCAAATACTATAAGGACGGTTTTCAAAGCGAAGAAAAAAAAGTTTCAATTCGAGACGGAGGAAGTTTTGAAATCGTTCTTTCCAAAATTCCAAAAGAAGGATCGATCTCCGTCACTTCGAATCCGGAGGGTGCAAATGTTTATCTAGGTTCCGAATTTTTAGGTAAAACTCCCTTGAGTAGCGTTCGTGTTAAAACCGGATACAACCGTCTTCGACTTTCTATGGAAGGTCATGTGGACCTCTTAAAGGGTGTGGAGATTAAGAAGGACGAGGAAACAAAGTTGGATCTTATTTTAAGACCGGGAGATACTCTTAGTTATTATAAAAATAAACAAAATGTTTTTTTAGATCATTCTTATAATGATTTTTCGATCTATTCCTTGTACGGAATCCTTTTGTTTTATGCTGGTTATTATTACTTCAATTTAAAAGCAAATGACTTATACGATCGTGCTCGCAGTCGGGTCAGTTTTACCAATCTTCTTTTGGCGGCCAGCGTTGCTCCGCAAGATCAGTTTATCGGATTGTACTTCTATGAGGAACGAATCATTCGTGAAACGAACGCGGACGCGGGCAAATATCAAAAGCTTTCCGGGAACTTCGGACGACATGAAGGTGTCACCGGAGGTGTGATGGTTTACGGTATGGCTGCGATGTTGATCTTAGCCGTAACTTTTTATTGGCTCGGTTTGGACGAAGAAACTTTAGACGTAGGGGTTGCACCGAAACGAATTCATAACCCTTATGCGATTTCGGGTCAACTTGTTGAGGTCGATTCCTATGCGAAGTTTAACTTTAAATTTTAAATTCTTCGTTATCTACCTCCAAAACTTTTCAATGCGCATTCTCTGCGAAAGCTAAGAGCCTGTTTTAAAAACCTTAAAGAAATCACCTACAATGATTCAGTAAGTTCGTAATAAAATATAGAAGTTTTCACAAATTACATTCCTTTGATAGTTTGCGAGCGTATTTTATAACTGATAAGTTTTCGTCGAGGTTCCTATATTCCGAAGTTTTGGAACAGGTTCTTAATCGAAGTTTATTCAAATACTAAAGCAATTCTAAATAGCCCCATTTTATTAAAAAAATATTATCTAAATGATTTTGATTTAAAAAGAGTAATCAATCATAAAGACTTTAAATTCAATACCGATTATGATTTTTATTATTGCGTTTGGATGCGCGTTATCTTGCGTTTCAGACATTTTTGAGATAGGTTCAATGACAAATCGAATCGGAAACAATTGGAAACAAACGAAAGCTTCCGAGAATCAAGGTCGACTTTTGTGTATCGTCTAAATTCCGTAGCATGGACTTGAACTCGATGTCGTCAATCGTCTCTTCGGAACGACAACTTTCGGGAAAAGCGAACCCGCTCTCCTTTAAAAACCGAAAGTCGAGAATATCTGATTTGTTAAGAGCATTTCGCAGAATTTTCAAAATTCCGTCTCCATCCTTATCCTTTAGTAAACCGGCATAAACCCGAAACTTTCGCGCAGGATACAGAATGGATAAACTTTGCAGAGTTTCGTTAAAAGCATCCGGATTGTGTGCTGGATCGAAAACAAGTAGGGGAGAATTTCGGAGAACGGTCAATCGCCCAAACGGATTGGAGATGTACTTTTCGAAAAAGTCAAAACTAAACGTTTCGGAGTTTGTACCTTTATCTAAGAAACTCGAAGCTTTTTTATTCAAATTTAGAAACCATTCTAAATTTAGAATATTCTGAAATACTCCATAAGAGAAGTGTTTGTTTCTGGAGAGATACGTTCCTTCGGGAGGAACTTGAGGTAATATTTTGCAAGGAATCTTATTCTGAGAACACCAGGAAGCGATTTTTTCGTTCAATTCCGGTTCCTTCTGATTGATTGCGAACAAAACTTTGGTGTTGTGAGTGCAGATCTCTAGTTTTTCGTGTAAGATTTTTTCTTTCGTATTTCCTAATATTTCCCTATGGTCTAGACCTATGACTCCCAAAACGACTACGTCCGGGTCACAGAGTTTGGTTGCATCCAATCTACCTCCGAGTCCCGCTTCGTAAATTTGGATTTCCGCGGATTCTTTTTCAAAAAAAAAGAAGGCGGCGCAGGTAAAGAGTTCGAAAAAAGAAAAGGATTTCAAAGCTTCTTCCGCTCCAAGGGATTTCCATTCGCTTAACAATTGATCCAATTCTTTCGTTTGAATGTCCCGAAAGGCTTGCGCATTTGTGCCGATTTTAATTCTTTCCAAAGGAGAGATCAAATGCGGAGAGGTATAAAGTCCTGTTTTGAAACCAAAAAGCCTGAAATATTCTCCTAAAAAATGTGTAATAGAACCCTTCGCATTTGTTCCTACCACGGAAATTCTACAGAGAGTGGATTGATTTCTTTTATTCAAGTCGAATTGATTCAAAACCTTTGCGAATGGTTCAAGAGAATATCCGGTAAAAACGTTAAAGTTTCTGGTCTTCTCTAAGTTGGAAAGTTGGCTGATAAATTTGAAAAAGTCGGAATCTGCATTCATTGATTTGTTAATGTTTGAGACAAACGTTCTCTGGTTTTAAGAATGTCGTACGCGTTAGGCGAAATATCAGTAAAAAGTTCGAACTGTTTCATCGCCTGATATAAGAGCATCTCCGATCCGGGAATAATTTTCGTTCCGGCCTTTTTGGCGACCTTAACCAGAGGGGTCTCCAAAGGATTATAAACGATATCAAAAAGAGTCATGTTCGGATTAAAAAAAGTTTCAGGAAGGAACGGACCTGGAGCCTGGTCTTTCATTCCAAGTGGAGTCGTGTGGATCACTAGGGAAATTTCTTCCTTCCGAGAAAAAAGGGAATCTTGAGTGATATATTCTGTTCTGACGTTCGAGTTCTTGGAAATCAAAGAGCAGATTTCTTTTGCAGTTATTTCATTTCTCGAACAAAGGAGTAAGTTTTGAATTTTACCTGAAACGGCTAAATTGTATGCGATTCCTCTCGCACTTCCTCCACTTCCAAGAATAACCGTTTTACCGGCGTTTAAGGACTCCGGAGATAATTCTAAAATGGAACGATAGGCTCCTTCTCCGTCCGTATTGTATGCATGAACCGAATTTGGACCGATCAATAAAGTATTGGATGCTTTCATGATCGTGGACGTGCTGTCTGCTTTATCGGCGAGAGCAAAGGCTTTTTCCTTGTGAGGGATAGTCACTGAAAGACCGAGTACTCCAGATTTTCGGAATTCCTGAATCGTTTTCGAATTCAATTCAGGGGTTTCAAAAACGAGATAAGAGGCGTCAATTCCTCTATCTTTATAAATTGAATTGTGAATAAGAGGGGAAAGAGAATGTGAGAGTGGAAAACCGACTATGCCGAAAATTTTAGCGGTTTGATTTGTTTTGTTGTTCAAATTTAGTTTTCTCGTTGTTTAGCATTACAAACAGATTTTTGGATTTCGTTTTCTTGATTCGTTTCTTGTTAAATAAATGAAATGAACTCAAGACTTTTGACTTTTTTGCTCTAAAAGAAGCAAGTTTTAGAACAGGTAGTAAAATGAGTCGACTAAAAAGACAATTTCCTAGAATGCTGTATTGGAATGAGCCTACTGAATTTACCTGATTCTTTTTTACATGGACAAGGCGGACAACTCTTTTTGATGCCGCTTGCTTCTTTTTCAGGTTCGCCGTGGTGGACTACCATTCTTGACGTTTTATTTGTAGTCGGGATTTCCGGCGGACTTTCCTGGTATTATTACTATTACAAGCGTAAGGATCTTCTCGGAGGATTTTGGGGGGCTCTTATCGTTGCACTTCTCGGGTCTCTTATTATTCTTTCCTTACTTCAGGATTTTATTCGTTCGGTGGTTCTTTGGCTGGTTTCGCCTAAGTTTGGGATCTACCAAATCTCGAATGTAAATTTACTCGCGGTTTTGTTAGGCGGTCTTCTCGCTCTTTACATCATGAACCGTATCAATCACAATAAAGAAAGAAGAGATTAATCCTTAGACTGGATTGATTGTGTCGATATCGATCGTCCGAAATTATAGTTTTTGATCAAAGACCTACGTATGCATGATCTATAAAAAACGAATTAAACGTTCGAGTTTCCCGTATTACAAAGTTTATATCTGTCAAAATGTACTGTAGTTGTTTGTGAATTTATAGGGGATTTTATTGATTCTCCAAGTTCTTTTTGACTACAGGCCTGTATGGAAATTTCCTAATTCCGACCCGTATATATGATATAAAGAAATGACTTTTCTTACTTGTATTATCTCGTTTTGATTTTCATGATTCCGGAATTTTCTCATAATAATTATCTTGTCGCATTATGATTTTTATAGGAAATTATAAGATCGGTTTGTTTTGTGTGAGTGTCGTATGGATTAGTGTGCTTTATAAACATCGTCTAAAAAGCACACTAATTATAAGTTATCATATCGTCTTTTTCGCTTTAAATTTAAAAACCTCGAAAACAGGCAGATTTGGTTGACCTAATGGCTTAAAGTATATGAGCGTATTAAGGAGATACAAAGTTCATTATGTTATAATTGTTTAGGGAGAAAAATTCAATGACTTCGAAGCTATCTATTGTTTTTATGAATGCAAATAGATATTATTGCTGGGTTCCCACAGTATTTTAATATACTGATGATTTGTTTGACTGGGCCTTTCGATGGTTCTTTGCGAAATTTAAGTTCCTATAATATTTATACGACAGGTCTTTGTATTTTGAAGGCTTTTGAATTGGTGCCTCCGGAATTGTGCCTTGAACATTTTGAAATTTGAACTTTGAGAAATAACGTCTAAACCTGGAAAATATCCGGGCAATATTCATTCTTTTTAATTTTATAGGAATTCCTTCCAGAGAAGTTTAACTATAACTCGATAAATTATCTCGGAATCTCGATAGAAAAAAAACTGGTCTTTAAAATAGTTTCTAAAAATATGCGAACAGCGCGTAATTTTATGAATCTAGGAGTTCGTCTTAAAGTGAAGAATCTATACGTTCTTTTGTATTCCTTTTTGGTTCATTCTTGGTTCGGACTCTTTGTCCCGATGTTATTTTTTTTATATTCTTGTACAAGTTTAGAATTGAATTCCGTAAGAGGAGAGGACTTGTCGAAACCGATCCTAAAATCCCAAAAGAATTCTGACATTTCGGATCATTCTTCTTCGAATTGTAAATCGAATGGTAAAAGGTATCAATGGTATGTTCTTTTTGGTTCGGTTCCGATCAATAAAGTGAATTATTCGGAGATTCTACCCGATCAAAATCGTACTTATCGAGTGATTCTTAAAACAACTTGGTTGGATGGAATACTCAGCACGTTTTTGGGAATTGCCGCTTCTGTTACGCGTAAAACTATTGATGTTGAAAGTTGTGGTTCTAAAGAAACTACTTTTGCAAAATCTGCTGTTATGAGTGATTCGGAAAAATCCGAAAAAGAAGTTCCCAAAGTTGATATGACAGGAACCAAGGAAGAGTTTATTAAACGGAATGAAAAACAATGGAAAGAGGAGTTCCAAGAGAAGATTCATTCTTCTTTAAAAGAGGAACTGGAAAGTTCCTGGAACAAAGAAGTGAAATATTCTAAGAATCTTTCTGTCCTGTTTTTGAAGTCGGGTGAAATCGTGAAAGGGACTGTGACCCGAATCGATGAAAATGGAGTTAAGTTGTTTTATAAGAGCAAAGAAAGAAGTTTCCGACGTTCGGATATTCAAAGAGTTCGATTTCAAGATTAAGGCGATAAATTATGGCGAATTTTCGAATGCTTTTTTTTAGAATCTTTCTTTCTTTTTTTCTACTTTTAAACTCGGCTTGTTACTTAAATCCTTATTTCAGGGATTTTGTCTCGCCTAATGAGGAAAAAGATTCTTTAGTCTCACTATTACTTATTTTGATTGCAGGGACCCGAGTTCTTCCGGTGATTCAGGGGGAAACTATTTTTTTCCCTTCGACCGGCCTTACTTGGATGCGATGTTCCCGCGGTCAAACCTACGATGTTGCCACGGATTCTTGTACCGGATTTTTAGTTTCTCCTCAATATTGTTCCACTTTGGACAATCAATGTAATGGAACTCCGGGAGGGATTTTAACTTCAGGACCTGTTTTTAATTCTTGTTCTACTTTCAATATTTCCGGTAAGACGATGACGTGGAGAGTTCCCACGCATGTAGAATTAAAAGGGATCGTTTATTGTTCTAATGGAACGGATCTGACGAATTCTCAAGATAAAACTTGTACAACGGCGGGTACTAGTTTTGAAATTCCTACGATCCGAAAAGATTGGTTTCCGGGAAATCCAACCGGAAGCCTGATAGAATTTTGGACTAGTACAAGCGATCCTTTAAATTCAACCACCGCTTGGAAAGTCAATTTTACTACCGGATCCACAAATACGACTGCAGCGAAAAATGCTTCGGGTTATCTTCGCTGTGTGAGTTCCCGTTAAAGCTCGTAGTTTTATCATAAAATATTAAAGTCATAGAGTTCTCTACCAGGCGGAGAATAAATTGATCAAAAAATTATTTCCAAATCGGAAACAATGAATGTTTTATATGTTTTTGTTTGATTTAAAATTGTACAGAATAGAAGAAGTTGCAAAGATCAGTCGACGGAATTTTCGTTTTCTCTTGATATTAAGATCGAGACAGATAGAAGGTTCCATCGTTCTGATTATGCTCGTGTCGTCTTTTGTACTTTAAGTTCTTTAATCGCCTTTCTTGATCGTTTAAAAATCCGCAAGATCTATCGCTATCGACTGAGTATGTGAATACTAATCGTAGGTAAATTGGTTTTTCCAGAGACACTTTACTTTGGTAGTGGTGATAAGTTTTCTTATGTCGAAAAATTAAAACGAATTGTGGGAAAAAGTTCTCTGAATGAGAACGAAGCGGAAAATAAAAGATTTTTTTTAATGAGGTTTATTTGAGCGGATTGAGTTTGAATTCTTGTCGAATTTAAAAAAAGAGTTTCATAAATGGCGCAAGTGCGTAAAAATGAAAGTGATGGAGCAAGATGAAGTAAAACATCGGATTATGGATAAGGCACTTGAGCTTTTTCTAAAATACGGTTACGCAAAAACCAAAATGGAAGAAATCGCAAGGATTCTAAAAATCTCTCGTAAAACTTTGTATAAACATTTCGAAAATAAAAGTCACCTTCTTTACGAAATTCTTTCTCACAAACATAACTTGATGAATACGAAACTCGAACAGATCAGCGAGGATGATTCTTTACCAGTGCATGAAAAAATCCAAGCGATCAGCGAATTCAAGTTCAGTCAGTTTCCTGCGGGAGCAAACGAGCTCATTATGGAAATCAGGGATCAGGTTCCCGATCATTATGCTTATATAAAGGAAGTAAAAATGGAGTCTGTTTCTAAAACTGTTCAGGCGTTGGTGGAACAAGGAATCGAAAAGGGAGAGATTCGCAAAGATTTGGACCCGACGATTTTTGCCGCACTTCTTAATTCTGCGATCGAAATGACAGCGACTCCGGAACTTCTTTTAAATTCTTCATATTCGATGATGCAATTGCAGGGAGAAATTCATGGAATTCTTTTTTACGGAATCATGAATAGTTCCGAACCTGTCGGGCAATCCTAGAAGAAACGAGATCTATCTTTCTTTCGATAGAACTTGATCTAAGATTCTGTTCCAAAATTTTAAAAAAATCAGTTACAATCATTGAGTAACTTCGTAGTAAAATAGGAATTCCCGCAGAGCGTCCCTACGAGCTTTCAAACGAATTTTATAATTGTTAAATTCTCGTTAGAGTTCCTACTTCTAGGTTTTGGGACGGAATCTGAATTCAAAGTCGATCATTTTTAGAATGAAAGCTTCTTCGGGAAACTCATCCCGAAGAAGCTTTGTGAGGAATCGCTTTCATCTGATTCCATACGAGCCGAATTTCGCTCAGAGTCAGTTCCCCTTTTCCCGAATCTTCCGAAATCTTCTTTAAGATCGGTTGTAGTTTTTCTGCTTGTTCCAAGGTGATCTCTTCTCCGGCGTCTTTTAAAATACAGAAAATCGCACTTCTTCCGGATTGACTTGTAAACTCGATTCGGTCTCCTTCAGGTCTTCCGATCAAAGTTGCGTCAAACGCGCGATAGGCGCCTTTGGAGAGATGTCGGGTTTTTGCGACACCGTCTTGATGAATTCCGGATCTGTGAGAGATAACGTCTTCACCGATCAAAGGAGCCTTTTCATAGATGGGAACGTCCGAAAGGTAAGAGACTAATCGAGATGTTTCGTAGATTGCCGAAAGGTTCAGTGGAACGTCGACGCCGCAGTTATGAAGAGCGATTGCAACTTCGTATGTGTTCGTATTTCCGGCCCTTTCTCCGAGGCCGTTTAAGGCGGTCTCTAATTGAACTGCGCCTGAAAAGTAGGATTCAACTGTGGTTGCGGTTGCCATCCCCAAATCGTTATGTGTATGCACAGAAATTTTTGCGTTTTCAGGGAGCATATTCCTAACGGCTTGTACCATAGAAACAAAAAGCCAAGGACGATAACGTTCTACCGTGTTCGGAAGATTGATGATATCGGCTCCGTAGCGCAACGCCGTTCGAAACGCTTCCACGGCGAAATCCAAATTTTCCAGAGAATCTCCGAAATGTTCTCCCGAAAATTGAATTTCACCTTTAGAACCGACGAGGCTTTTTGCGAAAGAGACGGATTCGGAAATTTTTTCTAAAACTTTTTCAGGGCTTAACTTCAAAACGTTTTGAATCGTAAATGCGGAGATCGGATATACGATATGAATCCTTGGCTTCGATGCGTGTCGAACCGCTTTCCAAGAAGTTTTTATTTCCTTTTCGACCGCTCTGGAAAGAGAGGATATTACAACGTTATCCGGCGCGATGGAAGAAAGGTGACTGCATGCTTTGAATTCTTGGGAATTAGAAGACGCGAATCCTACTTCGATTCCTTGAACGCCGAGTTTGAGAAGTTGTTTGAAGATTGTTTCTTTTTGATCTAGATCCCAAGGTTTACGAAGAGCTTGATTGCCATCTCTCAACGTTACGTCCATAAAAAAGGGCGAATGTTTGGGAAGAGGGTTTTGAAGAATTTCCGAAAAGGACTGTATATATTTTTGATTTCCAGATATTGAAATGCCCTCAATGACGTACTCGTTTTCTTGTTTCGAATTTTGTTGCATTGTTTTCTCCTTTTAGAGGCCGATTCCAGGAGTGGTTTTTTTTTCCGAGTGAGGAGAATTTTCCGGAAACAAAAAAGCCCACTCAAAGGAGCGGGCTCGTGTATTTTTTTACAACTCTACCGGCTCCCCTAACTAAGGAGGAGAAGAAGCTGAAGAGGTAGTAGAGTTACATTGCGGAACATGCAGTATCAGGCTCGTAAGGATTCTGAAAAAATTCAAGAACTTTTTTCTTAGGAATCGAATTTCAAAAACGGCCGAGTGTCCGAATTTTATGGATACGATCTCGTTTTAAAATTTGCCGATGGCTTTGAAATGGAACCGATTCGTGTTTATGGTAAAAGCATATTAGGGTTTTTGAAAAATTAAAGGAGAATCGTATCCGGAAAATCACTTCGTTTCTTTGGTTTGACGGAAAAGTCGGGGAAACGGCCCGAAGTAGAAGCGGACTCGGTCGTTGTTCTCGTTGGGATTGATAGTTTAAGATTTTATACTTTGATCGTGTTTCCACGGTCCGTAACTTCGCGTCCATCCTTTCGTTTTATATCTAAACCAAAAATGGATCGTAAACGAAATTGCAAATACGCTTAATAAAATATGCCAAAGATATTCGGAATCCCGGATCAAATACAAAAGGAGCAGTAACACGCAATACTTAGCGATTCGGAACCAGAGCGGTTGTCCGGTTTTTGAAAACGCGACTTCCAATTCTCGTTTGACTATCTTCGAAAAACTCATAGATCATTCTCCTTCGGAATACAATAGAATCTAGAATTGCCATAGTGCGCAGTTCAAGTCCGTTTTTTAGTGATTCGGAAAGAACGATACTCACCATTGAAACGAATCACATGGAACTTCCTCCGAAAAACCGGACATGGTTTTCCTTTGTATGATTGTGCCCGACAATTCGGAGTGATTCTGCGTTTCCGAAAGAACGCTTGCATAACGTTATAACGTTATGCAAGGAATGACAAAACAGAAAAGATTTTTAAAATGGCTCTGAAATGATGAAAAAAATAGGAATTTTAATTTTAATTTTAACTTTAATCCTTCTTTGTTTTTTGATTGTATGGGAAGATGAAAGATACGAAAAAGAAAAACAAAAAGGAATCTACGGCAATCTAACCGAGGCCCTTCAAAATCCAATGGATGTTCGAGTATTAAATTTAGTGGGCAATCAACTCAAAACGCTTCCGAAAGAAATCGGACAATTGCAGAACCTAGAAGATTTATCTTTAACCGGCAATCAACTCAAAACGCTTCCGAATGAAATCGGACAATTGCAGAACCTAGAAGATTTATCTTTAACCGGCAATCAATTCATGACTCTTCCGAAAGAAATCGGACAATTGCAGAACCTACGACATTTACATTTAAGCGGCAAACTCAAAGCGCTTCCGAAAGAAATCGGGAATTTACAAAAGCTGAAATCATTAGTTTTAGACAACAACAAACTCAAAACGCTTCCGAAAGAAATCGGAGAATTGCAGAACCTAGAAGATTTATATTTATACGGCAATCAATTCATGACTCTTCCGAATGAAAGCGGAGAATTACAAAATTACTTCCCAAGGTAAATATTATTTTTGGCGAATACGATGATTAAGGCTAACAAATCGTATCGAACTTCCTCCGAAAAACCGGACATGGTTTTTCCTTTTATGCAACTGGGGCCAACAATTCGGAGTGATTCTGCGCTTCCGAAAGACGCGGAAATTTTTTATAGCGGCTCAATAAATTTCCTTTGAAGATCTTGTGTATTTTACTATAATATCTGCAGGTTGGGAGCAAAAGACTATGTCTTACATGGCGGTAGGATCCAGACAGATTTTATTTTCAGATTCGATTGCACCCGCATCAACTGGTTCTTCTCCGAGGGAGGTCGTAGCGGTTCAGGACAATCAGGTTGAAAATCCGGATACGCAGGTCGTTGTGCCGGGGGCCTTATCTCCTTCGGTCGGTAATAATATTGACGTTTATGTTTAACTTGGAAGTGCAATGATCCATTTTTTATTTTCTCTGATTTTGATGTCTCTCGTCGTGGAGTTCGTTTTTCCTTTGATTCATCCTGATTTTCATGTAGTAGGCGGCTGGCTCAATTCGATTATCGTTGTCATTGCTTTTGTGATCATCAACACAATCTTACGACTTATATTGGTAATCATGACTCTTGGAATCGGAATCGTATTCTATTATCTGAGTTTAGGTTTGATCGGGTTGATCATCAATGCTTGGGTAATCTTGATTATCGGGGATTGGTTTCCGGAAACCTTATCGGTGCCAGGTTTTTGGTATGCGTTTTTTGGTGGAATACTTTTGGTTCTGGCAAATTACGTGGGCAAGACGGAAGCCAAGGAAAGAACGAAAGAAAGAACGAATACTTAAAATTTAAAATCAAAGCCTGTTCTAAAATAACTTGTAACGACATGGAACAAAGTTGCGAAGCTAAGCGGAAGGCTATGAGATAGATTTTAGACTCTTATCGCTCTGAAATAATCTTGAAGAATGGAATCCACTTGTTCGTACGTGTAATAGCCTCTTGTTAGGATTCCACTTTCAGATCCGTCTGAAAAGACTAAACTCGGAAAAGCGCTTACTCCCAAGGAAAAACCGAAGTAAAAGTCGTTTTTGGTTTCCATATCGGTGTCCTTATCTTCGAATACGGATTGAAATTTTTCGGAAGAAATACCGAACTTCTCCGCAAGAAAAACAAAAGTCTGGAAGGAGGTCGGATCTTGATTTTCGTAATAAAAGGATTTGGAAAGAATATTCAGATAATCGAATGCTATTTCCGGTTTTATTTTTTGAACACTGATAACCGCTTTACAGGCGGGAAAAGAATCGTATCGAAAATCCTTTTTATCTAGGAACTTAGATTGAAATGGTTGTTTGGTGATGAATTCTGCGTCTTTCCATTCGTGCTTTAAGATCCTTGATAATTCGGGCGTTAGGAATTGGGCTCCGTCCTCAAAGCGAAGGCCGCCTAAAACCAAAGAAAATCGGATTTTGTTTTTATATTCTTCCCGGATTTTTTGAAGGACCGGTCCAAAACCGTAACACCAGGGACAAAGAGGATCGGCTGCGTAAAGAATAGAATGTCGGATTGGTTCGCTTTGATTCATACCGTCTCAAGTCTTTCCATTTTACCTGCGAAGGTCCTTTTAGATAGTATGGGTTCCTACATTCTCGGTTTGCAAGATGATTTTGTCCGATCTTTGGAATTTGTCACGTTGTTTGAGTTTGTAAATGAATTAAAATAATCGGCGCAGGAATGGTCTCCCTTTTTCGGACTTGAAAAACCACAAGACAAGAAGAAACTAAAGCGAAAGGAAAAGTATAGGTGTGTAGGATTGATTCTATATGCACAAAGAAATAGTTCAAATCTATTTATTGAATGAGCAATCTGAGAATCTTATACAAAAGTATCAAACCAAACACACAGAGACTTAGATTAAGAAGAAGCTATGAGAGTGTTCCCGCATAAAATTTGTAAAATTATCAAAGGACAACCTGTAAGAATTTTAATGTCACGATAAAACTTTCAAAAAGTCGGTTGGTTCTTCCGTATCGATCGATTCTCTGTACGCAAAAAAGGCGGGAACAAGCCCGCCTTTTTCCTCATTCTTGCTTAAGAATTTTCAAATTTCATTCGGGTGCTTTATATAATACACTGATAACCACAGTGTCCCGAAGAGAACCCCCGCATATGCTAAAACCACAGTGACGATGTCGATGACTGGTAGGAGTGTCGCGATCGGAGAGATTTTGTCTGCTGTCATTCGGGTCGCTTCTCCCAAAATCAAGAACAAACCTCCCAAGCCGATTAGGTGATATCTACCCATCGCTTCTTTCGTCACCCGAGCAAAACGGGCAAAAACAGGAACTGCCAACAAAGCAAGCGCAAAGATCGTGATTGCATTCATTGTGAATCCTCCTTATTTCATCTAGTTAGACTCCGACAGTTTTTTGTTTCATTCGGAAAGTGGAATTTATTTTTAATTTCAAGGGATTATATATAATGCTTGTTCAACTTAAGAATAGCGATTTTGGTTTAAAGAATTTTATCATAAAGACGTATGACGTTGCCTTTCAAACGAACAAGATAGGAACCTGCACGAAACAAAACCTTGCAGCTGACTTTTTTGATAAAGTAAAAAATGAATTTCATACATGAAATTTTAGGAAGTGAATTTGAATGAGGCGGAAATTGATTTATTTTGATCAAAGAGCCGCAAAGGATTTTTTTAGAGAAGTAACCGGCCATTTTTTTCAAGATGTGGAAATTGAATAATATCGTTTTTGATATCGAAAAATCAAATTCTGATTTCATCTTTGAACAATTACTTAGAACTGCATAAAAGAGTGCCTCATATTTTACACTGAAACAGGGCTTGGGAATTAAAATTTACGGTACTTAATTTTATAGAGATCAGTAAGAGCTTGTCTTAAAAACCTTAAAAGAAATCAGTTACAATGATTCAGTAAGTTCGTAATAAAATATAGAAGTTCCCACAAGTTACATTCCTTTGGTAATTTTACGAGCTTTCGAACATATTTTATAACTGATAACTTCCCGTCGAGGCTCCTGTATTCTGAGGTTTTTAAGACAGACTTTTAAAAATCAGTTGGAGAATCGTAAAAAATGGAACAGGCTTTTCTTATGCGATTCTAAAAAAGAAATTATGTTGAATTCAATCATCTGAAATTTTTTCAAATTGATTCCGTATTGAATGGATGAATTTTAGCGTTGGAAATAAAATTAAGTTTTTAATTTTTCGTAGTTGTCGATTTGAATAAAATGCACTTATTTACTTCGAACAAAATCATACTTTAAAAATAAGGTTGAATTTATTTACGATCAATTACGAGAAGGGTTACGTCGTCGCTGAACTTGGAATAATTGCAATATTCAATACTATCGGAGATGATTTGTGCGGATGTTTCCTGAGCGCTTTTAGAGGCGCACTTATGGATCGAAAGAGAAATGAGTTCTTCACTGTAACGTTTGGTTCTGTCGTCGGAATAATGCTCTGAAATTCCGTCTGTATAAAGCACCAACCTATCACCGGTTCTGAAATGAATGGATTTCTCCTCGAAAAAAAGATCCGGAATAACACCGATTAGTTTTCCTTTCGTTTCCAGAGAGATCATACTATCAGTCGAATTTTGTAAAAGTAAAGGGTGATTGTGTCCCGCATTGGAATAAAGAATCGTATCTTTTTCCGTGTCGATCACACAGTAGAATGCAGTTACGAAATTCCCGACCATTTTGTTATTGAGGGCGTGATTGAGTCCCGAAAAAAATTGGGATGGGCTAGAAAGAATTTCTCTATCATACGTGGAAATGATTGTGTTCATTACTGTCGCTATGACCGATGCGGAAAGACCGTGGCCGGAAACGTCCGCGACTAAAAATCCGGTTCGTTCCGGATCCAATTTGAATATACTATAAAAATCACCACCCACGTTCGAGTAAGGAATGTGTTCTGCTCCGATTTCCAGACCTTTGATATAAGGGATCGTATTCGGAATTACTTTCGACATGACTTCTCTGGCTCTTTGTAATTCCCGATCGGAATTTACGACTTTGTGAGAGAGGTCCGCATTCTTGATCGTCATCGAAAGTCGGTTTGCAATTGCCCCCAATATTTCTAGATCGTTTTTATGAAACGCAAATCCGGAATTCTTGTTATTGACGCTGATAACTCCTAAAAGTTCGTCTTTATAAACCAAGGGGGAAGAAATAAGAGAGTTTGTTTCGAACTTGTACTTCGTATTATAACGTTTGTCTTCTTCCAAGTTTTGTATGAGAAGATTTTTTCTTTCCTTAGCAACCCAGCCGGCAACGCCTTCACCGAAAGGAACTATGATCGTATGAATCGCATCTTTCGGAATTCCTTTAGCTGCGAGAATTCTCAATGTTTGGCTTGTATGGTCTGCGAGATAAATGGTTCCGGTTTTTGCTTCTAAGAATTCTAAAATCCTTTCCAGTACCCAATTGCCCAGTTCATGAATGCTTTTTTCGGAAACAATAAGTTTTTCGAATTCGTATAAGAGAGAAAGTTCCAAAATTCTTTTTTTAAGATTTTCGTGAATTTTCGCGTTTTGGATCGCGATTGCGGCCACTTCGGATAAGGACGTAAGATAGTCCAAATCGCAGGCGTCGAACGAACGGTTTTGCGTTTTATTGAGGATTTCAAGAGTTCCGATAATCTTGTTTTCGATGAACAAAGGAACACAAACCAAGGAACGGGTTCTATAACCCGTCTTTTGATCCCAGGATGGATTGAATCTAGAATCCGAATACGCGTCTTCTAAAAGGATCGGCTTTTTTTCTTTGGCCACCCAACCAGCGATCCCCTGTCCTATATCAAGGCGTCCATATTTTTGAATGATTTCACCTTTTTCACCAAGTGCTACTTCGCAGTATAAAAATTCTTCCGCTTCATCGAGAAGGAACAAGGAACTCGCCTCTGCCTCCAGAAGATCTTTGGAGTAGAGCATGATTAGGGGTAATAGCTGATAGAGATCTAAATTTGCGTTTAAAATCGTGCTTGTACTGAGAATACTTTTCAGTTTTAGAGATTCTAAAACACTTTTAGGCATAGATACTTTGTCAAAGCTAAGAGAAACCGAAGGTTCGTCAAGGGTTTGGGGAAATATTCGAGAAACTGAAAATACCGAAGAAAAACTTATACAGATCAAAAATTTAATACGAAAAGGAACTTTGGGGATTTTCATCGGTCTTATATAGGCCATGGAAAATCAAATTTCTCGTTTTCTCGTATTTCTTTCCGTGTTTACCCTCATTATCGGATCGGGTTACGTGTATACTGGTTTTCGTTTAATCCCAAGTTTAAGCACGCAAAATTGGATTTCTTGGTTTGCATGGACGTTAATTTTTTTATGTACTTTAAGTATTCCGGTCAGCTATTACATCAGTTTGACTTCCAAACGCGAGGGGATTCAAACCGCGTTTTCCTATCTTGCGTTCACGGGGTTAGGATTTTTTACAATCTTATTCAGTCTTGTTTTGTTGAAGGACATCACCGCGGTCTCCTTGTATGGGCTTACAAAATTCTTTCCAGATTCCGATTCAAACGATAGCGGTGCGGGAGAACTCGTACAAAGAAAGGAATTTTTAAACCAACTTCTGAGCTTCTCCGTACTTGGACTTGCGGGAGGACTTACAGGAATTGGATTCTATCAGGCACATAAAAAGCTAAAAGTGATTTCGGTGGATGTCTTTGAGAAAAACTTACATTCTTCTTTGGACGGGTTCAGGATTGTTCAAATTTCGGACGTTCATATCGGACCTACAATCAAAAAGCGTTTTTTAGAATCTGTCGTAAAAGCCGTGAACGAACTTAAGCCCGATTTGATTGCGATTACGGGAGATCTGGTCGATGGTCCGGTAAGTAAACTCGCTCATCATATCACTCCTCTTGCCGATCTCAAATCCAAACATGGAACTTTTTTCGTGACCGGAAATCATGAGTATTATTCAGGGGCTCTTTCTTGGATTCGTGAATTGAAAAAACATAACATTCAGGTTTTATTAAACGAAAATCAAATTCTGAAACATGGAAAAGCGAATCTAACTCTCGCCGGTGTCACCGATCTCAAAGCGGGATCTATCCTTGTGGAGCATAAAACAGATCCATACCAGGCGATGAAGGGCGGAGAAAAAACGGATTACAAAATTCTACTCGCACATCAACCGAACAGCGTCTTTGAAGGGGCCGATGCGGGATTCAATCTTCAGTTGTCGGGACATACACATGGAGGACAGTATTTTCCGGGGAATCTACTTATCTATCTCGCGCAGAAGTTTGTTGCGGGACTCCATAAACATAAGGACACTTGGATCTATGTGAGCCGAGGAACGGGGTATTGGGGGCCTCCAATTCGACTTGGGGCGCCTTCTGAAATCAGTTTGATTCGATTGAAGAAAAATTCTTAAGAACTAAATCTTTTGAAACCGGAGTCAATTTCCGATATTTAAAGAAGGGACTTTAAATGGAGGAAGGCTTCGAATCCAATCGGAAGATAATTTTCACGTTAGGAGTCATTCTGCTTTTATGCTTTGTCTTAGCGGATTGTGGTAAGAAAAACAAAGTAACTTCTAAAAAGGAAAATGCCAAAACATCGAGCTCTCAAAAGAAGAGTGATCTTGATTTGGAGCCTGAACTGAAAGAAAGGAGATTCTTTCAAGAAGACGCGTTCGGCCAACCTAAAAAGTACGTGGAGCCGGAAAAATCGTATAAGGAATCCTATCAATCTCCCAAGAAAGAAACCAAATCGATTTCGTCTTATCTCGGATCCACTCCCGGATGTAAGAACGGGAATTGTAAAAACGGACTAGGTATTTACGTATATGATACCGGAGAGGTATATTCCGGAAGTTTCAAAAATGATAAGCGACATGGATACGGAGACATACTCTACCAAGACGGAGACAGATATTCTGGATACTTTCAAAACGATAAGAAGGTGGGGACGGGGACGTATTGGTTTGCAAACGGTTCCGTGTTCAGCGGAAGATTCTACGACGATGGAGAAAGTGCGGAAGGTTACTTAACTATCGGTAAGAAAAGGAAGGAATGTTCCATTATCCGAAACAAACTAAACTGTCACGGGTAAACTTTTGGCGAACCTAACCGAGCGATTTATAAAAGCGAGGTTTTTGAGTTTGCTCTCACCTCCGGTCGATTGATCCGGCTTGATCTCTACCGCAGTTTTTGAAATGGATTGTCAGATAAATTGAAAAACAAAGTATTCTAATCGATTGTTTTGTACTTTGGCATCATATATGCAACTTTTTTACTTTAGAGCTTGTTCTAAGACCTTAGAATGTAAGAACTCTTAAGAAAGTTTAACAACAATCAAATCCGTTAGAAAGTCCATCAATTTCCAAAGGAACGTAATTTGTGGGAAGTTTTATTGCGAAATTTATCGAATGATTGTAGCTGATTTTTCTTAAAGTGTTGAATAGCTCTTTTGTATGGAACTTATAGCCTGTCTCAAAACCTCAGAATATAGGAACCTCGACGAAAACTTAACAGTTATAAAATATACTCGAAAGCTCGTAAATTACCAAAGGAGCATAAATTGGTGGCAACTTCTATATTTTATTACGAACTTACTGAATCATTGTCACTAAGGTTTTTAAGACAGGCTCTTAATTCGAAGAATTGAACTTTGATTTTAAGTAGTAGGTAGAAAATTTTTGAGACCCGGGTTCTATTTTTGTTCTAAAGCAGCGGTATTCAGGTCTGTTTGTTTTGTGTCCGTCATCTTCATCAATCGATCGATGATATCATTAACGTTCACGCCAAATTTCTCGAAGATATGGTTTTTTGCGAGTTCGTAACGAAGAATATCTATGTTCAGTTGAATTTTAGCCTGAGTTACTTGTAATTCGGATTGGATAACGTTATCCAACGCGGTTTTTACTGCGACTGCAGTAAATCTTCCCTGACGAAAACGTTCTGAAAGACCTCTATAGAATTTATTGGCTTCTTCCTTTCTTTTTTTAGTACCTTCGAGAATATCTTTTCCTGCTAAGATCGCCGCATAACGATTTTCTAATTCTTCTTTGATGGAAAGTTTCAATTCCGCTTCTTTTTTTTCTAAATTTTCCACATCCAACTTCGCATTTCGAATATCTGCTTTGATGCCTTTATCCCAAAGCGGATAAGAAAACTGAAAAGCCGCATATGCTTCCGGATATTTAAAGGAAGCAATTCCTCGATTTGTATCCGTGACATTTTGCTGGGGAGAAACGATGTTTTGCCCTCTAGTGGAATAGGCGCCTGAAAGTTTCAAAGAAGGCATGTCTTCGGCTTCTTTGATTTTCAAATTGAGTTCCGCAATTTCCCTTTGTTTCTTAAGGTTTTTTAGATCGGTTCTGTGTTCTAAAGCGTAGATATAATCTTTTTCCACGTTAAAATCCGTTGGAACATTCTCTTGAAGGTCGGTAACACCTTCGATTTTAGAGGAGGGATCGGCGTTTAAAATTCGAATCAAATTTCTTTCCGCTTCTTTACGGGAAACCTTCGCCTTTTCTAAATTTCCGGCAGTTTGAGAAAGAATGGAGTTCCAAAGGTTGACTTCAAAACCTTCGGAAAGACCTAAATTTCGTTTTCTTGTGGTTAAATCGCGTATGTTTCTCGTGTTGGATTCTAGATCTTGTAAAGTTTTTACGTTCGAATCGTAGATGTTTAAACTCCAGTATTGAATTAAGGTTTGAACTACGAGTTGGGAAAGAATATAAATCAGCTCTTCTCTTTTGATCACCGTGTTTTGTCTTAAAATGGCCTCTCTTTCCTTCTGAGTTTTTCCGAAGCTGTACTTTAAAATTTCCTGACTAAGAGTGATCGTCAAAGCGCTCGTATATTGTGGGGGAATAGCGAGTATAGCTAAGCTTGAAGGAGTTGTACGAGGATCTTCGAAGGCGCTTGAATCGAAACGAGTGGTGCTCGCTTCCAATTTCACATAAGTTCCTGTTTTAAAATTTTTTTCGATACCTACGCTGAGCTTATCTTGGCTCTGTTTAGTTCCTAAAAAGATGTTGTTTCTATTGTTGGGAAGAGTTGTTTTAAAGATAGTGATTCCACCGATCAGATTCCAAGTAAATTGGGATTCGTTTTTGAGCTCTCCTCCGTCCGCTTTTACGTACTCCATCTTTGCGTTTTGAATCGTAATGTTCTTTTCGAGCACATGATTGACTGCGTCTTTCAGAGTCAGACGAAGTACATTTTTGAAGTCTCCGGGATTCCCTTTTTCTTCTACAATGACTTCCTTAGGTAGGATATCTTCTCCAGATGTAGGCTGAATTATTGTAAAAAAAATGATTCCTAGAATAAGAAAAGTTCCAAATTTTCCATAAGTACCTTCTTTTTTGTGCTCCATGTAAGCGCCCACTTAATGGACATGGTTGGAATTAGGAAGATTTTTAGAAATCGAAAAATAGATTTTATGAGTCTAAAAGAGAGTAATTCAATGCAATTCAGCACCCGTAGTCCGAATCGACTTTCAAAAGAAAAAAGTCCTTATCTCCAACAACATGCGTATAATCCGGTGGATTGGTTTCCATGGGGTGAGGAAGCCTTAACCAAAGCAAAGGAACAGGACAAACTCATTTTTTTATCCATAGGCTATGCGACCTGCCACTGGTGTCATGTTATGGAAAAAGAATCCTTTGAGAACCAAATGGTCGCGGATTATCTCAATTCTCATTTTGTATCAATCAAAGTGGATCGTGAAGAACGACCCGATATCGACCGGATTTATATGGATGCGTTACACGCTATGGACCAACAAGGTGGTTGGCCTCTTAATATTTTTTTGACTCCGGATGGAAAGCCGATTACTGGAGGAACCTATTTTCCTCCCGAACCCATGTATGGAAGAAAAAGTTTTTTAGAAGTTTTGAATATTCTTAGAAAGGTTTGGAATGAGAAACGACAGGAATTGATCGCAGCGTCTTCCGAACTATCTCAATATTTGAAAGATTCCGGAGAAAGACGGACCATAGAAAAGCAAGAAGGAAGTCTACCCTCGGAGAATTGTTTTGATTCTGGATTTTCTCTTTACGAAAGTTATTATGACGCCGAGTTCGGAGGATTTAAAACCAATCATGTCAATAAGTTTCCTCCAAGCATGGGACTTTCGTTTTTGCTTCGATATCATCGTTCTTCCGGAAATCCAAGGGCTTTGGAGATGGTGGAGAATACGCTCCTTGCAATGAAACAAGGAGGAATCTACGATCAGGTGGGAGGTGGACTTTGTCGTTATTCTACGGATTTTTATTGGATGGTTCCGCATTTTGAAAAGATGCTCTATGATAATTCTCTCTTTTTGGAAACTCTAGTGGAATGTTCTCAGGTTTCTAAAAAAATTTCTGCCAAATCCTTTGCACTTGATGTAATTTCCTATCTGCATCGGGATATGAGAATTGTCGACGGGGGAATCTGTAGTGCGGAGGATGCAGATTCCGAAGGCAAAGAAGGGCTTTTTTATATCTGGGGTCTTGAAGAATTCCGGGAAGTTTGCGGAGAGGATTCTCGAATTTTGGAGAAATTTTGGAATGTAACGGAAAAGGGAAACTTCGAAGGAAAAAATATTCTGTATGAAAGTTATCGTAGCGAAGCTACAAAACTTTCCGAAGAAGAATGGAAACAGATCGATTCTGTTTTGGAAAGAGGTAGAGCCAAACTTCTGGAAAGAAGAAACAAAAGAGTTCGTCCTCTGCGAGACGATAAAATTCTTACTTCTTGGAACGGACTTTATATCAAAGCTCTTACAAAGGCAGGTGTTGCGTTTCAGAGGGAAGACTTTTTGAGACTCGCGGAAGAGACGTATTCTTTTATCGAAAGAAATCTGATCGATCCGAGCGGAAGAATGTTACGTCGATTTAGGGACGGAGAATCGGGTATATTAGGATATAGTAATGATTACGCGGAGATGATCACTTCTTCGATCGCTTTGTTTGAAGCGGGGCGTGGAATTCGTTATTTGAAAAACGCGGTTCTTTGGATGGAAGAGGCGATTCGTTTGTTCCGTTCCCCGGCGGGTGTGTTCTTCGATGCAGGAAGCGACGGCGAAGTTCTTTTGCGGAGGAGTGTGGACGGTTACGATGGTGTAGAACCTTCCGCGAACAGTTCTCTTGCTTATTCTTTGGTGAAACTGTCCTTGTTCGGAATCGATTCGGTTCGTTATCGTAAATTCGCCGAATCAATCTTTTTGTATTTTACGAAAGAATTATCCACTAATTCTCTCAGTTATCCACATTTGCTTTCGGCTTACTGGACTTACAGACATCATTCCAAAGAAATCGTTTTGATTCGTAAGGATTCGGATTCCGGAAAGGATCTTTTAGCTGAGATTCAAACCAAATTTTTACCCGATTCGGTTTTTGCTGTTATAAACGAGGACGAGTTGGAAGAGGCGAGAAAACTTTCAACTTTGTTCGACTCAAGAGACAGCGGAGGAAACGCACTCGTTTATATTTGTGAGAATTTTTCCTGTAAACTCCCGGTGAGTCATCTTGCGGATCTGAAAAAGTGGATCGAATGATTGGATATTTAGGATCGTCTCAAAAATTTGGAAAGAAATCATCGAATTGCGGGCAATGTACGGCAACAACTCTCGGGCATTTTGACAAACGTTCAAAGTATCGGAATAACCTAAGCGACTCGTTTTGAAAAAGCTTTCCGACGAAACCGCTTGACTCCAAAGAAGATTCACGAACATTGGAAGGACCACGCGCGAGTATGGTGAAATTGGTAGACACGCCAGATTTAGGTTCTGGTGCAGAAATGTGTGGGGGTTCGAGTCCCTCTACTCGCAATTTTATTTTTTCAATTGTTTCGTTTTGTAAGAATACGCTTCAACCTTGTCGAAACTTTACAAACTCTCCGATTTAAAAAGGATTCATTGTTTGGCGAGAATTTTCACGGTTCTTTCCAAATCATCTCGATGTTGTTTGAGATCTTTTTTAAGAAGAGCGGGAATCTCTTTTTGTTCTTTGAGAAAACGATTCGTTTTGTCCACGAGGGTCTGATTCGGTTCCAAACTTGGAAATAAGAGATTTCCAAATGCGGAAGAAAAATGGGAATCGCGGTCTTTATAAATTCTGATCACGGATTCAAAGTATAAATTCTCGTAATCTTTTAGGATGTCTTCCTGATGATCCCAATAAAAACCCCTCATTCCATAGCGGAGCATATCCGTGGAATGTTTTGTATTAGGATCGGTAAATTCTTTCCAAGCGGCAGATTTCGATTTTGGATCGGGATACGCGACTCTAGCCCCGTATGCTTTTTTCGCCCCAAGATCGGATGTGTCTGCTTTTTCCTCTTTTGCAATGAGGTCTAACGCGTTCTTATCTCCAAATGCGGAAAGCCTCGTTAAAATACTCCATCTTCTTTCTTGGTCGATTTTAATCCCGGAGATTATGATCTTTCCGTCTAAAAGGTCCTTTAAGTAAGAAAGTTGATTTGGAGTTCTGGATGTACTTTCAAGTATTCTATACCAGACGATTTTTTCCTCTTCCGTGATGGAAGGATTTTCAAGTCCGTTCTTAGCTAGTTCGTTTAGCTTTGCGGACCATTCTTCCTTGTATTCCTTCTTCAGGTAATTCGAGGTGATGGAGGAGGCCTTGGTCAAGATATGACTGCTTCGAACGGAAAGATCTTTTTCGTGAATTCCCTGTTGAAACACAAGTTCCAAAAAATCCTTGGGAGAAATTTCCGCGTCGCGCGTCATCTGCCACAGAGAGCCCCAGAGAATTCTTCTCGCAAAACGGTCCTTCAGTTTATTCAAAGAAGTTTTTAAGAGAAGAATTTCGTCTTTCGAAAGATAGGTCTTTGCATATGCGTAGTCGTTTGTATTTAACACTACGATCTCGGAAGATCCAGATATATGTTTGTCGGGGTTTGTCGTTTTTACGACGGATTTTTGCATCTTTGGGTTTTTGCTTATATGAAAATCCGCATTTTGAAACAAGCTATAAGGGAGAATAGTTTCTTGTCCTTTGACATCGATCCTACTTTTCCAGGCAGCTTCGAAAAATTCTCCTTTGAGGGTAAAGATTGTTACTTCCAAAGCGTGTGTTCTGTAAAGACCGTTTTTTTCTGAGGGTAATTGTCGGATCAACAAATGTTCCTGTCTCCATTCTGGAAGAAGCGTGTTCACTCCGGTCGTATCGAGCCATTCCTTGCTCCAATCACGGATATCGATTCCGGAAATTTCGGACATCGTATCTAAAAAGTCTGTTTGAACTGTGTTCGAATTCGCGAATTTTCGAAAGTATTTTCGCATCGCGTTCCGAAACGTGTCTTCCCCGATATAATACATCAGCTGACGAAGTACAGAAGCCCCTTTGGAATAGGAGATTCCGTCAAAGTTGCTTATTGCGTCTAACGTGTTTTCTGCGTTTCCCGCTATGGGATGGGTCGTGGAGAGTTGGTCTTCTCTGTAAGCCCATTCTTCTCGAACATAAAAGTGTTCGAGAGCGTCCGGAAATAATTTTCCGTGAGACATTGCGTAATAGGAAAGATAATCGGCAAAACTTTCGTTTAACCAAAGGTCGTTCCACCATTTCATCGTAACCAAATTGCCAAACCACATATGAACCATCTCGTGATAGATTGTATTGGCTCTTCCGAGATATTCGGAATAAATACGGGGACTTCTAAAAATGTAATGTTCCGAAAAGGTAACGGCTCCCACGTTTTCCATAGCGCCCATGTTAAACTCCGGAACAAAAATCTGATCGTATTTTCCGTACGGATACGGAAGATCGAAGTAAGATTCTAAAAATCCAAAGGATTCTTTTGTGATCGCAAAAAGGTTCTTCGCATCTAGATACTTGGCGAGGGATTTTCTGCACAGAATTCTTAATGGGACGTTTTTATAATGGTCTTCCCAGACCTCGTAAGGACCGGCGATTAAAGCGAACAAATACGTGGAAAACAGAGCGGTTTTCTGAAAACGAATTTCGATTTTTTCTTTTTCGATTTGTTCTTTAGAAGGAAGAGTGTTGTGAACGTATTTCCATTCTTTCGGTCCGACGAGGGAAAGCTCATACGTCGCTTTCAAGTCGGGCTGATCGAAACACGGAAACATTCGGTGTGCTTCGAAAGGTTCGAAATCCGTGTGGAGATATTCGGAGCCGTCGGAAGGATCTTGGAATTGATGAAATCCTGAACCGCTGTGGTTGTAGTCGTTTGTATAACGAATCCTAATTTCATTCTTTCCGGGTTTTAAGGATTCTTGCGGAAGATCCAGGAAAGAATCGGTTTTCGAGTAATTGAAGAACTCCTTCAATTCTTTTCCGTTTAACAAAAATACTTCGATCTTCTTCGAGACAAAGTCTATTTTGAGTTTTCCTTTCCCCTTTCCGGTATAAAAAAATGAAATTTTAGTTTCTCCCTGATATGTGGAAGAACCTGCTTCGAGGTCTAAATGAATTTCGTAACTGACCTGGTCGATCAGCTCTGCCCTCTTGACGGCTTCTGCTTGGGTAAGTAAATTGGGAGCATCCATCGGTTCCTTCTTTAATATTCAAAAATAGGAATATTCTAAAATATAATTAGTTTCTGGGTCTCGTTCTGTAACAGCTGCAACGCGGTCCGCAGAAAATGTTGCGCTTGAATTCGGAGAATGAAATAACCATAGTCGATGGGACGACTCTTTGTAAAGCAAAGAAACTCTAAGTGTGGACTCGGGCGAACTTCTTTAAACTCGATGAAACACTTTTTGTTGAACGTTTTTTTATTTTTACTTTCAAAAGAGTGGGACCATGACGATCCTCTTAAGGGTTTTTCTCCGAAAACTGTGGGCATCTCCCTGTAAATTTTATTACGGAATGAAATCTCCGGACAAATTCTCCTGTCACAAGAACCATGGGTCTACAAATGAAAAGCCACTTATAAAAATTTTTACAAAACTTTCATCTAACCGTTGTTTGTGTTTGTTGGGTTGTCCGATTTTAATATTAGGTCTTTAAAGAATATCCTTCAACTGCATTTTTCGAAGCCGGGGAGCGATTGTTCCTACAAATCCCACGGTTAAGAGAGTCAGAATTCCACCTACGACGATTGATCTTCGGATTCCGAGCCATTCCGCGGTAACACCTGATTCGAATTCTCCGATTTCGTTCGAAGAACCGATAAAGATATAATTTACTGCGGAAACTCTCCCTCTCATATGATCCGGAGTGTGCATCTGAACAATTGTGTGACGAATCACTACGCTGACCATGTCGAACGCACCTGCGGCTGCAAGACAGAAAAACGAAATTCTATAATCGTTGGAAAGCCCGAAAAAAATGATACAAATCCCGAAGCCAAACACACAAGACAGAAGGATCCAACCGGAATGTTTTTTAGGCGGCCTCGCGGCGATAAAAAAGGCACATAAAACAGCTCCGACTCCTTGGGCCGAACGAAGAATTCCGAAAATCTCGGGGCTTTGTCCCAGAATTTTTTCCGTAAAAGAAGGGAGAAGCGCAACCGCTCCTCCGAAAAGGACCGCAAACAAATCCAAAGAGATTGCACCGAGGATGATCTGGTGTGTGGAAACGAATTTCCAACCGGAACTTAAACTTTCCCAGATGTTTTCGCTTGATTCCGGTTTTTCAGGAACGGGTTTTCCTTTTACAAGTAACATCAAAATCAAACCGAAACTCATCAAAATAAGGTCTACCGAATATGCAAAGTAAAGACCAAGGACGATCAACATTCCTCCCATAAGGGGGCCGAGGACCAAGGAGGTCTGCCAGGCGATTCCACTCCAGGTCGCGGCGTTTGGAAATGTTTCCTTATCCACGAGCTGGGTTTGGAATGCGGCGGTCGCCGGATTTAAAAAACCTCTCGCGATTCCGGAAAGAAAGATCACGCCGTAAATCGGATATACGCCGGATTCTCGAAGAATCCAAGACATATTAGGGAATACTAATGCTAGTAGAAGTAGCGAACAGATTGATAAAAGACCCAGAGCGGACGTGACGATTCTTTTTCTCGGAAAGGAATCGATCACAAGACCGGAAAACAAGGCCATCGTGATGGAAGGAATCGCCTCCGCGAGACCGATAAAACCGACGTGCAAATTGCTTCCGGTGAGATGATACATTTGCCAACCAACGACGGTGGTTTGGATGCTGATGGAAAGAGTCACCATAAACTTACCGAAAAGGAAGAAACGGTAATCGGAAATTTTCAAGGCTTGAAAAGGATCGTGTTTTGTTTTGGCTTGAGTCATTCTAGTTCTGGATTGGGTTTTTGATAAAATACATTCCGAGAGCGGCGACCATCATTCCGTGATGTAGAATGTTATCGGCGATCAATCGGGGAACGTTCCGGATGGGGGTTTCAAAAATTTCAATTTGTTCGCTGTCGTCCAGATCCTGGTCGTAAAGCTTACGAACGTTTCTGGCAATGAAAGTATGACACCAGTTGTTTAGGATCGCAGGGTTTCCCGTGACCTTACCTAGATATTCCCAGTCTTGTGACACGTAACCTGTTTCTTCCACGAGTTCGGCTTGTGCGGATTCGAGAAGAGTTTTTTTCTCTGCGATTCCTCCGGGAATCTCCAGGCTGAAACGGTGAATTCCATGTCTGTATTGATCGATAAGAAGAATCTTGTTTTCCGGAGTGGTTGCGATTACGTTCACCCAATCCAAGGATTCCAGATGAAAAAAGTCTTTGGAAATTTTTTTGTCGGGAGAGGTGGTATGCCAGGAGACAAGGTTGAAAATTGGTGTGGCGATTAGATCTCTTCGATCCCTTTTGGACCAAAGATTCGAATGAGGATCGTATTCTTCCGGATAAAAAGATTTCATTGGATCTCCTTTTTTAAAAGGATAGGTTGATGATTGTCCGGTCGTAGCACTCGAACGGGATTGCATGATTCGGTTTTTTCAGTAGAGAAAGTTTTGTCGAGAGTGATTTTTAGAGGGTGGGGCATTGGGTTATTTCAGAAATTCCGATACCGGTGAGACTAATTTCTATCACGCAAGACGTCGAAATTTCGGTTATTCTTTAAGTCATCGTGGAAAGATTCCATTCTTTCAAAGTAGTTTTTTTCTCCAAGAGAGAATTCCAGCAAACTGAAAACCTCATTGCAAGCTAAAAGATCGGTCGTTCGGGGCTTAGAAAAAGCGTTTCTAAATCTTCAAGAATGAGTTCCCAATTCTTGAATTTGAAGAATCTTTTCTAAAAATCAGGTTCTCACATTTTCGGGAACTAAAAAAAAGCGAGAGCAGTGCTCAAAAGCAAAATACAGAGCGATACGGGAGCATCCAAGGAACACGGATTGTATTTTGTGTTGCGGTTTGAGAGGATTTCCGGACGTACAAGATTGACAGAATCTTTCCTACCCTAATTATGTCACATGTCTCATGAAACTAAGCCCTGAACAGGAAAAAGCAGTTTGTCACGTAAACGGACCGATCCTCATTTTTGCTGGCGCTGGTTCCGGGAAAACTCGAGTCATCTCGAATCGGATTGCGCATTTAATCGAAAACGTAGGGGTTTCCGCAGGTAAAATTGTAGCCCTTTCTTTTACGAATAAGAGTGCCAGGGAAATGGAAGAACGGGTTCGAAAGATGATTCCGAAACAAAAGCTCAAGGGGATTGTTTTATCTACGTTTCATTCTCTGGGCTTGAATATGCTCAAGAAACATATCGGATTATTGGGATACAAACAACCTTTTCTATTGATGAATCAGAACGATCAGGAAGGGTTTTTAACTACATTATTGATTTCTAATAAAGTCGAACTAAAAAAAGCGAAAGTTTCCGAAATTCTCGGTAAGATATCTCGAATCAAAAACTCGGGTCCTACGTATAGAGAATATCTGGATTCTTCGCTTTTGGAATCCGATCAGATCGCTAACCTGATTTACGACAGTTATCAGGTTACGCTCAAGGAGCAGAACTCGCTCGATTTCGACGACCTTATCCTTTTGCCGGGAATATTGCTTAAGGATTTTGCGGAAGTCCGTGAAGAATACCATAAGAAGTTTCAATACTTCATGGTGGATGAGTTTCAAGACACGAACCAAACACAATATGTGTTCTTAAGAGCTCTCATGGGAGATAATCGGAATCTTTGCGTGGTCGGAGACGACGATCAATCCATCTACGCATTTCGGGGATCGGATCTCAGCCTTATCTTGAATTTTGAGAAAGATTTTCCCGAAGCTAACGTTGTGCGTCTATTGGAAAATTATAGATCGACTTCAGTGATCATTCAGGGAGCCAATTCGCTTATCAAAAAGAATCTTTCCCGAAGGTCGAAAGAATTGTTTTCTTCCATTCCCGGAGGAAAAAAGATCCGTTACTTGGAAAGAATGGACGAAAAGGACGAGGCAGCTTACGTTGTGGATTGTATTCGGGAGGAAGTCATCAAGGATGCGAGAGTTGGAAGTCAGATTGCAATTTTATTCAGGACCAATTTTCAAACGCGACCTTTTGAGGAAGAATTAAGAAGTAGATCCATTCCTTATAAACTTGTGGGAGGATATAACTTTTTCGATCGAAAGGAAGTTCGGGATATGATCTCTTATATCCGGCTGATTGCGAATACGAGGGACAACGCTTCTTTACTCCGAATTTTGAATTATCCGAAACGAGGAATCGGACCGGGAAGTGTTTCTTTGATCCACGAGAAGGCTTCCCAAATGGGGGAATCCTTATATGAGATTTTATTCCGAATTTGTGAGTCTCCCGATTTTATTCCGAGTCTGCAAAAAAAGATTCAGTCCGAAATTTACAATTTTGTAAACCTCATTGAAAGGACAAAAAAGAAATTTTCCACGGCGCCTAAGATGTATTTCGCATTCCGGGAGTTCATTCAGGAAGTAGGGATTGAAAAAGAAATTCTACTCGAAGAAAAGGACGAGAAGGTCGCCAAGGCTCGGTCTTTCAATCTTTCTGAACTCGTAAATATGATGTCTTATTTCGAAGAGAATCACGATTCTTCCGAAAAGCCGACGCTGTTCGATTTTATTAACCGACTGAATTTACTCATGGAAGATGAGAGTCCTTCCGATGAGGATAAGAAGGACAATCGGATACAACTTCTCACGATCCATCAATCGAAAGGTCTGGAATTCGAATCGGTTTATGTCCCAGGTATGGAAGAGGGAATTCTTCCTAACTCCAGAGTATTGACGGAGGAATCTTCGGTGGATGAGGAAAGGCGTCTACTCTACGTGGCTATGACTCGCGCAAGGAAGCATTTATGCTTGACAGGGGCCGCAAATCGACGCAAATTTGGGGAGCAAACGACTACCCAGGCTTCTCGATTCCTCGCGGAAATTGATCCGGAGACTATGGATTGGGTTTCTAACGACGAGGTTCGACAGCAAGAGACTGAAGATTTCTTCGCCGAGCTTGAGAAATTGAAAACTGGATCTTAGACATGACGTTTAATATAAAAATAATTACTTTAGCAATAAATTTCCTTCTTTTATCTGCCTGCATAAGCGGTCAGAAATCCGTGGATTCCGATCCTTCTCAGGAATCCGCGATCCGTTCTAAAATTCAAGGAATCGATTTTCAACTTTCCTCTTCTCCTTTGGATGAGAAAAAACGTTCTTCCTTACTCATGGAAAAAGCGAAATTACTGCTTCAAATTGAAGCTTATAAGGAAGCGACCATCGTTTTAAAGGAAATCCAAAATTCTAAAGAAGGAAAAGACGTAGAGCACTTGGATCACTACTTAGGGACTGCATATCTGGGGATCAACGATACCGAAAATGCAATCGTTCATTTTAGAAAGTCTGAGTCCGTCGATAAAAATTACGAATCCACAATTCGCAAGAAGATGTACGCAAAAGCTCTTTATCAAGAGGAGAAATATGGTCTCGCACTTGGTATTTTAGGACGTGCTTCTAGAGAGAAAGACTTTGAAAAGGATATTCTATTTTATGAAACTGTTGCCAACAGTTTTATGCGAATTAAGGAATTCAAAAGATGTCAGATGGTTCTGGAAGAGGGACTTCAGAAATTTCCGGAAAGCCCGATTTTGAAAGAAATCCAAGACCAACTCTCTCAGGTTCTTCCAAGATAACTTCTCACAATCGAACATTCGATCAATTGCGCCGAGTCCGACAAAAGCTCGGCGTTTTTACTTCCGGCGATCTTGGTCGTTTTTTCGGATCCTTTTTCCTTTTTTTAAAAAGAAATCGAAAAACAAAAATCGCATTGATCTTGCTTCTTTTGGCGATTTTGATCCATGCAATCGTGGTGGAATCCGTCGGTTATTACGTGCGGAATTATCTTTTGGATCTTCGAGGTTTAAAGGAACTTTCCAGAAATTTTATCAATAAAGAACTCGGACGTGCGGTGACTCTCGGAGTTGTAGAATATGATTTTCCGAACGCGGTTGTATTCGAGGATTTTCGGATTTCTTCCGATGAGGACTTTGCACTCAATCATATTCTCTTTCGAACAAATAAAATCCGATTCCAGCTCGGCGGGCTCTGGAAGGGACATCCTTTTGTTCGTGGAATTATCGTAAAAGATTCTTCGATCAATATCGATCTAGAGGATCAGATTTCTGGCGAGCTTATTTCTTACATTCAGAAGATCAATATTCCCGAAATCCGTTTGATGAACACTACGGTTACTGTTTTTCGGGGTGGAGAAGAGGTTCTCAATGCCCTTAAGGGAGTCGACATTATCATCACCAAACGACCCGAAGGTGTAATTGTTGCGGTCGGAGATTCCTTATTTCCTTTTCCGTATTCCAGGTTCATTCAAGGAACTTTCGAAACCAAATTTAATTCGGAGGAATCCATAAGTATATTCCGTTTTCAGAATGTTAGAGCGGAGAAAGTGCGGGGAATCTATTCCTTATTCGGAAAAATCGCTCCCGGTTCTGGTAAAATTTCAGGGGAATACGAAATCCTTTTGAACGGAAAAAAAGTTTCCGTAAAAGGAAAAAACCGTTTTACGAACGTATCCGGAAAAATTCTTCAAGATCTACCTTTGGGTTTGAAAATTCCGGATCTTAAAGACGCAGATCTCGTTCATGAAATGGATTTAACATTAGACGAAACCGGTGAGAAACAGATTCATACCTTCTCAAAAGAGGAAAATCTATTTCGTTTAACATACAATGTGAATTCCAAGAAACTTGCGACTTGGGAGATTTTTGCGGATTGGAAAAACATTCGAGAATTAAAGTCCATCTTTCAGTTTCCCGGCGATCTGGAAATTCTGGAAGGGCAATTGAGTCTGAAGGGAAAATGGGAGGAATCCGGTAATTACGGAGATTGGATCAAGAGCAACGTATTTCTAAATGTTCTTGGTTTTCATTGGAAGGATCCTTTCTTCGACTTTCATTTGGATCAGGCTAATCTTGATATCACACCCGGAAATTTTTTGAATTTTAATGCGAAAGGTTCTCTTTTTCAAGAATCGATTGTAACTCGGATTACCGGCAAGACCGGTTGGAAGAAATCTCCAAGAGCCAACGGAGCGTTTTTTTATCCTTTGTACAACGATTGGAAATGGGATCTAGAATTGGATCGGGTTTCAGTAAGGGATTTTCTACCGGTTTATCATTCTTGGAGGAATTGGATCCGAACCGATATCAAAACCCGGCAGGAAAAATTGATTCCTGAAATCCGTTGGACGAGAACTCCATTTTACAAGTATTTAATGGAATATTTGACGTTTACTCTACATTGGAAATTAAAATCGTTTCGGTTTAAAGAAAAAAATCTCGGAAGAGTGACTTTAGATGGAAGAGTGGTTCCATTCTTTTCCAAATTGGATATGAAAGGTTTTCGAGATGAGAGTCAATTCGTGGAAGCGTTTGCAAACTTCACTTTCGGGCAAGACAATCCGTATATGGATCTAAAAGTGAAAGTTACTGAAATGCCTTGGGAAGAACCTATAAATGGTTTCTGCGGATCTTGGATTGTTCCCGAAACGATTACTTCGGATACCACGATTCGTCTTTTTGGAGACGATTTTTTAGCGCTCCATAATTCTTTAAATGTTCAGCACAACGTGCGTTTTAATCGTTCCCGTTTTCAAGATAAAAGATCTCTTCCTTTAAATCTTAGAGAACCTTTTGATTTCGGATACGAACACAATCTTTTACCGACATTGTCTTATTATAGAAATGTCTTTTGGAAAAATGAGACCGTAGATCTTACCGGTTACGGAGCCGTAGAAAACAATCGGATTCGAATCAGTGCGAACGGGAAGTTGAACGATACCTTTATCAGTAGAAGGTTTAAGGAGGAGTCCGGCGAATGCAAACTGGAATCGATCGGAGACAGATAATTCTGATTACGGCCGGAGTTCTTTTAACGGTTTTAATCGTTTGGTGTGTTTATCTTTTTATTTTCGGTGATTCCCAAGTTCCAGTCGGTACAGGTTCGAAAACAAAAATCGATCTTATTGGAACCTGGAGAATTTCACCGGTTGTTCCGACGATTCATATCCGGTTTATCAGTGAAAGAGAGGCGATTCTTTTGGAAGAAAGCTCCGAAACGAAATTATACATTTCAGAAGATGCGGAAGGTCTTCAGCTTAGAAAAAAAGGCGAAGAAACTCCCAGCGGTTATTTTTTGTTTCGCGAATTGAAAGCAGGCGCTTGGCAGGGTCTTTGGGGGGATGACCTTGTCGTCTTAAAGAGGGTTTCGGATGGAAACTGACTTACGTTAGTTGATATCTAAAGAAGCTCTTATAAAATTAAAAATCAGAATTGATTAAGATACCGTCCAAAAAATTTGAAATGTCGGAACTCGTACGATTTTTAATATGTTCAAACACCTATAAATTATCCAAGAGATTTAATGTGCGGGAGGGGGACTACTGCGTTGTATTATCAATGTGTCGAATAATCAAAACCAATTTTCTTCAGGTTTTGAAACAATCTCTAAGACAAAATGGCGCCCCTTCTGGGCTTGAAAACCGTGGGTTAGATGCAAGCATATACCACAAAACAAGAAAACCAACAGAAGGAACGTAATGAAAAGAAAAATATATGTAGGAATGGATGTCCACAAAGAAACGATTAGAATTGCGTGTTTAACGAACAATACAAAGGAAATAGTAAAAGAACAGCAGATAAAACATAATGAGGTTCAGATCAAAAAGTTCGTCAATAAACTAAAATCAGAATGGAACGAGATACATAGTTGTTACGAGGCGGGAGTAACCGGTTATCCACTTTACAGATATCTAAAGTCTTTGGGAGTGAATTGTATCCTTGTAGCACCCGGAAAGATACCAAGACAAAGTTCGGATAAGATCAAAACCGATAAAAGAGATGCGATCAAATTAGCAAAATTATTACGAAGTGGAGAATTAGAATCGATTCATGTACCGAGTGAAGAGGACGAAGCGGTAAGGGATTATTTGAGATCCCGTGACAGCCTTCGTTTGGATTTAGGAAGGAATCGTCAGAGGTTGATGAAATTCTTATTAAGAAAGGGTATAACTTACTCAGCAACAAAGTATTGGACAGTCAGTCATAACAAATGGTTGAACAATCTACAGTTTAACAATGAGATCCTTCAAGAGACATTTAACGACTATTATAGTCGGGTAAGAGTTCAAGAAGAGAATTTAAAAGCGATGGATAAGAGAATACAAGAGATAGCGGAAAGTGAACCGTATCGAGAGAAAGTGGGAATATTAAGATGTTTCCGAGGAGTGGATTATCTAACCGCAATGTTTTTACTTTGTGAGGTTTGTGACTTCAAACGATTCAAAACAGCCGGTTCGTTCATGAGTTTTTTAGGACTTGTTCCGGGAGAATATTCCAGCGGTTCCAAAAGAAAACAAACAGGGATAACAAAAACTGGAAGTCCCAGACTTCGAAGGATTTTGACAGAAGCAGCTTGGCAACATCGTTTCCCTGGAACGGGAAGTAAGATTGTAACCGCACGTAGATCGGGACAACCTGCGTTAGTTGTTGCTTTGGCGGAAAAAGCATCTCTCAGATTACACAAGAAGTTTCGTAATCTACAGCAAAGAGGAAAAACTCCTCAGGTAATGATAACGGCAGTTTCAAGAGAGTTATCCGGATTTCTTTGGGCGGCGATGAATCTGGTTGCATAGAGTTAGAGTAATGTTTCATCCAATAATTGAATTCGTTAGAGAAGATGTACGATAAAGGAGGAATACTTGTTGGCTCAGTGTTGAAGCAAATTTGAATTTCAAATTTGACCTTCGTTTTAAGACTAAGAACAGCTCCCGATGTATAGATTATCCTGCGGTATCCAACCCGCGAATATCAGTCTGATCAATCGTCGCGAATGCTTTTCTCTAACGAGTTAAATTATTGGGTGATTAAAAAAAAATGCGAAAAAATATTTACGGCTCCGGATGGGGGCGCCATATCAGAGCCTGTCTTAAAAACCTTAGTTACAATAATTCAGTGAGTTCGTAATAAAATATAGAAGTTCCCACAAGTTATGCTTCTTTGGTAGTTTACGAGCGTTCAAGCATATTTTATAACTGTTAAGTTCTTGTCGAGGCTCTATATCCGAGATTTTTAAGATAGGCTTTTAAAAATCGTAAAACGGTTGATATACCGCAGATAAAAAGGAAAAACCAATATCGACCGGTTTCTTTTGCAATATCGATTTGGTTGTAGAAGTTTAACGGATGAATTTGAGTATATAAAAAAATACGAACGTATAGTAGGGATGGCCAAACAACTGCCTTAGTTTTTGTTACTGAATCGAATACTCTCTTAGACAAAAATTTCCGGAAGGGTGTTTGTATTCTTTTTTGAAAGTTGTATTTTTCCCAACCGCCGCGGAACGAATTGCAAACTTGTTCATTATTTCTTTTTGACCGCAGATAGGAGAGATAATAAGAGCGGATGAAAATTCGTCCCAAGATTTCCATTTGTGTCTGGAGTCGTTTCGATATTTTCCTTTTATGAAAGTTTTCATTCTCATGAGAAGGTCGATTTCGGAAGCGATCAGTCTTCCTTTTTTATCGAAATTGAAATCTTCATGAAATCCGTTAAACACGATGTATTTTCCCTCTGGAGAAATCTTAGCCGCTAAATCCCTTGCAGGTTGAAATAGGTCGGTTTGAAAACCCTTCAAGCAGAAGTATTGAACCTTTTCAAAGCTATCTCTTAAAAGTCCTCCTTCCCTTACATAAAGACTTCCGCTCCATATAAAGACGAAAAGTCCAAATCCTATCGCGGTGTATCTAACGTATTTGAGTGAGTCTTCGATAAAACGGAAGATCCAAAGGGAAAAAATCATAAACAGAACGGGCAAAGGAGGAAACACATGTCGTAACTGTTTGTTGCCCGTGGTCAGGTCGATGATAATGTACTGCAAAAATAGAATGCTTGTCACTGCAACTAACGGATCTTTGAGAGTTTGTGCGATCGAGGAAACAGGGGCCGCCTTGATTCTTTTTCTGAAGAATGAGAAAATTAGAACGATGACCCCGACAAAAAAGAACCGAAAGATCCAAGGTTCTTGAAACACGTGGCTGACTGGGCTCGTAGTCGTCGGGGATGAGAATAAAGCGAAGGTAAAACTTTTCACGTATTCGTTTACGATCATCTGTGCGTTGATAAGACTCATCACTCTATCCGGGTTGGCGAAAATCCAAACCAAGGATGGAGCGATTGCATACAGATAAACTACCCGAATCGAAGAGGGGGTAATCCGTTTCCATTCCTCCTTTTTTTTGTAGAGAAAAAGATTGAA